>NZ_LT607802.1:3936878-4147242 GCF_900090205.1 Vogesella sp. LIG4 | reverse complement strand
ACAGTTTATGTCTGGTGGCCATAGCGAGGTGGTCCCACGCCTTCCCATTCCGAACAGGACCGTGAAACGCCTCAGCGCCGATGATAGTGCGGATACCCGTGTGAAAGTAGGACACCGCCAGACTCCCCCACAGAAAGCCCAGCTTGAGAAATCAAGCTGGGCTTTGTGCTTTGCGGCGTGGGCCAGCTCCACCGCCCGCGCCCTCATCCCAGCCGACGACGCGACCACCCTTGCGGCCAACGTTGGCCGTAGATTCGCATCAGTCAAACAAAAAGCCCGCTGCTGCGGGCTTTGTGGTTTCTGCTGTCAAGTGGCGGCGGTCACCAACACCGCCCTTGCTCCCATCCCTTGCGGCCAACCTTTGGCCACCGTAGCAGGCGCGAAGTAATGCCCGCACCGTGCTTCTTGACACTCCCTCCCTGGCATGCGGCCAAGGTGCCGATCCGGCCGCCTGCATCACTTCCGATATCCATCATGTTGTGTACTGTCCACTGTTGGCTATATCCGCGACTGTGAAAGGCCTCGCCTGGTTTTCAGAAATTGTCATTCGCCGTGCGCCCCTGAGAGTAGACGTTATAATGAAAAATCGGCTCACAGGTGATGCTAGATGATTGATAGAAAACACATTTGTCATTTTCGACGTGGCTTCACGCTGATCGAATTAATGGTAGTGGTCGCAATTCTGGGCATTATTGCTGCGTTTGCGTATCCGTCATATGTTTCGTATGTCATCAAAACCAACCGTTCGGCGGCCGAGTCATTCATGACGGAAGTAGCGGCCAAACAGGAAGAGTATGTACTGGATGCGCGCAGCTATGCCGGTAGCACGGCATCCTTGGGGGTGACTGTGCCGACAGATGTGGCAAAGGTCTACAGTATTACAGTAACGGCGTTCAATGCTTCGAGTCCGCCTGCATATTCTGTTGTGGCTACTCCAGCCACCACGGGTATGCAAGCTACGGATGGGACGCTGACCCTGATGTCAAATGGTCAGAAGTTGCCTAGCAATAAGTGGAATTGATTATGGGCCATCCTACTCGTCAGCATGGTTTTACCCTGCTTGAGTTGATGATCGGTATTATTTTACTGGCTATTTTTGCCGCAATGGCGGTGCCCGCCTTTCAGGCATTCATCGCTCGTAACCGGGTGCGCTCCGCTTCCGAGCAGCTCCGTTCCGCATTGATTTTTACCCGTTCGGAAGCGGTAAAACGCAGCCAGACAATTACCCTGACATGTAATGCAGGCGGATGTCAGCAGGGGTGGATAATCGCAACGACTGCTTCACCCACATTGCAACTGGCGGTACAGAATACTTTTAATGACAACAACTTGACGGTGACCGGCGCGACGACTGCATCGGTAAACCGCAATGGCAGGGCTGCTGCGGCCACATCATTTACCGTGGCAAGAACCGATCAGGGCTCACAGCGCTGTGTTAAGTTGTATTTGTCCGGTTTGACCGATGTTGCCGATAGCGGGTGCTGATATGGTAGCCATTAACCGACAGCAAGCAGGGTTTACGTTAATAGAAGTGCTGGTGGCGCTGATTGTTTTTTTAATCGGCTTTCTGGGTGTTGCCTCGCTGAGTATGCGGGCGAACCAGGCAGAGTTTGAATCATATCAGCGTGCCCAGGCATTGGTATTGATTGACGATATTGCGCAGAAGCTTCGCGCTAATCAGGATGCTGCTTCCTGTTATTACTCGTATACCGCTAATGGTAGCAGCGGTACGGTGTCTTATCTGGGGGTGGGTTCCACTATTTCTGGCAGTTGTACTGCTTCCGGCAGTATTACTACCGATACCGCGGCCATGGCAACAGCAGATCTGCAGGACTGGGCTGGGCAGTTACAAGGGGCGGCGGTGAGTAATGCAAGTAGCTCTGTCGGTGCCATGATAGGAGCCAGGGGCTGTATTACGCAGGATACATCCGGGGTCCTGATCCAGGTTGCCTGGCAAGCGAAAACAGCGACAACGGCACCACCTGCCGCTTTGAGTTGTGGAGCGAATCTATATGGTAGTGAAACTTACCGCAGAGTGATGGCGCGATGGGTACAGACAGTCAATCTAACGCCAACTTATTGATGATGAAAAATCATACACAGTTTGGCTTTAGTATTGTCGAGATCATGATTTCCATGACTCTTGGCTTGCTGTTACTGACAGCGGTCGGTGCTTTTTATGTGGCGCATAGTCGCAATCAGCGCGAACTGGATAATCAGTTTGTGCAGATAGAAAATGGCCGCTATGCCATGGATGTATTATCCAAGTACGTGCAGATTGCCGGCTATTATGGGCGCTATACCTATATGGATGATTTTCCAGATGCTTCGGCTACCATGCCCAGCGCATGTGAAACCAATCCACAATATATGTATACCACCGCGAGCGGTACTAACGCCCTGGCTTTTGCAGTATTTGGTGCAGTATCGGCGACCATGTCCAGCGCTTTTACCTGTCTTCCCAGTGCCAATCTGTATTCCGATAACGATGCCTTTCTGGTGCGTGAAGTTGATCCGACGCCTATTGCTTCCGGTGCACTGGTAGCCAGAAATGTCTATTTACAAGGCGTAGCGCGTTTGAGAGATCCGGTGATTGCCACGGGTAGCAATGCAGCTTCGTTTAACTTGACCAATCTTGATGGCAGCGCCGGTGATATACAGCGTTTTCTGGCAAGGACGTTCTATATTGGGCGCTGCGTGGATACCAGCGGCACCACGTGTGTTTCTGGTAGTGATGCGCCGACATTGCGCATGCTGGAACTGGGTGATACCGGTGTTGCCACCGGTTATACCGACACGCCGCTGGTAGAAGGCATCGAGCGCATGGTCATCGAGTACGGGCTGGATATGGCCGGTAGTAACCATACTGTTACTAACGCTTCCGGCATCAACATCGTGGTGCAATACGATGGTGCGCCTGATACCTATACCCGCACGCCCAGCACCACGGACCAGTGGGCGAGGGTGGTAGCGCTGCGCATCACCCTGCTGGCGCGCTCCAATGTGATTACGGCAGGCTATACCGATAGCAATGTCTATACGCTGGCATCTGGTGTCACCTACACCCCGACGGGGAATGCGGCCAAGTACAAGCACAAGCTGTTTCGCAAGACCATTTACCTGAACAACGTCGGGGCTAGGAGGCGGTAGTGAATAGACGTAGCGCGGGTAACGTCTTGTTTATCACGCTGATGTTCCTGCTGATATCCACCATCCTGGTTACCCTGGGCATCCGCCTGGGCATGACCCATTTGCGCATTGTGTCGAACAGCCAGGCGCACGACGAGGCATTGAATGCAGGGCAACTGATACTTGATCAGTTGCTTAACCAGCCTGCGTCAGTAACTGCTGACCCGCTTGCCAACCCCAATGCCTTTCCGCAGACCTTCCAGGTGGACAGCAACAAGGATGGCAGCAACGATTTTACCGTGGTGGTTGCGCGGCCAAGCTGTGCCGGCTTTCGCGTGTTCGACAGCTCGTCCACCGGCTACCAGACCTACGCGGTGCAATGGGATCTGCAGGCAACGGTTACCGATAACCGTACCGGTACCCAGGTGGTAACGCATCAAGGTGTGCGGATGCTGACCAAGAACTCGAATAGTTGCTTCTAGCCCAGCGGGCGGGAGTGAGGAGCAAAACATGAAAAAGTGGCTGTTCGCATTAGTGCTGTGCATGCATGCGCTGCTCAGCTATGCCGACCTGGAAAACCAGGATATCGATGTTTTCATGAATAACCCTAATGTGGCGAGTCCTGCTGCCGCCCCAAATGTTTTGATTGTTCTGGATAATACCGCTAACTGGAATACGGCATTTAGCGCGGAAAAATCAGCTTTGATAAATCTATTTGGCTCCTTGTCATCTGGCGCTTTTAATGTAGGGCTGATGATGTTTACGGAAACGGGTAGCGGAAATGGTACGATAGATGGCGGTTATGTACGCTATGCTGTTCAGAATATGACCTCTGGCACTGGTGGCACAATTCCACAATTGTCTGGAATAGTCAACGGATTGGATGTTGGGAATGATAGAAGTAATGGCGGTAAATTATCACAGGCTATACGTGAAGCATATCTTTATTTCGCTGGCAATGCGGCTTATTCGGGGGTTAAATTAAAAACTGACCCCAAGGCATTTTTGACAAACACTACTAACTATAATAGTCCTTCTACGAATGCATGTCAGAAGAATTTTATTATTTATATCAGTAATGGTCCTGTAAGTGACAATACTAATGATAATGATAATTCTGGCGCTTATCTGAAACTTATTAATGGTAATAATACACCATCTACAATTGCGCTTAATCCAAATCACTATCAATATGACTGGGCGGATGAATGGTCTCGGTATATTCATGGCACCGACATAAATGGTAATATAGGTGGTACACAAAACATAACAACCTATACTATTGACATTCCTAGTAAGACCTCAGGTGGCAATTACCCTGATATGCAGGCCTTGCTACAAAGCATGGCTAACGTAGGTGGTGGCCGCTATATCAAGGTCGTGGACCCTACGAGCACTAGCGAGATCCAGAATGATCTGCAGGGTGTGTTTAACGAAATTCTTTCGGTTAATAGCGTATTTACCTCTGCCGCAGTAACAAACAGTGTCAACAACTACGGCACTACACTTAACCAGGTGTATGTAGGTATGTTCCGCACCGATGCGAACGATCTGCCGCGCTGGCATGGCAACCTGAAACAGTATCAGCTGGGTCTTGCTGGTAATAAATATGTGTACCTGGACCAGAATGGGCAGACGGTGGTGAACTCACTGGGGCAGGTTACCGATACCTCCACCAGCTTCTGGAGTACCAGTTCCACCTTCTGGAATGCTACCAGCTACCCTGACCAGCAGTCTCCGGGTGGCACCTCGGATATTCCGGATGGCTCGCTGACCATCAAGGGTGGTAATGCCGAGCATTTGCGCAACGATTATGCGAGCACTGACACGCGAAAGATTTATACCTGCGCGACCTGCTCCAGTGGCTTGACGCAATTCAATACGGCGAACACAACACTTACCGGTTTGCCATATACCTCGTTCGGGCTGACCTCCAGCTCTGATATCAACAACATGATCAACTGGGTACGTGGCCGCAATGTGAATTCCGATGATCCATCCGGTGGATCGACTACGGGTGTGCGCGGTTTCCTGCACGGCGATGTGGTGCACTCCAGCCCGCTGGCGATCAACTACAACCGCAGCGGCCAGCCGGCCAACCGCGACGTGGTGGTGTACTACGGTGGCAACGATGGCCTGCTGCATGCGGTGAAGGGCGGGGCCAACAATGCCGATGGCGGCGAGTTGTGGTCGTTCCTGCCGCAGGAGTTCTATTCCGGCCTGGGGCGGCTGTACTACAACACGCCCATCCTGTCGTCCAGCAACAAGAAGCCATATTTCTTTGATGGCCCGATCGGCAGCTACCTGCTGGATGCCGATGGCGACCGGCGCTACGACAATACCGGCAAGACCGACTCCACCAAGATGGACAAAGTGTATATCTACCCGACTGCGCGACGTGGCGGGCGGCTGATCTATGCCTTTGATGTGACCAATCCGGCGGCGGCTCCCAGCTATTTGTGGAGCCATACCAGTGCCGATACCGGTTTCAATGAGCTGGGGCAGACCTGGTCGCCACCCAAGGTGGTGAAGATTGCCGGCTATACCAACCCGGTACTGATTTTTGGTGCCGGCTACGATGCGGCAGCCGAGGATAGCGGCTCGGCAAGGTCCATGGGGCGCGGTATTTTCATTGTGGATGCCTTTACCGGCGCACTGGTATGGAAGGCAGTATCCGGCAATGTCTCCACCGACTGTACGACTAGCGGCAGCAACCCGACCTGTACCAAGGTAAGCGGCATGGACTACAGCATCCCCGGCGGCATTGCCACCGTGGACCGCGACCTGAACGGCTATGTGGAGCGGCTGTATGCCGGCGATACCGGCGGCAATGTCTGGCGGGTGGATCTGGGCACCGCCAAGTCCGGCTCGAATACGGTGCCGACTTTCAGCGTCAACAAGATCGCCACGCTGGGTGGTAGCGGCACCAGTGCCCGCAAGTTCATGTACGAGCCGGACGTGGTGTTTGGCGATACCGCGGACCGGGTGCAGCTGGGCTCCGGTGATCGTGAAAAACCGTTCAGTCTGGCGGTGCAGGACATGTTCTTTTCGATCAAGGACCCTGGCCTGACCACCAATGCCATTACTACCCCGTACACCTTGTCCAACCTGTACGATGCCACCGCGGATCTGGTGCAGTTGGGTAACAGCAGCCAACAGACGGCGGCAACGTCTTCGCTGGCATCTGCCAATGGCTGGTATATCAATCTGAACGGTGCGCTGACCAGCCGTGACCTGGGCTGCAGCCTGCTGGGCGGCGAGCGGGTATCCGGCAAGTCGGTAACCCTGAACGGTGTGCTGTACTTTGCCACCTTCATGCCCAACTACAGCTACACCTATAGCGGCAGTACCGGCTGTACTGCCACGGCAAGCTATAACAGCGGCAGCTGCACGCCGACACTGGGCGTGGCGCGTATCTATATCCTCAACTTTAGCAATGGCGCGCCATACAGCGATACCACCGACGGGGTTGCCGGCTGGGCGCTGACCGACCGCTACATCACTGCCGGCAGCGGCTTCCTGGGTGACCCCACCGTGGCGACCCAGGTGGATAGCAACGGCAATATCGTCGACGTGCCGTTGTTCGGCCTGATTTCCGACCCGGGCGGCTTCTCCGGCGGTATCGGCACCAAGATACGCTCCAAGGTGTACTGGTACGAAATTACCGACTGATCCGGCTGCCCCACCCGGTGGGGCAGTTTGCTGGGCACCTCGAAAACGTCTGCTTTCGTTGCGATACTGCGTTGCTCACGAAAAATCCCTGCTTACATATCAGCCATATGCCGCGTCGGGATTTTTCGCTCGCGCCTTGTCTTGCTTGGAAACCAGGCGTTTTTCGAGGCGCCCAGCTGTTGCAGCCTGGCGATAGTGGCTATGCACGCGTGGTGGCCGCCGCCTGCCGGATTGGTATACAATCCGGCGCAAATTATTGTCAGCTAAACAGAACTCTGTGCTTTACGTCTCAGGGTGAGGTTTGCGAAACCCTGTGAAGAATTCCATGAAAGACAAAGCAAAAGTGGCTAACGAAACCGCGCTGGGTGCAGCGCTGAAGAATGCGGTACAGAGCCTGAGCAAGAAGAGCCAGACCGAGATGATCGCTGCCCACGTGTACGCCAAGTACGACGTGTTCAAGCAGTTCCGCCCGCTGGCGCTGGGCATCCACGAGGCGCTGATTGCCGCGCTGCCGCAGTTCGATGCGCAGCTGGTATCGCGCGTGCTGGCCAACCATTGCCGCCGTCAGCGCTACCTGAAGGCACTGGCCCGTGGTGGCAAGCGTTTCGATCTGGCACTGAAAGCGGTTGGCGAAGTGACTGCTGAAGAAAAGGCCGCCGCCGAGCGCATGTGCCAGGCTCGTGCCGACAAGGCCGCGCCGAAGGCGGAGGCTGCTCCGGCAGCCGCCGTGGTGTCGGAAGCTCCGGAAGCTCCGGTAGCTGACACCGCCGGCGAAGCCAGCGCCGAATAAGCGCGGCTTCCGTCATGCACAACACCGGCCCTGCGCCGGTGTTGTGCGTTTCGACAAAGCCCTTTCGTGAAACGAAAGGGCTTTGTCTTGTAAAAGGGAGGGCTGCCGATTCAAATACCTGGCAGGGGCGGCCCGGCTTGGCCGGGTCCGGTGGCAGGTAAATGGGGTTCTGCCAGCAGCCTGAACACCGGCCTTGCGCCGGTGTTGTCGTTTCTGTGGCTAGGGTTGGCCGCAAAGTGTCATGTGGTGGCGGATTGCCTGCGGCGCATCCGCCCTAGGTTGCGGCCGTGGTGGCGTGTTCACCGCAGCGCGCCAGCAGCCAGTCACGTACGGCATGCACCGCCGGGCGGGCTTCGTCCGGCTTGCAGGCCAGCGCAAAGGCGTAGCCGCTGCGCCATGGCGGCGAGAACGGTGCCAGCAGCTCGCCGGCGGCCAGTTCCGGCGCCAGCAGGGTGATGTCGCCCAGGGTGATGCCGTAGCCCTGCAGCGCGGCGTTCATCGCCTGGTCCAGGGTGTCGAACACCGTGCCGCCGCGGTAGTCCACCGTGCCGGCGCCGCGCCAGGCCAGCCACTGCCGCCAGTCGCGCTTGTCGTGTGAGGGATGCAGCAGCGGGAAGTGCGCCAGATCCGCCTCGCGCTGCAGCGGCAGGCCCAGTTGTTGCAGCAGCCGTGGCGCCAGCACCGGCGTCAACTCCTCGGTGAACAGCAGCTGTTCGTTGTCTGCCAGTGCCGTGCGCGGCTTGTAGACAATGGCGAGGTCCACGTCTTCTTGCGCGAAATTCACCGAGTGATCATGCACTCCGGCCAGCTGCACCGGAATATCCGGCGCCTGGCCGGCAAAGTCGCGCAGCGCCGGCAGCAACCAGCGCACCACGCAACTGGGCGCCTTGATGCGCAGCTGCGTGGTCAGCGCCGCTGCCGCGTCCATGCCCTGTTCCAGCACCTGGAAACCGCGCTGCACATAGGACAGCAGCAGCTCGCCCTGCGCCGACAGCCGCAGGCTGCGCGCATAGCGGTGAAACAGCGGGTAGCCAAGATGCGCCTCCAGCTGTGCCACCTGCTTGCTCACCGCGCCCTGGGTCAGGCACAGCTCGTTGGCCGCGCGGGTGAAGCTCTGGTGGCGGGCGGCGGCCTCGAATACCGACAGTGCGTACAGGGGAGGGGTCTTGCGCGGCATGCTGCGCTCCATGACTGAAATTTTCTCAGCCATAACATGCCGATAAATCGTTTGTCGCACAAGTCCTCATCGCGTTGAATAGCGCCATAACACCACAACGCGGCGAGACATCATGCACACCCCCATTGCCCAACGCTCCAAGCTGCCGCACGTCGGCACTACCATCTTCACCGTCATCGGCCAGCTGGCCGCCAAGCACCAGGCCATCAACCTGTCGCAGGGCGCGCCCAACTTCCCGTGCAGCGAGGCGCTGGTGCGCTACGCCCACGAGGCGATGCAGGCCGGCCACAACCAGTACGCACCGATGAGCGGCCTGCCGGTGCTGCGCCAGGCCATCGTCGACAAGGTGGAGGCGCTGTACGGCCAGCGCTACGATGTGGACAGCGAAGTCACCGTAATGGCCAGCGCCAGCGAGGCGCTGTTCTCGGCGGTCACCGCACTGGTGCACGAAGGCGACGAAGTGATCGTGTTCGAGCCGGCCTTCGACAGCTACATTCCGATGATCGAGCTGCAGGGCGCCACTCCGGTGGTGATCAAGCTGGCGGCGCCGGATTTCGCCATCCCCTGGGACGAAGTGGCGGCGCGCATCACCCCGCGCACGCGCATGATCCTGCTCAACACCCCGCACAACCCCACCGGCACCGTGCTGGGCGCCGCCGACGTGGCGCGGCTGGAGGCCATTACCGAGGGCACCGACATCGTGGTGCTGTCCGACGAGGTGTACGAGCACGTGGTATTCGACGGCGAGCTGCACCACAGCATGAGCCGCCACCCAAGGTTGGCCGCACGCTCGGTGGTGGTCACCTCCTTCGGCAAGACCTTCCACGTTACCGGCTGGCGGCTAGGTTACTGCCTGGCGCCGCAGGCGCTGATGGACGAGATCCGCAAGGTGCACCAGTTCGCCATGTTCGCCGCCGATACCCCGATGCAGTACGCGATTGCGCGGCTGATGGCCGAGCCGGAGCACTACCTGGGGCTGCCGGCCTTCTACCAGCAAAAGCGCGATTTCCTGGTGAACGCGCTGCAGGATTCGCCGCTGCAGCTGATCCCCAGCCGCGGCAGTTTCTTCATGCTGGCGAGCTTCGCCCACCTGTCGGACGAGAGCGACAGCGACTTCGTGCAGCGGCTGATTACCCAGCACGGCGTGGCCACCATTCCGGTGTCGGCGTTCTACCGCGATGGCACCGACCAGCGTGTGATCCGGTTGTCCTTCGCCAAGGACGAAGCCACCCTGCAGGCCGGCGCCGAGCGCCTGTGCCGCATCTGAGGAGCGCCGCATGAGCCAGACCTTTACCGCCGCCGCCGTGCAGATGGTGTCCGGCGACGAGCTTGCGGCCAACCTGGCGCGCGCCGAAGCGCTGGTGGCCGAGGCTGCCAGCCGTGGCGCCGAGCTGGTGGCGCTGCCGGAATACTTCTACCTGATGCCGGGCGACGAGCAGGCGCGGCTGGCCATTGCCGAGCCGTTCGGCGCCGGCCCGCTGCAACAGCGCATGGCGGCGCTGGCCGCGCGTCATGGCGTGTGGCTGCTGGCCGGCACCCTGCCGCTGCAGGGCAGCCAGCCGCAGCGCTTCTGCAACAGCAGCCTGCTGTACAACCCGCAGGGGCAGTGCGCGGCGCGCTACGACAAGATCCACCTGTTCGGCTTCGATGACGGCAAGGAGCGTTACGCCGAGGCCGACACCATGCAGCCGGGCAGCGAGATCACCAGCGCCGACACGCCATGGGGCAGCATGCGGCTGTCGGTGTGCTACGACCTGCGCTTCCCCGAGCTGTACCGCCACGGCCCGGCACCGGCGCTGATCACCGCCCCGGCCGCCTTCACCCACACCACCGGTCTCGCACACTGGGAGCTGCTGCTGCGTTCGCGCGCGGTGGAAAACCTCGCCTTCGTCATCGCCCCCGGCCAGGGCGGCGTGCACCCGGGCGGCAAACGCACCTTCGGCCACAGCATGATCATCGACCCGTGGGGGCAGGTACTGGCCTGCCACGACGAAGGCGAGGGCATTGCGCTGGCCACACTGGATCTAGACAGGCAACAGACCTGGCGCACGCGCCTGCCGGCGCTGCAACACCGTCGCTTTTAAGTCGACACTTACTACAAATCTCTGGAGAAACTCATGAAACGCAATATCGCATTTGCCGCACTGCTGCTGTCCCCGCTGCTGACCCAGGCTGCCGAGCCGCTGCGCATCGCCACCGATGCCACTTACCCGCCGTTCGAACTGGTGGATGCCAGCGGCAAGGTAGCCGGCTTCGAAGTGGACTTCGCCTACGCCGTGTGCAAGGCCATGGCGACGCCGTGCGAGGTGGTCAACCAGCCGTGGGACGGCCTGATCCCCGGCCTGCAGGCCAAGAAGTACGACGCCATCATGTCGTCGATGAACATCACCGACGAGCGCCGCAAGGTGGTGGACTTCAGCAAGGTGTACTACCTGATGCAGAACCGCTTCGTTGGCCGCAAGGGCGTGCAGCTGTCCGCAGACCTGAAGGGCAAGGTGATCGCGGTGCAGACCGGTACCCCGCAGGACCGCTACGTGACCCAGAGCTTCAAGGCTGCCACCATCAAGCGCTACGTGAACGCGCAGGACCCGATGCTGGAGCTGACCTCCGGCCGTGCCGACCTTACCTTCGGCAACACCGTGCAGCTGCAGAAGGGCTTCCTGGATACCGCCAACGGCAAACCGTTCGCCTTCACCGGCCCGGTGTTCGACGGCCGCAAGGACAAGGTGCTGGGCGAGGGCGTGGCGGTAGCGCTGCGCAAGAGCGATGGCACGCTGAAAGAGCGCTTCAACAAGGCCATCGACCAGGTGAAGAGCAGCGGTGAATACGCAGCGCTGCTGAAGAAGCATCATCTGGATGGCCTGCTGGAAGACTGAGTTTCTCCATGGTCTGGTAAGACTGCTTCCCCTGCCTCGTGCAGGGGTTTTTTTATTGCGGCCAACCTTGTGTACAACACGGCCCGTAGTCCGGATCAGCGTGGCGCATCCGGGCTCCCCAAGGTTGGCCGCATGGCCCCGGATGCGGCTATGGCGTGTCCGGGCGACAAAACGATGACTGTTGCAGCCAGGCCGCCGCCTGCTGCCGGGTGCGCGCGTTGTATACCTGCGTAAAGCCGGCCTGCTGCAACTGGCGGCAGGCGGCGGCGCTGCGCATGCCGCTGGCGCAGTACAGCACCAGCGCCGGCGGCTGGCTGGCACGCAGGCGGGCGATCTGGCTGCCCAGCTGCGCCAGCGGGATGTTGACGGCGCCGGGGGCGTGGCCGGCGGCATATTCCTGCGGCTCGCGCACGTCGATCAGCAGGGTGCCGGCCGGCAGGCTGGGCGCCGGGGTGGGGGAGAACAGCTTCTTCAGCCACTGCAGCATGGGTGGGCTCCATTGCGGGTGAGGGTGTCGGGATGCAGCATCTGCCGGCGCCACGCGGTCATTTGCCGGCCCCGCAGCTGGCCTGCTCCGGCACACCCAGCTTTTTCAGCAGGATGGCCAGCGGGCAGACGTTGCTCAGCGAGAACTGCAGCAGGTTGGCTCCGACGAAGGCGGTGAGCCACAACCAGTATGTGCTGACGAACAGCGGGCTGGCCTCGGCGCCCAGCGCCAGCGACAGCAGGATCATCAGGCCGGCGAAGAAGCGGATGGCGCGTTCTATGGTCATGGTGGTTTCCTCTCAGGGTTGTGTTTCCGCGGGCTGGCCACGGAAGGCGATGTAGTACAGCAGCGGAATCACCAGCAGCGTCAGCAGGGTGGAGAGCAGGATGCCGAAGATCAGCGCGATGGCCAGGCCGTTGAAGATAGGGTCGTCCAGGATGAATAGCGCGCCGGTCATCGCCGCCAGGCCGGTGAGGGCGATCGGCTGTGCGCGGGTGGCGGCGGAGCGCACCACCGCGCTGGCCAGATCCCTGCCGGCGGCCACCTCCAGGCGGATGAAATCCACCAGCAGGATGGAGTTGCGCACGATGATGCCGGCCAGCGCGATCATGCCGATCATGCTGGTGGCGGTGAACGGCGCACCCAGCAGCGCATGGCCGGGCATCACCCCCACCAGGGTCAGCGGAATCGGCGCCATGATGATCAGCGGCATCAGGTAGGAGCCGAAGTGCGCCACCACCAGCAGGTAGATAAGCACCAGGCCCACCGCGTAGGCGGCGCCCATGTCGCGGAAGGTTTCGTAGGTGATCTGCCATTCGCCGTCCCATTTGATGGCGTACTGGCGCTGGGTGTCCTGCGGCTGGTGGATGAAGTACTCGCCCAGCGGCTGCAGGTTGGCGGTCTTGATGGCGGCCAGCTGGCCGCGCATCTCGAACATGCCGTACAGCGGGCTGTCCTCGCCGCCGGCCATGTCGGCCAGCACGTAGTCCACCGCCACGCCGTCCTTGCGCATGCGGGGGCGCTCCACCTCCGCCGGCACCGCGTGCACCAGCTCGGATAGCGGCAGCACGCTGCCATTGCCGGCGCGCACCGGCAGTGCCAGCAGCGCGTCGGTATCGGCCTGAGCCGCCAGCGGCAGGCGCAGTTGCACCGGCACCGGGTACTTGCTGTTGTCGTGCAGCCAGGTGGCGTTGTCGCCACCCAGCCCTGCGGCCAACGTTGTCACGATGTCGGCTTGCGGCACGCCGCGTTGCATGGCTTTTTCGCGGTCGATCAGCAGCACGGTTTTCGGGCCTTGCGGCTGCACGCTGCTGTCCACGTCCACGATATGGCCGCTGCGCTTGAACAGCGCCTCCAGCTGCTGCGCCACGCCGGCGCGGCCTTCGGCGGACGGGCCGTAGACTTCGGCCACGATGGGCGCCATCACCGGCGGGCCGGGCGGCACTTCCACCAGCTTGATGCGTGCGCCGTAGCGGCTGGCAATGGCGCTGAGCGCCGGGCGGTAGCGCAGCGCGATGCGGTGGCTGGCCTCGCTGCGCTGGTGTTTGTCCTGCAGATTGATCAGCATGTCGCCGCTTTCATAGCCGCTGCGCAGGTAGTACTGGCGCACCAGGCCGTTGAAGTTGATCGGCGCGGCCACGCCGGCATAGGCCTGGTAGTCGACCACCTCCGGCTGCCTGCCCAGCCAGGCGCCCATGTCCTTCATCAGCGCGGCAGTGTCTTCCAGCGGGCTGCCGGCCGGCATGTCCAGCACCAGCTGCAGCTCGGACTTGTTGTCGAACGGCAGCATCTTCAGCACCACCAGTTTTGCCACCGGCAGCGCCAGCGACAGCAGCACCATGCCGGCCACGGCCAGCCACAGCAGCGTGCGTGCCCGGCCGCCTTTGTGCGGGTGCAGGAAGGGCGCGAACAGCTTGCCGGCCAGCGGCTGCAGCTTTGCGGCCAAGCCGTGGTGCGGCTGCTGGGGCGTGGCCAGCCAGCGTCGCGCCAGCCACGGGGTGAGGATGAAGGCGATGGCCAGCGAGATCAGCATGCCCATGGAGGCATTGATCGGGATCGGGCTCATGTACGGCCCCATCAGGCCGGAGACGAAGGCCATCGGCAGCAGTGCGGCTATCACCGTCAGCGTGGCCAGGAT
Source organism: Vogesella sp. LIG4 (assembly GCF_900090205.1). Lineage (NCBI taxonomy): Bacteria > Pseudomonadati > Pseudomonadota > Betaproteobacteria > Neisseriales > Chromobacteriaceae > Vogesella > Vogesella sp. LIG4. The sequence continues at coordinate 4,132,974 of NZ_LT607802.1, read as the reverse complement.
GGTGGGGCCGCCCACTTCGTCCACCGCGCGCGGAATCAGCTCGCCCAGGCTGGCTGCCGGGTGCAGCTGGCGGTGGCGGTGGATGTTCTCCACCACCACGATGGCATCGTCCACCAGGATGCCGATGGAAAAGATCAGCGCGAACAGCGACACGCGGTTCAGCGTGAAGCCCCAGGCCCAGGAGGCGAACAGGGTGGCGGTGAGGGTGAGGATCACCGCCACGCCGACGATGGCGGCTTCGCGGCGGCCCAGCGCCAGCATCACCAGCGCCACCACCGAGGCGGTGGCAAACGCCAGTTTCTGGATCAGCTTCTGCGCCTTGTCATTGGCGGTGGCGCCGTAGTTGCGGCTGAGGGTGACTTCAACGTTGTCCGGCAGCATGCTGCCGTGAAGCTGCTGGACGCGCGCGAGCAGCGCATCGGCGATATCCACCGCGTTCTGCCCCGGCTGCTTGGTGATGCTGATGGTTACCGCCGGCGCCTCCCCCCTGGCATCGCCATACCACACGTAGCGCGATGGCTGCTGCGCGCCGGCGCTGACCTCGGCCACATCGCGCAGGTAGACCGGCTTGCCGTTACGCACCGCCACGATCAGCTCGGCCACCTGCCGGGCGTTCTGCAGGAAGGGGCCGGCCTCCAGCGTGATGGCGCGCTGGTCCACGGTCTGGCCCAGCGGCAGCGCAAAGTTGGCGCCGGCCAGTGCGTGGCGCAGGTCGTCCACCGTCAGGCCGGTTGCGGCCAACCTTTGCGGTTGCAGGCTCACGTTGATGGCCTGGCCGGGGCCGCCGATGGTGCTTACCTCGCGGGTGCCGGGCACGCGCTTCAGCTCGCCTTCCAGTGCGTGGGCGATGCGCTCCAGCTCGAAGCTGCCCAGGCTGTTGTCGCGGCTGTGCAGGGTGAAGGTGACGATGGGCACGTCGTCGATGCCCTTGGGCTTGATCAGCGGCTGGCCCACGCCCAGGCCAGGCGGCAGCCAGTCGGCATGGCTGTTTACCGTGTCGTACAGCCGCACCAGCGCATCGATGCGCGGCACGCCCACCTTGTACTGCACGGTAATCACCGCCATGCCGGGGCGCGACACGCTGTAGATGTGATCGACGCCGTCGATCTGCCCCAGCACCTGCTCGGCCGGCTGGGCCACCAGGCTTTCCACGCTGTCGGCGCTGGCGCCGGGGAAGGGGATCAGCACATTGGCCATGGTGACGTTGATCTGCGGCTCTTCCTCGCGCGGCGTCACCAGCACCGCGAACAGGCCCAGCAGCAGCGCCAGCAGCGCGATCAGCGGGGTGATGCGCGCGTTCTGGAAAAAAGCCGCCAGCCGACCGGCGATGCCCATCTTGTCGCTGGCGTGCATCAGTGTGTACCTGCGTGTGTGATGGTCAGTGCAGCCGCCTGTTCGGCGTTGGCCGCAATGCGCTCACCGGCCTTCAGGCCGGACAGCACCGGGTAGCTATCGCCTTGTGGCGCGCCCAGCCGCACATAGCGCAGGCTGGGCTTGCCGGTGGCATCCACCACGTAGACGGCATCGAATTCGCGCTGGTGGCTCACGGCACCGGCCGGCACGCTCAGGCGCACGTCGGCCTTGCCGCGGGTAGTGAAGCTGGCGCTGGCCATCTCGCCCACCACCGGCTGGCTGCCGGCGGCCAGGTTGATGCGCACGGTGCGGGTCTGGCTGCCGGCATCCGCGGCGGGGAACCACTCGATGCGGCCAACCTTCAGCGCCTGGCCGCGCCAGCTCAGGCTCACCGGCGCATCCTGGCGGATGTCGACATAGGCGCTGGCCGGCAGCTGCAGCTCCACCCGCAGCGCGGTGGGGTCGTACAGCTCCACGATGGACTGGCCCGGCATCGCCAGCGCACCCTGGTCGCCGTTGACGCGGGCGATGGTGCCGGCAAACGGTGCGGTGAGGCGGTACAAGCCGGCCTGGGCGCCGGCGGCGCGGGCAGAGGCGATCTGCGCGCGTGCCTGCGCTTCGGCGGTCTTCAGCTGTGCGCCGGCCTGATCCAGCGCCGCGCCGCTCAGGAAGTGCTCGGCGGCGAGCCTGGCGCTGCGCTGGTAGTCGCGGCGCGCCTGCTCCAGCTGGGCGTTGGCCGCAGCAATCTGCGCCTGGCCGGCGGCGGCATTCTGCTGAGCCGCTTCGCCATCCACCTGTGCCAGCAGCTGGCCGGCTTTCACCGCTTGCCCGGCGTGGGCGGCAAGGCGGGTGAGCCGGCCGGCTACCGGTACCGACAGCTGCGCGCTGCGCTGCGACTGGATCACGCCCTGGATGCGGTATTGCTGTACGGCGCTGCTGCCACCCAGCTGCAGGGTGGCCAGCGGGGCGGCCTGCAGCGCCAGCGGTATGGCAAGCAGGCCGGTGGCCAGCAGGCTTGAGCGTGGTGGATGGCAGCGGAACATGGGAATGTTCTCCGGGTGATTTGTATTTCGCAAAACATAATATAAAAAATGATAATATACAAGTCAGGGCAGCCAGCAACCCGGATGCAGACTGGCTGTTTCACTTTCTTAAGGAGGCCGCAATGCTCAAGCACACCGCTCACGACCTGGCAATGGCTGCCAGGGCGCAGATCCAGGAATGTTCCCCGCAACAGCTGCAGCAACAGTTGGCAAGCGCCATGCAGCTGGTGATCGACGTGCGCGAACCGGACGAATACGCCGCCGGCCACCTGGCGGGAGCCGTGAATATTCCGCGTGGGGTGCTGGAGTTCCGCCTGTCCGCCGATCCGGCGCTGGCGGATGGCGATCGCCCGCTGCTGCTGTATTGCAAGAGCGGTGGCCGTGCCGCGCTGGCGGCCAGAGCGTTGCAGGAGATGGGGTATTGCCGGGTGGTTTCGCTGGCTGGCGGGCTTGATGCCTGGCTGGCCGGTGGCTTGCCGCTGGCACAGGCGCCGATGGTTGATTTCAGCTAGCAGGGGATGCCGGGCGCCGGATATGGCGCCTGGCGGTGTGCTGGGTGTTTGCTGCTAGAACAGGCCGAAGATGCGGAACAGGGCAAACACCAGTACGAAGCTGGTGACGCCGGTAAGAATCAGGTTGGTGTGGCGTTCCTTGGTCAGCGAGGCCTCCAGCGAACGCTCCTTGAGCTTCACCAGGTTGATCTGCTTCTGCTGTTCCAGCTTCTCTTCGTCCAGCCGCGCCACCGTGTCCAGCAGCAGGTTGGGCGCCACCTCGGTTACCTTGTCGGTTTCCCAGCTGCTGATCAGGTTGCCGGCACGTTCCTTGAAGTAGCGGCCGGCGCGCTGTTCGCTGTCTATCCACTCGAAGTCGAAGCCCTGCGCCGCCAGGCGCGCATTGCGCTTGATGCGCGCTTCCTCGCCATCCGCTTCCGGGCTGGGCACGTTGGCCGGAGCCACGCTGTAGTCGGCAAAGTGGCTTTTCAGCCACTGGATGACCTGCGCGTACGCATAGCCGGTCAGGCCGAGGTTGGCCAGTTCCGGGCTGAGCAGAAAGCCGGAGCGCGGGCCAAAGTAGATGCTGCGGCGCGGGTGGTCCACGCACACTTGCAGGCAGTTGCGGGTATTCATCCAGTCGCTGGCTTCGCCCTGGATCTTTTTCCACTGCGTGCCCTGCACCATGGTGTAGGCCTGGAACTGGATGCGGAAAAAGTCGGATTGCGGGGTTTTGGCAACACTGCGGCGGGCGAAGACGTAAATGATGCTGCCGTTGCTGCTGGCAGCCAGCAGCTGCTCGCCATAGGAAGTGGAAAACCCCGCGAGCAGGGTCTCGTTTTCCAGCGGCGGCGGTTCCACCGGCTCCGCGGGCGTGGCATTGCTGGAAGGGGCGAGTCGGCTGGCCTTGATATTCATGGACGGGACGGGCTGCAACTTGAAACAGTTACAAGCCTACACGATTTTTAACGAACTGAAAGCTTGATGCCGGGATGCAGGGCCGATGGCCTCATTGCGGGGCATGACGACCTGTTTCCGGGCATGCTGCTGCCATTTTAATGACATAAGGGCGCCATATTGTCGCAGTCGGGCCGGCCCTGGCTGCGGCAAGCCTGGCACGCCGCTTGCTGAATAGTGCCTGCGGAGTCTGCATGCAGACCCCGTTTGAGAGTCTGTCCCGTTGCTTCTGTCTCACCGTTATCCGAGACCGCCCGTTCCAGCAGGAACGGGCGATTTTTTTGCGGGCAGCAGCGTGGTGCGTGTGCGGTCGTGCATCGAAGCCCTGGTGCGGGCCTGAGGGTTGGCCGCACGGCCTGGCGCGCTATGCCATCAATCCCAGGGAACGTCACTGTCGCCAGCGGCGGCCGCTGCCGGCATGGCGGCGACGGGAGTCGCCACGGGCGCTGCTTGCTGGCTGTCTTCCAGCCCGCCCAGCGCGGCCACCAGTTCTTCCACCAGCTCGCCCAGCTCTTCGGCCATCAGCAGGAAAGTGGCTTCGAACAGGCTGGCCATATCGTCGCCGGCCTGGCTGGCTTCCTCTTGCAGTACGTCCAGGAACTGCAGGCGCTTGAGTTGCAGCTGGTCGGTCAGCACGAAGCGGATGCGCTCGCGCCAGATCAGGCCGACGCGGGTAACCTGCTTGCCGGTGGCAATATGCTGGCGAATCTCTTCCGCGGTCAGGTCGATGCGGGTGCAGCGCACTACTGCGCCGTTCTCGCTGCCATCCTTCAGCTCGCACTCGGCATCCAGCTCGAAACCCGCCGGTGCTTCGCCGCTGGCCAGCCAGTCGGTCATCGCGGCATGCGGCGACAGCGCGGTGCGCGGCAAGGCGGCAGGGAAGGGAGGGAGCGCTTCGCGCAGCTGCGACACCAGGTTTTCCGCCTTGCTGGCGGTGCCGCTGTCTACCATCAGCCAGCCACGCTGGCGATCCAGGTAGGCGGTGGTGCGGCTGGAGCGGGTAAAGGCACGCGGCAGCAGATCGTCGGTGATCTGTTCCTTCAGCGCCAGTTTCTCCTTGCGGCCAACCTTGCGCAGTTCCTCGGCTTCGATCTGGCTGACCTTGCTGTCCAGATGGTCGCGGATCACGCCGGACGGCAGTACTTTATCCTCGCGGCGCAGGCTCAGCATGGCGTAGCCGCGCTGGCTGAATAGCGGGCTGTCCAGGTGCCCGGCAGGGGCGACCCAGCCTTCGCTGAACCACTCCAGACCGGAGCAGCGCTGGAAAGGGCGGGCCACCAGAGCATCGGTCAGCTTGTCAGAGTCGATGGCGAAGTTTTCGTCCAGGCGGAAAAAAGAGAGTTGCTTAAACCACATATTTGATAGATAATCTTTTGCCTCAGTGATCGACAGATTGTAGCGCAAAAACGCAACGATCTTTCAGTCTTTCACGACGGATGAATTCAGTACGGGGTGTAGCTTAGCCTGGTAGAGCGCTACGTTCGGGACGTAGAGGCCGGAGGTTCGAATCCTCTCACCCCGACCAGTTTCATCCACATTGCAAGAATAAATCGGGGTGTAGCTTAGCCTGGTAGAGCGCTACGTTCGGGACGTAGAGGCCGGAGGTTCGAATCCTCTCACCCCGACCAAATGGCTTGCAATCACAATTCAATTCGGGGTGTAGCTTAGCCTGGTAGAGCGCTACGTTCGGGACGTAGAGGCCGGAGGTTCGAATCCTCTCACCCCGACCAGATTCTGAAAGCCGGATCGGTATTTAACCGATCCGGTTTTTTCATTTCCGATTCCCTGCATTATTTGCGATGCTGCATGGCTAATGCCTGTCGCTGGCCTGGTCTGCGGAGCAATTCCCCTGTCGCCGTGTGCATCGCCTGTCACTTCCACCTGTCTCAACTCCCCGTCTCCATCCTGTTGTTGCTATTGCCGATTCGGAAATGATGAATTTCATGCCGTGCAATCTGGCTATTCAGATGTTTCCTATACATCAAGTCAATAAATATGGATTTAATTTAACTAAATTTTTACATATAGAAATTGACGAACGAAACCAGACTTGGCAGTGGCTGTTTAACGCATATTGAATATACCTTTGGCATGAATGGCTGGCGATAGCTTGGAATCAGCATGGCATAGTAAGCAAATTCCGAAAATTGGCGAACACACTTTTCATCCATATGTCGCGTGCTAGGATTGGTTAGAGATTATTTTGCTTCAACCTGACAATTGCTTGGATGCAATGTACTTGCTGCTTGTGGATATGTGATTGCTGGTGCAAGTAGCCAGGTACGGTTTTTACATGCGTTTGTACTGCGGCAGATCGAGGCAGCACAGCTAATTACTTGTGTTTTATTCCATTCGGGTCGTCATTTAGGTAATGCATTCCGGTGTGCCCGGCGATTGAATATCTGGCCGACTGCCAATCGGCACACCGCTTGATCAACAGGGAAAATTGGAGACTAAGAATATGCGGGTAGCTACTCTCGATGACGATCAGGATCAGCTTGAACTGACCAAGTACACGCTCAAGGCAATCGGGCATGAATGCCATACCTTCACCACCGGCAAAGAACTTACCCGGCAATTGTCGCGTGATAATTTCGATCTGATCATTCTGGACTGGAACCTGCCGGATACCAGTGGCCCGGAAGTGGTGAAATGGGTGCGCACCTATGTGAAGGAGCGGGTGCCCATTCTGTTTCTGACGGTACGCGACGACGAAGCCGCCATTGTCGAAGGTTTATCATCCGGGGCCGACGATTTCATGGTCAAGCCCATGCGTATCGGTGAATTGACAGCCCGGGTCAGCGCGCTGCTGCGTCGTGTTTATCCCAAGCAGACGGCGGGTGAAAAGAAATGGGGCATTTATTATTTCAACGCCGCCACCTGCACGGTGGAAATCGATAACGAGCCTATCGTACTGAAACAGAAGGAATTCGAGCTGGCACTGTTTTTGTTCCGCAATATGGGGCGGCTGTTGTCACGCCAATACCTGCTGGACTCGCTGTGGACGGCCACCAACCCGACCGGCACCGACCTGATGAGCCGCTCGCTGGATACGCATATTTCCCGCGTCCGCAATCTTTTGCGGCTACGCCCGGAAAACGGCTACAAGCTCAGCTCGGTATATGGTCAGGGCTATCGGCTTGAAACCCTGGTTGATGAAGCGCAGGAGCAATCCTGATGCCCTTGCCGTGGCAGCTGCTGCGCTCGCAGCGCGCGTCCTGGTGCCTGCTGCTCATGCTGGCAATGGTGCTGTATTTGCTGTTGCGCGGCACCCTGGTAACCCAGATGGTGGACCAGAGCATTCTCGACCGCTGGCAGGGGCTGCAGGCACTGTCGCCGGCCGGCGGCTACCAGTCGCCGGTACTGATCATCGATATCGATCAGCGCAGCCTGGACAAGCTGGGGCCATGGCCATGGCCGGAAAACCTGCAGGCGAAGCTGATAGACCGGGCGCTGCAGGCGCAGGCCAGGGCCATCGGCTTCAGCATTGCCCTGCCCAGGCTGCGCATGATGCGCGACGAAACCATGGAGCAGACGCTGTTCCACTGGGGGCCGCGCGTGGTGTTGCCGGTGGGCTCCTGGGACATGGTGCCGTATCACCGGCGCGCGCAACTGGAGCTGCAGCCCGACCCGGACGGCGTACTGCGCCGCGTGCACCTGTACGCCGGGCCGGAAGGGGGCGTGCGCTGGCAGCATCTGGCGCTGGCAGTACTGGAGGCTGCGCGCCTGGACCTGCCACAGGGGACCTGGCACTGGGTAAGCCAGGACAATTTCCGCGGCTTCGCCGGGGTGGACATGGATGGCTCGATTGCTGCGGGCACCGGCTGGCTGCGTGATTCCACCATCGGTATTGCCTATGGCCGCAACAGCAATGGCCACGAACATGTGTCGTTTATCGATGTGCTGGATGGCACGATTCCGGATTCACTGCTACGCGACCGGGTGGTGCTGGTCGGTGCCACCGCAGCAGGGCTGGCGGTGCCGCTGCGGGTACCGCTCGATGCCGCCAACGGCCGGCTGCAGCCGGTGGAAATCGTGGCCGACGCCATTGATTCCCTGCTGTCCGGCAACCTGATCACCCCGCTGTCTTCCGGCATGCAGTGGGGGCTGGAACTGGGGCTGCTGGCACTGCTGCTGTTGATCATGTACCGGCTTAGCCCGGTGGGCTCGCTGCTGATGTGGCCGCTGGCGATTGCCGCGCTGCTGTTGCTGTCGGCCTGCCTGCAATCGCTGTACGGCTTTGCCTGGGGGCCGACGGTGGTCATCGCGGTATACAGCATTGTGGCGATTGGCTGGACCATGCGCGGCATGATCGGCCCGCTGACGCTGGTACTGCAGTCCGGCAACCTGTTGGGCGTTACGCAGGCCAGGCCGGCAACGGGCAGTTTGTTGTTCTCCTGGCGGCTGAAGGACCTGGATGCCAGCCTGCGCCGGCTGCGCCAGGCGTTGGCAGAGCAGCGCAGTTCCTACCACCTGATGGTGGATGCGCTAAACAACCTGCCGGATGCGGCCATGGTGTACGACCTGGCATTGAAGGTCTCCCTGGCCAACCAGCAGGCTGCCCGCTTGTTTGGCGTGGCGGCCCCGGCGGAGCTGGAAGGGCGGCATATCGAAAACTGCCTGTGCCCCTTGGCCACCACGCCGGAAATCGCCGCCGATTTACTACAGAGGCTGGCTGCTTTCCCGTCCGCCCAGGAGCAGTTCGAACTGCAGGATATCCAGGGGCGCAACCTGGTGATCAAGCAGGCGCCGGTGTTTGCTGCCAGCGGTGCCATTTCCGGCGCGGTGCTGATGCTGATGGATGTTAGCTGTCAGCGTAGCGAACAGCGGCAGCGCGATGATGCGCTGTATTTCCTCAGCCACGATTTGCGTGAGCCGCAAGCTTCGTCGCTGGCATTGCTGGGCCTGATGCGGTACCAGCCGGATGCCATGCCGCTGGCGGTGCTGATCGAACGCCTGGAGCGTCATACCCGCCGCGCACTGGCGCTGGCCGAGGGTTTCATCCAGCTGCAGCGGGCGCAAAGCGCATCCTTCCAAGTGGATCGCCACGACCTGGCGGCGATGCTGGCCGAATGTGTCGACGACCTGTGGGAGTTTGCCGGTCAGGCGGAGGTCAAGCTGCTATGTGCGGATTCGGCCGAGGTGGCAGAAGTCCTGATTGACCGCGAGATGGTGGCACGGGCGATCAGCAACTTGCTGAGCAACGCCATCAAGTTCTCGCCGGCGAACAGTACCGTCGAGTGCCGGGTGGAGGTGCTGGGTGCCGAATGCATCGTGGTAGTTCGCGATCACGGTATCGGCATGTCGCACGAGACACTGCTGCATATCTTCCGGCCGTTCTACCGCAGCGCGACGGAGAGCCGTGCCAACGGTGCCGGGCTGGGGCTGCCCATGGTCAAGACGGTTGCCGAGCGCCATGGCGGCACGATACGGGTATGGAGCGAACTGGATCGCGGCAGCGAATTCCGCCTGAGCCTGCCGTTGGCCGCAACGCGCGAGGTAGTGGCGATTGGCGGCACAAAGTGAAGCAGGCTGGCGGCATGGTGTGCAGGGCACGCCGGAATAAACAGCATCGGGTTGCATCATGGTAACGAGTACTTCAACACAGGCGACGCGCTTTCGTGATCTGCCCCCGTGGCCGAGGGCATGGCTGCTGCTTGGCTGCCTGGCGGTGGTGCTGCAATTGCTGGTGATGACGGGGTCCGTCACCGCACAGTCGGTGCTGACACAAGTTGGCCAGGCCGTGGTGGTGCCGCGCTATGTCGGCGACAGCCAGTATGAAAAACAGAACCTGGCGCCGCTGATGCAGTGGTGCGAGGACCGGCAGGAGCGGACGGTGGAGGAGGCGCGGCGCAGCTGTGACTGGCGGCATACGCGCCAGAACAGCTTTCATTTCGGCGCCAGCAAGGCGGTCTACTGGCTGAGCGTGCGCCTGCACAATGGCAGTAGTGCCAGCCGCAATGTGGTAGTGGATTTTGGCGTTTCGCACGAGGACTACCTGGACTGGTATGTGCTGGATAGCGCCAGCGGCAACCGGCTGACCCAGGGGCGCATGGGTGATCGTCTGCCCATGCAGGTGAGAAGCCTGCCAACCCGCCATCAGGGCATTCCGGTGCAGGTGCCGGCGTCCCGCGATGTCGAACTCTATGTGCGTAGCGCTTCTTTCGATGGCTGGCACCAGTTGCTGCAGCCGCAACTGCTGTCCGAGAAAGCCTATCTGGAAGCAGAGCAGAAGGAAGACTTTGCCAATGGCCTGATATTCGGTGGGCTGGGCGCCATTGTCATTGTTGCGTTTAGCGCCTACACCGCCACGCGGCAGCGCAGCATCCTGCTGTATGGCCTGGCGCTGGCAGGCCTGCTGGTTTACAGCATGGCCAAGACCTCGTACGACCTGATGTTCCTGTGGCCGAATGCGCCCGGCCTGCATAGCCGCATTGTCTTTATCGTGGGGCCGCTGACCATCCTGCTGTACACCGCGCTGGTGTTCGACCTGCTCAAGGCGCGCAGCCACCTGCCGCGGTGGTTGTGGAACGGGTTGATGCTGTGGTGCACGCTGGCTGCCGTATCGGGGCTGCCTGCGGTGTTTGACCACATCCAGTGGGCGGTATATTCCACGCTGGTGGCAGCATGGCTGACGCTGCCGGTGTTTCTGACTGTCTGCTGGCTGGCTATCCGCCAGGTGCCCGGCGCCTGGATGATGGTGATTGCCGTGGCAGCGCAAGTGGTGGCGGTGCTGCTCAATGCCTTGCGCGCCATGGGCTTGCTGCGCACGGTCACGTTCGACCAGTCGGTGTTCCAGATGGCCGGTCTGTTCCAGGCGCTGGTACTGGCCTATGCGATGGCCAGGATACTGATCCAGATGCGGCAGGAAAAGCTCAAGGCTGCACAGCAGGCGCATGAGGCGCACACCAGGCTGCGGGCGCAGGAGGAACACGAATTGCGGCACGACAAGCTTACCGGTCTGCCCAATCGCCTGGCGCTGCTGGAGTGGCTGCGGCAGCGCATGGATCAGCAACGGCCATTCGCCGTCATCCACATCGGCATCTTCGACTTCAAGGCCGTCAACGATCAGTTTGGCCATGCCGGTGGTGACTATGCCCTGCTGGAGCTGAGCCGGCGTTGCCAGGCGCTGCTGGGGCCGGGCGATATGATGGCCAAGCAGTTGAGCGACCAGTTCATCCTGGTACTGCACGGCATGGATACCATTCAGGCGCTGTCCGTCGCCTCCCAGTTGATGCAGCGCCTGACGCAGCCCATCGCCTACGCTGAATCGGAGATCGTGCTGCGCCCGCGCATGGGGCTTGCCGCTTACCCGGAGGACGGCAAGGAGGCGGAAATCCTGCTGCAGCATGCCCACATCGCCAAGCGGGAGGCGGCACACCTGGTGAGCCACATCCAGACCTACCACAGCGGCAGCGACAAGATTTTCGAACGGCGCAACCTGCTGCTGCGCGATTTGCGCTCCGCCATTGCCGGCGAACAGTTCCTGATGGTGTATCAGCCGAAACTGAACCTGCGCACCGGGCAGGTGGACAAGGCCGAGGCGCTGCTGCGCTGGGATCACCCGCAACTGGGGCGCATCTCGCCGGTGGAGTTCATTCCGCTGGTGGAAAGGGCGGATGCCTCCTGGCAGCTGAGCATGTGGGTGCTGGAGCGCGGCATTGCGCAGATGGCCAAGTGGCGGCAGCGCGGCTACCACATCGGCCTGGCGCTGAACCTGTCGGCACAGGATCTGCACCACCGCCAGTTGCCCGAACAGGTGCGGAAACTGCTGGAAAGCTACGAGGTGCCGGCGGCGCAGTTGACGCTGGAGATCACCGAAAGCGGCATCATGCAGAATCTCGACAGCGTGCGCCTGGTGCTGGCTGCGCTGTGCGAACTGGGGGTAACGCTGTCGATCGACGACTTCGGCACCGGCTACTCTTCGCTGGCCATGCTCAAGCAGCTGCCGGTGAAAGAACTCAAGATCGACCGTGCCTTTGTGGCGCCGCTGGAACGCAGCAGCAGCGAGCAGAGCGACGATGCCGCCATCATCCGCTCCATCATTGGCATCGGCCACAGCGTGGGCATGCGGGTAGTGGCCGAGGGCGTGGAGACCCTTGCCGTGGCCCGCCTGCTGGAAAGCTGGCAGTGCGAGTACGTGCAGGGCTACTGGCTGAAGCCGCCGCTGGCGGCGGACCAGTTCATCGACTGGTTGGCCGCAGGCACCGGGCACTACATCACGGAGTTGCAACCGGCGCTGCCATAGTGCGGCAGGAATGAAAAAACCCGGCGTCAGCCGGGTTTTTTCATTCGATCGCAGCGTGTGCTCAGGCGCGCAGGCGGCGCAGCACTTCGTCCTTGCCGATCAGCGCCAGCACCGCGTCCACCGACGGGGTCTGGGTAGTGCCGCATACCAGCACGCGCAGCGGCATGCCCAGCTGGCCCATCTTGATGCCTTCCTCGGCGCAGAACGGCTTGAACAGCTCGTGGATGCTTTCGGCAGTCCAGCTCTGCAGTGCGGCCAGCTTGTCGGCAAAGCGCAGCATGCGTTCGCGGCTGTCGGCCGGCAGGTGTTTTTCCACGTCGGCAGCCTGCGGCTCGCGCTTGGCGTAGAAGTAGTCCACTTCCTGCGCCAGGGCGTTCAGGTCCTGGATGCGTTCCTTCACCAGTGCCACCACGTCGGCCAGTGCCGGGCCATTGCCGGTGGCAACGTTGGCCGCAGCCAGGCGGCCGGCGATCAGGTCGGCCAGGCGCTGGTTGTCGGCGGCCTTGATGTGCTGCGCGTTCAGCCACATGAATTTTTCGTGGTTGAAGCGGCTGGCGGACGGGCTTACCGCCTCCAGGCTGAACCATTCCACGAACTGCTCCATGTTGAAGAATTCCTCGTCGCCGTGGCCCCAGCCCAGGCGCGCCAGGTAGTTCAGCAGCGCTTCCGGCAGGATGCCCTTGTCGGCGTAGTCCACCACGCTTACCGCGTCGCGGCGCTTGGACATCTTGTTGCCGTTCTCGTTGAGGATCATCGGCAGATGCGCGTACACCGGCAGCGGCGCGCCCAGCGCCAGCAGGATGTTGATCTGGCGCGGGGTGTTGTTCACGTGGTCGTCACCGCGGATCACGTGGGTGATGTTCATGTCCCAGTCGTCCACCACCACGCAGAAGTTGTAGGTGGGGCTGCCGTCCGGGCGGGCGATGATCAGGTCGTCCAGCTCGTCGTTGCTGATCTCGATGCGGCCTTTTACCGCGTCGTCCCACACCACCGAACCGCCGATCGGGTTGCGGAAGCGCACCACCGGCTGCACGCCGGCCGGAATCGCCGGCAGGGTCTTGCCTGCCTCCGGGCGCCACAGGCGGTTGTAGCGCGGCTTCTCGCCGTTGGCTTCCTGCTGCGCGCGCAGCGCATCCAGCTCTTCCTTGCTCATGTAGCAGTGGTAGGCGTGGCCGCTGGCCAGCAGCTGCTGGATCACGTCCTTGTAACGGTCGAAGCGCTGGGTCTGGTAGAACGGGCCTTCGTCGTAGTCCAGGCCTACCCAGTGCATGCCGTCCATGATCGCCTTCACCGATTCCGGGGTGGAGCGCTCCAGGTCGGTGTCTTCGATGCGCAGCACGAAGGTGCCGGCATTCTTGCGGGCAAATGCCCAGGAAAACAGCGCGGTGCGCACGCCACCGATGTGCAGGAAACCGGTGGGGCTGGGGGCAAAACGGGTGCGGATCATGGTCTACGCCTGAACTGGATATTCGGTAAGGCGGCTATTGTACGTTGCCGGCCAAAGCGCGGGCAAACCGGTGGCGCAAAGCAAGTTGGCCGCATGCCTTGCGGCAATGCGGCCAACGTTGTGCGGAACAGTGCGATCAGGCGTTGAGGCCGGCTGGCAGGCTGTGGCTGCCCGGCAGGTTGGCCAGCATCAGCCACAGTGCGGTCACGGCCAGGGTCAGCGCCATGGCGGTGTTGAAGCAGCGCATGCGGCGCGGGGTGTTCAGCAGCCGCTGCAGCGCCACGCCGGCGCCGGCCCACACGGTAATGCACGGCATGATGGTGGCGAACACCACCATGAAGAACAGCAGCGCTGCCTGGCTGGCCGGCATGCTCTGCGGCAGGAACACCATGCCCATGTTCAGGCTGATCATCCAGGTCTTGGGGTTGAGCCACTGGAACCAGATACCGCCCATGAAGGACATCGGCTTCACCGCGCCGTCCTCGTCGTCCAGCACGCTGCTGCGCTGGATCTGCCACGCCAGGTACAACAGGTAGCCGCAGCCGGCCACGGTGAGCAGCGGTTTCACGCTGCCCAGCAGCCCGGCCAGCTGGCCCATGAATACGATGATGATGGCAGCCTGCAGCGCAATGCCGGTGGAGATGCCGAACAGCGACGGCACGGTGCGGCGGAAGCCGTGATTCAGGCCGGAGGCGGCCAGGATCAGATTATTGGGGCCGGGGGTGATGGCCATCACGGCCAGGTAGATCACCAGTGCTGCGGTATTCATGGCGCTGCATCACAAAGCTGTTTTCGATGGCTGTGATGATAGGCATTGCCGCGCTACAATAACAGATTCAGAAATTTCAATTTGAAACCATAACAGTTTGCGGTTGGCAAAACTGTTATGGTCGGTAAAGCCCCAAACTGTGCAGGTGCAATATGGCGCAAGAATCCCTCTATATGCGGCTGGTAGGCGAATGGACAGCCATGATGCAGCGTGGCGTGCTGCAGCCGGGGCAGAAGATGCCCTCGGTACGCAAGGCCTGCGAGCAGTACCAGGTGAGCCCGGCCACCATCCTGTCCGCCTACCGGCTGCTGGAAGAACGCGGCCTGGTGGAGGCGCGGCCGCAGTCCGGCTTCTACGTGCGGGCGCAGACGCGGTTGCCGCTGCCGCACATGCGGCGCCAGAGCGGCACCGTGGCCACCGGTGACGAGGTGCTGGACAATATCGAGCTGGTGTTGGCCGCACAGCAGCAGCCGGGCTACCTGGATCTGTCCATGGCTTCGCCGCGCGGCAGCGATTTCTACCCCACCAGCCGCCTCAAGAGCATTCTTGGCAAGCTCACCCGCGAGCAGCCGGAGCTGGCTACCGACTACAGCTACCCGCCGGGCTCGCTGGCGCTGCGCGAGCAGGTGGCGCGCCGTGCGCTGGCCTGGGGCGTGGCGCTGACGGCGGACGACATCGTCACCACCAATGGCTGCACCGAGGCGCTGCAACTGGCGCTGCGCACGGTGTGCAAGCACGGCGACACCATAGGCCTGGAATCGCCCACCTATTTTCTGCTGTTGCCGCTGCTGAAAAGCCTGGGGCTGAAGGTGATCGAGATTCCCACCCACCCCACCACCGGGCTGTCGCTGGACGCGCTGGAACTGCTGCTGAGCGAAGGGCGGCTCAACGCCATCGTCGCCATGCCCACGGTACACAACCCGCTGGGCGCCACCATGCCGCTGGAGAACAAGAAAAGGTTGGCCGCACTGGTGAACGAGCACCAGGTGCCGCTGATCGAGGATTGCCCGCACGCCGACCTGTTCTACGGCCAGCTGACGCCGGACGCGGTAAAAGCCTTCGACCGCGACGGCTACGTGCTGCTGTGCGGCAGCTTCAACAAGACGCTGGCGCCGGGCTTTCGCACCGGCTGGATCGCGCCGGGCCGCTACCGCCGCGAGCTGACCCGGCTCAAGTTCGCCTCCTCGCTGTCGCAGCCGCGGCTGCTGGAGGAAACCCTGGCCAGCTACCTGCAGGACGGCGCCTACGACCAGCACCTGCGCTTCCTGCGCCGCCATTACCAGTCGCAGATGTCGCGGCTGCAGGACGTGGTGGCCAATTACTTTCCGCCAGGCACCCGCGCCACCTCGCCCACCGGTGGTTGCGTGCTGTGGGTGGAGCTGCCGGGCGAAGCCGATTCGCTGGCGCTGTCGCGTGCCGCCTACGCCGAGAAGATGCTGCTGGTGCCCGGCGCGCTGTACTCGCCGCGCGGGCGCTACCGCAACTGCATCCGGCTGTCCTGCTGCTACCCGTGGAGCGATGCCTACGAACGCGGCCTGCAGCGGGTGGCGGAGCTGGCTGCCGGCAATTGAACCCGGCTGGCGGGCTGCGTGGTCTAGACTGGTGACATCCCCCCGGCAGGAGCCCGATCATGAGCAGCAACACCGTACGTCTGCACCGCGTTATCTGCGCGACACCCGACAAGCTCTACCACGCCTTTCTCGACGCGGACGCCATGGCCAAGTGGCTGCCGCCGCATGGCTTTACCGGCCACGTGCACAGCATCGATGCCCGCGTCGGCGGCAGCTACCGCATGTCGTTCACCCATCTGGGCAGTGGCCAGCAGCACAGCTTCGGCGGCGAGTACCTGGAACTGCTGCCCGGCCAGCGCATCAGCCACACCGACCGCTTCGACGACCCCAATCTGCCGGGCGAGATGCGCACCACCATCACCTTCAGCGCGGTGTCCTGCGGTACCGAGGTAAACATCGTGCAGGAGGGCATTCCCGCCGCCATTCCGCCGGAAAACTGCTACGTGGGTTGGCAGCAGTCGCTGCAGTTGCTGGCGCTGCTGGTGGAGGCCCCGTAACGACGCTAACCGCCGGGAAACACGGTGGCGTGCATCACTGCCGGCACCAGTGGCAGCCGGGCCGCTTTCCAGGCTTCCAGCCCGCCGCGGTACCAGTACAGCCGCTGGTAGCCGATGGCCTGCAGCCGCAGCAGCGCATTGATGCTTAACCAGCATTCCGCTGACGCGCAAAACACCACGATAGGCCGCGATTTGTCCGGTTCAAGCGAGATCATCACCCGGCGCAGTTCGGCAACAATGGCGGCTTCCTGCTGCCGGTTCCATAGCGTGCCCAGCCAGTCTATGGTGCAAGCGCCGGGCAGGGTGGTGGCGTCCGGCGCATTCCAGCCCTTGGCGTCCAGCAGGAGCGGCTGTCGTTGCCGGATCACCTTCACCAAGTCGTAGGTTTTCAGCGTTGTGATACCGGGCAGGGTGGCCGGTGTCTTGTCCTCGTAGCCCTTATCGGCCAGGCGCACCTCGCTTGGCGGGGCTACATCGTAGAACAGGCCTTCGAAGTGGTAGTCCCGCCTGTCTGGTAGCTGCAGCGCCTGTAGTGCCGCATGCGATAACCGGGAGAAAGCCAGGTAATCCTCCTGGGCCGGGCGCTCATCCAGCAGATGCAGGCGGCAGGGCTGCTGGGCGTAATGCTGGCAGATATTCATCGCCGTTCTGGCGGAGCGGTCGATGGTGACGCCACCCCAGCCATAGCCGTAATGGCCATCGGCGGAAATTGCCAGCGCCTTATGCTGTTCAAGACTGGCGTAGGTTTGGGTGATCAGTCGCTCGATGGCCGGGGTAGTGGCGATGGCCTGCGGGTAGGCGGGTGGTGGCAGCGGTGCCAGCGTGCTGCATGCGGCCAACAGCAAGCCGGCAGTTGGTACAAGGCAGAATAATGGCTTGCGCATGGTATCGGCTCCTGCGGAAGAGGGCAGGGCCGGGAAAGTCACTCGCGCCGTGCCAGCATGGCCTGCAATTCTGGGGGCAACCTGGCGCGCAGATTGTCAGTAATGGTGTGCTCGCGGCGTTGCCACTGTATGCCCAGCCAGATCACCGCCAGGCCGATCAGCGTCAGCACGAAGGGGAACAGCAGGCTGTCGCGGAACACCTGGTAGGCGAGGTGGCCCAGGTAGCCGGCGCAGCCCAGCCCGCCGAATACCGCCAGCACCCGCCGCGCCAGCACCGCGCCGATGAAGATCATCAGCAGGTTGATGCACAGGTAGAAGAACTTGTTTAGTTCGCTACTGGAATCCATCAGGCTCATCCCGCCCCAGAATGCCAGCGTGCCGAACAGGTACAGCCAGAACGCGTAATCCTTGCCGCTGCGGCTGCGCAGATCCACCCAGAACGCCAGCAACAGCATGGCCAGGCCAAACCACAGCGACACCCATTCGCGCCAGTCGAAAGTGACATAGTCCGGGTCGAACAGCATCGGCGCCAGGTCCATGCTCATGTACCACAGCGTTACCGCCACTGGCATGACCAGGAAGGGCAGCCGCAGCCGCTGCAGCACGATGGCGCCTGCGGCCAACGTTGCCAGCTCCATCTGCAGCCAGCGCCAGTCGATATAGCGGTGGAAGTCCTGGTAATGGGTATTGGTCGTCCATTGCCCCAGCATGTCCTGCACGCCGAACACCGCCAGCGGCGTCATGCATACCGCCAGCGTGGCCAGGATGCCGGCCGGTATGGCAAGCCGCTGCTGCAGCATCCAGCGGCAGCAGGCCAGCGAGGCCACGGCGTAGAGCAGGGAGATCAGCGCCAGCCCGCCACCGCCAAAGCTCGCCCAGCCCAGGTTCATGAACAGCGTCATGGCGCCGATGGCGATCATGCCGCCCAGGTAGTACAGGATGTGGGTGAACTGGAAGCGCGGCGTCGCCTCGTGCCCGGCGGCCAGCAACGCCCACAGCGCCTCGGCCTGCTCATTGCTCAGTACACCTTGTGCCACTGCCTGCTGCAATTGCTGTTTGCTGATGTCCATATCGCCTCCAGGTTGGCCGCATGGCGCTTGTATCCCGTTGTATTGTTGCCAAGGCGGCCGGGCACTGCAAGCGGATGATCAGTCAGCACCGCGGAATGCCGGCAGCCGCAAAAAAATACCGCCCACTCGCATGAGGGGCGGTACTGGTTCGCGGGCGGCTCACTGCCAGCGAACCTCGCCTACTTTTTTACCCATTGGCCGTTGGCCTTGACGTAGCTGCCGGGGGCGGCCTTGTCGATGGCTTTCTGGCCGGCCAGCGCGGCGACCTGGTCGATGGTGGCGCCGTTTTTCTTGGCGATCGCATCATAGGCTTCGCGGCGCTTGGCATTGATGTCGGCGGCCAGTGCCACCGCTTCCGGGGTGGATTTCA
Organism: Vogesella sp. LIG4; assembly: GCF_900090205.1. NCBI lineage: Bacteria > Pseudomonadati > Pseudomonadota > Betaproteobacteria > Neisseriales > Chromobacteriaceae > Vogesella > Vogesella sp. LIG4. The sequence goes on along the minus strand of NZ_LT607802.1, from coordinate 4,114,274 downwards.
CCACGCCCAGGTAACCGTCCGGCTGCTCGCCCACCAGGCCCTGGGTCTTGGCGCTGCCCAGGTCCAGTGCCATGGCGAGGCCGCTGCAGAGCAGGAGGCCGATGGCGATCCAACGTGCTGCTGTTTTCATGTTGTGCTCCTAGAACAGTCCGCTATCGGTCGTGAGGCTATCGACATCCTTTTCCACTTTCAGGCGGATTTCGTGATCGATCTTCACGTTCAGGTTGATGGTGATGGGCTCCTTGGGCACTTCCAGTGCCACCCGCGGGGTGCAGGCGGCCAGCAGGGCCAGGAGCGGTATCAGCCAGACGGGTTTCATGGCTTGCTCTCCGTTACGGGGTTGCGTGTGCCGGCCGCGGGTTTGCGGTTCAGCACACGGCGGGAAATTTCATCACCGATACGCAGGCTGCGCAGCAGTTCCAGCACGTTCTCACTGTGGCTGTAGTTCAGGACAACCGGCTGACGGTTTTGTTTCGGGTTGACGCCTTTGAGCGTCACCAGTGCATCCAGCACGCCGACGGGTGTCATGTCGAGGCGGGCCTGGAAGTCGTTTACATCCAACTCGCTCAGCATGTCCAGCGCTAGCTGCACAGCACGGTTGGATTGTGCCATGGCTGTCACGCCGGCGGTGGCCGGCACGCGCAGGGTGAGTTCACCCTCGTTGCGCAACAGGCCGCCTTGCAGCGCCACGCCGGCGCTCAGCAGCTGTACCGGCAGCGTGCCGCCTACCAGGCCGGTCAGCTGCACGGTGGGCTGCGGGTCGTTCTGCAGCGCGGCAATGGCGGCCAGGTCGATGTGGTGCACGCTTACCGGCTGGAAGCCGGTGCTTGGCCAGCGCAGCTGTTCCGCCGCCACGCTGCCGCCCAGCACGCTGGCGTGCACATCGCTCAGCTGCCAGTCCTGCAGGTCGGAGCGCAGCTGCAGGCTGACATTCTGTACCAGGGTGCCCACGTCCAGCTGCGCCAGCTGCAGCGGGCCGTCGCTTTGCACGCTGATGCCGGCGGGGCTTGCGGCCAACGTCAGCCGGCCCTTGCCACCGCTGGCGAGGATGCCGCCCCAGTCCAGCGCCAGGCTGCCAACGCTGGCATTGCCGTTCAGCTGCCATTGCCGGCCCCAGGCCCATTGCAGCTGGCCGTTCAGCTGCCCCTGCTGCAGGGTGACGCCCAGGCCGCGGCTCATGGCGGGCGACAGCGGGGTATCGATATCGACGCTGCCGCTGGCGCCGTCGCCCTGGCGGCGGGCGTGCAGCTGCAGCTTGCTGCGCCAGGCCGGCAGCTGCAGGCTGGCGCTGGCCTGGCTGCCGGCCAGGGTCAGCTCGCCATTGGCTGCCGGCAGGCTCCAGCGGCTGGCCACCGCGCCGCCGGCATCCAGCTGCAGCTTGCCGCTGGCGCCCTGACCGTCGCTGAGCAAGGCGCTGCTGGCCTGTAGCTTGACGGGCTTGAGCAGCACACCGTTCAGCAGGCCCTGGCCGATGGCGAGGCTGCTGCCGGCATCCAGCTGCCAGTGGCCGGGCTGGCCCTGCCAGTTGGCCGCAAGCTGCAACTCGCCGCCCTGGCTGTAGAACGGCAGCCGGCTGTCGGCGGCGATGCTGCCCAGCCAGCGCTGGCCCTGTTGCTGCGCGCCGAGTTTGCCGTGCAGCGGCCAGTCCTGGTAATGGCCGCTGAGTTCTGCGCTCAGCCGTGGCTGGCGCGGGTCAATGCCGTTCACCGGCAGGCTGGCGTGCAGCTGCAGCTGTGGTGCCTGCACATCGAGTGTCAGTGGTGTGCCGTGCGCGCCCTGCGGCCCGACTCGCCCTTGCCAGTTGCCTTGCAGGCGGTAGCCGGCGTAACGGCCGGCCAGCGCCAGCGCGCCCTGCCATTGCCAGTCGCCATTGCCCCAGCGTATGGCGCTGTCGTCGCTTTGCAGCTGCAGGCCCTGGTATTGCAGGCGGAAGGGCAGGCGGCTGTTGCCGGCGGCGGCCAGTGGCAGCTGCCAGTCATGCGGCCAACTCAGCAGGGCGCCCTGCGGCAGATGCAGGCTGCCGGCCGCCAGGGTCAGCTGTTTGTCGGCCCAGCGCAGCGGTATGCGCGCCTGCAGATCCTTGCCATCCAGCCGCAGCTGGCCGCTGCCGCGCTGCAGCGACTGGCTGTCCGGCGTCAGCTGCAGCGCCAGCTTGCCCTGCGGGCCATGGGCTTGCAGGTCGGCCTGCAGCTTGTGCACGGCGTCCAGGTCGCCACTGGCCTGCAGTACCTGGCCCGGCTGCAGCAGCCAGCCGGCAGGCAGCGCCAGCGGCTGTGCCAGGCTGGCGGCAAGCTGCCAGCGGCGCTGTGCCAGCTGCAGTTGCAGTCGGGCATCGGCGCGTTGCGGCGCGCCCTGGTAGCCCAGCTGGCGGCCATCGGCCTGCAATTGCGCCTGCAGATCGCCGGGCAGCCAGCGGCCGCTGCCGTGCAGTGCCAGCTCGCCCAGCAGGCGGGTGTCTAGCGTGGCTGCTTGTAGCCGGGCGCTGGCCTGCCACTGGCCGCTGCCGCGCTGGTAATCGGCTGTCACGCTGTTGCCGTGTTGCTGCGCCTGCAGCTGCCAGTGTCCGTCCGCCTGCTGCAGCGCCAGTTGCAGCGGGGGCAGCGGCAGTGATGGCAGCGCAGCTAGTCGCAGGCTGGCGATATGCAGGCTGAACGGCGGCAGCCCGGCAGGCGGCGGGGCGGGCAGCTCGTGTCTGGCGGAAGGTTGGCCGCAGCTGTGCAGCGTCAGTTGCTGCAGCTCGATGCGCAGCGGTTGCCAGCCGGCGATGTGCATGCCCTGGCCATCGGCAGCCAGGCAGCCTTGCTGCCGCCATTGCCACTGCGTCACCCGCGGCCCTTGCTGCCAGCCCAGGCCGGCCAGCTGCAGGCCCTGGCGTTGCAGCCAGTAATAGCCGCCAAGCGCTGCGGCCAACGGTAACAGCAGCAGTAGCAGCACGGCCGCTGCCAGCCAGTAGCGGCGGCGGCGTGGCGGTTCGGGGGGGGCGGGAGGCTGGCTGTTGCTCATTGCGTGCTATCGGCGGTCAGTTGCTGGCGCAGCTGCTCGAATTCCGCCGCCGGCAGCGGGCGGCTGAACAGATAGCCCTGGTAGGCATTGCAGTGGTGGTCGCGCAGGAAGTCCTGCTGCGCGCGGGTTTCCACCCCTTCGGCGATCACCTGCAGACCCAGGCCGTTGGCCATGGCGATGATGGTCTGCGCGATGATGGCGTCGTTGCGGCTGTGCGGCAGGTTGAGGATGAAGGATTTGTCGATCTTCAACTCGTCCAGTGGCAGGCGGGTGAGGTAGGACAGCGAAGAGCTGCCGGTGCCGAAGTCGTCCAGCGAGAAGCCCACGCCCAGCTCGCGCAGCGCCTGCATCTTGTCCATGGTGTCGTCGATATTGTCCAGCACCATGCTTTCGGTCAGCTCGATCTTCAGCTGCCGCGGGTCGGCGCAGCTGCTGCCCAGCGCGGCGGTGACCTGCTGGACGAAGTCTGGCTGGCGGAACTGGCGTGCGCTGACGTTCACCGACAGCTGCGGCAGCGGCCGGCCCTGCTGCTGCCAGTTCGCCAGCTGTTGGCAGGCGTTGCGCAGCACCCAGTTGCCCACCGGCAGGATCAGGCCGCTTTCTTCCGCCAGCGGGATGAAGTGGCCCGGCGGAATCAGACCGCGTGTCGGGTGGTGCCAGCGCAGCAGCGCCTCGGCGCCGGTGAGCTGCCCGTGGTTGTCCAGCTGCGGCTGGTAGTACAGCTGCAGCTGGCCGCGCTCCAGCGCCTGGTGCAGGTCGTGTTCCATGCTGCTGCGTTCTTCCAGCGCCGCCTGCATCGCCGGGTCGAAGAAGCGCAGCGTGTCGCGGCCGGCGGCCTTGGCCTGGTACATCGCCATGTCGGCGTATTTCAGCAGCGTGTCCGGCGCCTCCTGGTGGCCGAGGAACAACACGATGCCCAGGCTGGCGCTGGCGTGGAAGCTGGTGTCGCCCAACTGGAACGGCAGCGACAGCATGTCCTGGATCTTTTCGGCGATCTGCCCGGTAAGCAGCGCGGCGTCCTGCGGGCTGCTGCCCAGGTGTTCCAGCAGCAGCACGAATTCGTCACCGCCCAGCCGCGATACGGTGTCCGATTCGCGCACGTGGCGCGACAACCGCAGCGCGGTTTCCAGCAGCAGCTGGTCGCCCATGGCGTGGCCGCGGGTGTCGTTGAGCACCTTGAAGTGGTCGAGGTCGAGGAAGATCAGCGCGCCGTAGTGGCGGCTGCGCTCGCTGTCGGCCAGCGCCTGCTGGATGCGGTCCTGCAGCAGGCGGCGGTTGGGCAGCTGGGTCAGCGGGTCGTAGTAGGCGAGGCGGTGGATTTCCGCCTCTGCCTCGCGGTGGCTGGTGATGTCGGAGAAGGTGCCGATGAAATGGCTGATGGTGCCGGCCTCGTCGCGCACTGCGGAAATGGTCTGCCAGGCGATGAACAGGCCGTCGTCCTTGCGGCGGTTCCACATCTCGCCCTGCCAGTAGCCGGTGTGCAGCAGCTGCTGCCACATCTGCGCAAAGAAGGCGCGGTCGTGCCGGCCGGAGGCGAGCATGGCCGGATTCTTGCCCAGTACTTCTTCCGCACTGTAGCCGGTAAGGGTGGAGAAGGCGTGGTTGATGCGGACGATCTCGCCATCGGGACGGGTGAGCATCATGCCTTCCTGCGACTCGAACGCAATGGCGGCGATGCGCAGTTCTTCTTCCTGCGCCTTGCGCGCGGTGATGTCACGCGAAATGCCGAACATGCCGCATACCTGGCCCTGGCTGTCGTGCAGCGGGCCCTTGGTGGCCAGGTACACCACCGTTCCCCGGGTGGTGCTGAGCGTTTCCTCGTAAGTGTGGGTGCGGTTTTCCGTCATCACTTGCCGGTCGTTGGTGCGGATGCCGGCTGCCTGCGCTGGCGGGAACAGCTGGCTGTCGTCCATCCCTAGCGCCTCGGCCGGGTTTTTGCCGGTGACACGGCCGGCTTCCTGGTTGAACAACAGGTAGCGGCCTTGTTGATCCTTGGCGAAGATGGCGTCGGAGGAGTTGTTGCAGATCTCGCCGAGCAGGCGCTGGGTTTCGGCCTGCGCCTGCAGCGCCGCCTGGCGGGAGGCCGTCAGCTGTGTCGCCAGCGCCAGCTGGCGGCGAATCAGGCCGTACAGCAGCAGCGAGGTGACGCCCACGAACAGCCAGCCCTTGATGGTGCTGACCAGGGTGAGGGTGGCTGCATCGTCGAACAGCGCCTCGGCCAGCCGGTCGGATAACAGTATCCAGAGCCCGGCGAACAGGGCATAGACGACGACCGGCCGCAGTGGCGACGGCGCCGGCCCGGTGCTGCTGCGAAGATGAGACGTCATGCTGCGTTTCCTGGTTCTGCCTGTGCTGCCGGGCGCTGCTGGCGCCCTGGCCGATTATTGTCCTTGCGCTTCATCCGGCCCGGTATTCCCGGTTCAGTACTCCACGCCCAGGTTGAGGTAGCCGGTGAGCTGGCCATGCTTGGTCTGGCCGATGCCCATGAACAGCGGCCCGAGCAGGGTGTCGGCGCCCATGAACAGGGTGCCGCCGGGCAGCCAGCCGCTGTCCTGGTTGTTGCTGATCAGCGAGCGCATGCGGCCAACCTCGGCCGAGGCGCCCACGTACAGCCCGGTGCCGATGGCCGACGGCAGGCTGGCCACGCGCCACGACATCATGCTGCGTGCGAACAGCATCTGCCGCCCCAGCAGCTCGCCCGGCTGGTAACCGGACAGGTAGCGGAAGCCGCCCAGCTCGAACACATTGGTATTGTCGCGGGGCGCACTGTAGCCGCCGCGCAGGCTGAAGCGCCAGCTGATGTCGCGCTGGTCGGTGGTAACCGCATCCAGCGACAGCGAGCCGCTGGGCGGCGGCACCTGAGCGCCGCCTTCGCGGCCTTGCGGCGCGCGGGCTTCCAGCCTGGCGGCATAGCCGCTGCGCGGCCAGCGCGGGTTGTCCAGCTGATCCAGCGCCAGCAGCAGGCGCACGCCCTGTTCCTGGCTGGTGTAGTCGTTCAGGTTGTCGCTGCGCGAGCCCACAGTGAGCTGCAGGTTGTTGCTGCTGCGGTACCAGCCGGCGCGCGCCTCGCCCAGCTCGCCAAAATGCCAGCCGGCATCGGCGAACAGGCTGCGGGTGGTGCGGCTGTACTGCGCTTCCGACTGGTGCTGCACATACAGCGAGTAGTTCTTTTCACCGTAGCTGCCGGACAGGCTGCCGAACAGCGGCGAATTGGCGCTCAGCGGCTGATCCCATTCGGCGCTGTAGGTGGGCTCCTCGCCCACCTTGGCCTCGGCCAGCAGACTGCCGCCGGCGCTGTTCAGCCAGCTGCGGCGGTATTCGCCCAGCAGCGAGAAAGTGGCATTGCCGCGCGAGCTGGAACGCAGCTCCAGCCCGCTGCGGAAGTAGTTCGGCCCGGTGCTGCGCTCATGGGCATCCACCTGGGCGATATTCTGGCCATCCTGCTGCTGCAAGGTATAGTCCAGCCGCTCCAGGTCGCCTTCGGCAAACACGTCCTGCAGCCGCTGGTGGAAGCTGGAGAGCCCCAGGTGGCTGCTGATGGTGAGCTTGTCGTCGATGACCTGCGGGTTGATGAAGTGGAAGTCGCCGTTTACCTGCACCTGGTCGATGCGCGGCGCCGGCGGCATGTTGCGGTCAGCCTGCCACTGCCGGTAGTCGGCATCGCTGGCGGCCAGCAGCCCCAGCCTGGCGGCCTGGGCGCGCGCCGCCTGGCGGCCAGCTTCGATGATCCTGCCGTTGGATGCAAAGTCCGCCGGGGTGAAGCCGTCCAGCTGCGGGCGGATCAGGATGTCGTCCGGCCCCAGACGGGCCAGCGATTCCTTGCTGTTGCGCGCCACCATCAGGTAGGTGGTCTGGTCCAGCACGTTCAGAAAGTTGTTCAGCTGCTCGCGCGGCACCGCCGGGGTGCCGACATCGACCACGATCAGCACGTCGGCGCAGCGGCCCTTGAGTTCCTCCACCGGCAGCTGGCGCGCCAGGCCGCCGTCCACCAGCAGGCGGCCGTCGGACTCCACCGCCGCGAACATGCCGGGCACCGCCATGCTGGCGCGCATCGCCAGGCTCAGATCGCCCTTGTCGAACACCACCGCGTCGCCGTTTTCCAGGTCGGTGGCCACCGCGCGGAACGGAATGCTTAACTCGTCAAAACTGGCGGCATTGCGCGCACCGGTAAGCTGGCGGATGAACAGGTCGATGGCCTGGGCATTGATTGCTGCCGGCGGCAGCCGCACCTGGCCTTCGCGGTAGCCGAAGGTCAGGTCGAAGTAGTTCTTGGCGTCGTTGTGCTTGCGCTGGTAGGGCATGTCCTCGCGCCGTGGTTTGCCGGCCAGCAGGGTGTCCCAGTCGGCGGCGGCAAACTGCTGCTCCAGGGTGTCCAGGTGCTGGCCGCTGGCGTAGGCGCCGCCGATCAGTGCGCCGGCACTGGTGCCGGCAATGCAGCTGATGGGGATGTGCAGCTTTTCCAGCTCCTGCAGCACGCCCAGGTGGGCAAAACCGCGCGCGCCGCCGCCGCCCAGCACCACGCCGACGCGTGGCGGGTTGGCCGCATGGAGCGCGGGGGAGGCCAGCAACAGGGCAAGCAGCAGGGCAAGGGTTTGACGGATCAGACGAATCATTGCGGCACGGGCGGAAAAATGCGGGTGTGCAGAGTATATACGGCGGGGCCGCCGATGACTTTGGCAATCCGCCCGGCGTGGGTGGCGCCGGCTGGCGTGGCGCTGGCTGGAGGCCAAAAAAACGGCCCGCCTGGGAGAGGGCGGGCCGACAGACAGTCAGCAGAAACGGGACAATGCACTACAAAGTGCTTCGAGAAACCGGGGTTTCGAGGGCACAACAGCGGCGGCAGTATCGCCGTGGCGGGTGACAGCCTGATGACAGCCGCTCAGTAGCCATCGCTGCTCTGCAGCGCCCACAGGTGTGCCGCCACCAGCGCGCGCCACGGCGCGAAGGGCGCCAGCCAGGCCTCCACCTCGGCGGCTTCCAGCTTGTCGCTACGGCCGAGCAGGCGCTGCAGGTTGCGGCGCACCGCCACGTCGCCGTGCAGCGAGCCGTCCAGCCAGGCAAAGCCGCGCAGCAGCGCGTAGCTGATGGTCCACGGGCCGATGCCGCGCATGGTTGCCAGCTGCTTGCCGATCTGCGCGGCATCCGGCGCGAACTGCCATGCGGCCAAGGGCAGCTCGCCGCCGGCCACCGCCGCCGCCAGCCGCAGCAGGGTCTGCGCCTTGCCCTGGGTGCAGCCGGCGCCGCGCAGGGTGGCTTCGTCCATGGCGGCCACGCAGTCGGCATCCGGCAGACAGTACAGCCCGCTGCTGTGACGCTGCCCGGCGGCCTGGATGAAGCGGCGGCGTATTGACACCGCGGCGGCCACGCTGATCTGCTGGCCGATGATGGCCCAGGCCAGCGCCTCGAAAGCGCTGGCGGTCTGCGGTACGCGCAGCCCGCTCTGCCGCGCCAGCAGCGGCCCCAGCTGCGGGTGGTCGGCCAGCGCCGCCTCGAAGGCTTCCACCGGCTGGGTGAGGCCCAGCATGTGACGCACGGTAGTGGCCAGCTGTGCTGCATCGTCGGGCTGGGCGCTGCCATCCAGCAGCAGGCTGGCCTCCGCGTGGCCGGGATAGAGCGCAACGCGCAGCAGCGCCGGCAGGCCGCGCCACAGCAGGCCCTTTTCCAGCGTCTGGCCGCTGACGCGCTCGGCCAGCTGCTGTGCATCGCGGCGGTGGAAGTCGAGAAAGCCGTCGGCACGGAAATTGGCCGGCAGCGGTAGCCGGCAGTGCAGGGGCAGTGTCATGAGGGATTTCCGGGCGAAAGGTTGGCCGCAAGGCTAATGGCAGATGGCTGGCTTGTCATCGTAACAGCGTGGCCCGGGTGGACCGGCATTCAGCCGGCGCGGCGGAAGGTGAGGTTGATGCGGCACTCGCCCAGCAGCGGGTGGCTGCCGCCCGCCAGCGGCAGCACGCCGTGGTAGCGCAGGCGGTCCGGGCCGCCCCAGACCAGGATGTCGCCGTGGCGCAGGGTGAGGCGCGCACAGCGTTCGCTGCGGCGCAGGCCGCCCAGCTCGAACACGGCCGGCAGCCCCAGCGACAGCGACACGATGGGGGCGGAGAAGTCGCGTTCGTCCTTGTCCTGGTGCAGCGACAGCTTGCAGCCCGGCACATAGCGGTTGATCAGGCAGGCATCCGGCACGAAGCCGGCAAAGCCGGCGCGTGCGGCGGCCTCGCTGGCCAGCGCCAGCCAGCTGTCGGGCATGGCCGGCCACGGCTGGCCGCTGCCCGGGTCCTGCCGGCTGTAGCGGTAGCCGTGCTGGTCGGAGACCCAGCCCAGTTCGCCGCAGCTGGTGGTGGCCACGCCCATGCGGTAACCGCCGGGCGTGACCATGTGGCGGAACGGCGAGAGTGCGGCGATGTGCCGGATGTCGGCCAGCAGCGCTTCCGCCTGCGGCGCCGCCATGGCGTGCAGCAGCACGGTGCCGGCGGCCAGGCGCTCGGTGTGGGGTTCTTCGCCGGCAGGGGGGGCGAACAGGTCATCCATCATTTGCTGTGCCCTTGTTACCGGCCTCGCGCGCCAGCAGTTCCGCCTTGCGCGCCACGCCCCAGCGGTAGCCGGACAGGCTACCGTCGGTGCGCACCACGCGGTGGCAGGGAATCGCCACCGCCAGCGCATTGGCGGCGCAGGCCTGCGCCACGGCACGCACCGCGCGCGGTGAGCCGATGCGCTGCGCCACTTCGCTGTAGCTCAGCGTCTGCCCCGGCGGGATGCTGCGCAGCGCCTGCCATACCCGCTGCTGGAAGGCGGTGCCGCGGATGTCCAGCGGCAGATCCAGCCCCTGCTGCGGCGCTTCGATGAAGCCCACTACCTGCGCCACCAGCTGTTCGTAAGCGGCATCGCCACCGATCAGGTTGGCCGCAGGGAAGCGGTCCTGCAGCTCGTGCAGCAGGCTGCCGGCGTCGTCGCCCAACAGTATCGCGCAGATGCCGCGCGCGCTCTGCGCTACCAGCAGCGCACCCAGGCTGCACTGGGCGATGGCAACGCGGATGTCCTGCGCCTTGCCGCCGGCGCGCCAGGCGCTGGGCGTCATGCCCAGCAGCGCGGCGGATTCCTCGTAGAAGCGGCTGCTGGCGTTGTAGCCGGCCTGGTAGATGGCCTCGGTCACCGATGGTGTCTGCTGCAGCGACTGGCGCAGGCGCGCGGCGCGGTGGGCGCTGGCGTAGGCCTTGGGGCTGAGCCCGGTGGCGGCCTTGAACACCCGCTGCAGGTGGTAGGGGCTGAGCCCGGCACTGGCGGCCAGCTCGGCCAGCGTCGGTGCCTGCTCGGCGTCCTCTATTTGCCGGCACAGCCGGGCGATCAGCGCGGCCTGCAGCTGCGCCGGCGATTCGGCGTCCGGCCGGCAGCGGCGGCAGGGGCGGTAGCCAGCGGCGCCGGCGGTGGCGGCATCCGGGTAGAAGCGCACGTTTTCCGGCCGCGCGTGGCGCGACGGGCAGCTGGGGCGGCAGTAGATGCCGGTGCTGCGCACCGCGTACACGAACTGGCCGTCGGCGGCGGCATCGCGCGCCAGTACCGCCTGCCAGCGCGGATCGGCGCTGCTGGCGCCGCTGTCATGCGTGGACTGTTTCATGCTGTGGCTCCCTTCTGTGGCTCCCTTGTGTTCCTGCTCTGACTGTAGGCCCTGCCGCTGCCGGCGACACTCCGCTGCTTGCGATCAAAACCGGCTATGGCCGCCGATAAAGAAAATAAAACTATGCAAGAAAAACATTCAATTAGATTTATCTATCACGCGGCCGCATCATGCACCTGTCGATAACGACTAACCGCTGCAGACAGACCGGGCGCCGCCGATGAGCGGCATCACGCCACAACGTACGGTTTGATGCGCAGCACCCAATTCATTCAAGGAGCCAAGCATGTCCATCATCAACAGCCAGATCAAACCGTTCGCTACCCAGGCCTTCCACAACGGCAAGTTCATCGAGGTGAGCGATCAGACCCTGCTGGGCAAGTGGTCGGTGGTGTTCTTCTACCCGGCCGACTTCACCTTCGTGTGCCCCACCGAGCTGGGTGACCTGGCCGACCTGTACCCGCAGTTCCAGCAGCTGGGCGTGGAAATCTACTCGGTATCCACCGACACCCACTTCACCCACAAGGCCTGGCACGACACCTCGGACACCATCAAGAAGATCCAGTACCCGATGCTGGCCGACCCCACCCACCTGATCTCGCGCAACTTCGGCGTGCTGATCGAGGAAGCCGGCCTGGCCGACCGCGGCACTTTTGTCATCGACCCGCAGGGCAAGATCCAGATCGTGGAAATCAACGCCGGTGGCGTGGGCCGCGATGCCGCCGAACTGCTGCGCAAGGTGAAGGCTGCCCAGTACGTGGCAGCGCACCCGGGTGAAGTATGCCCGGCCAAGTGGCAGGAAGGCGATGCCACCCTGGCGCCGTCGCTGGACCTGGTAGGCAAGATCTAAGTTTCCGCCGCCCTTCGGCCCGATAGCTTTGTCGGCGGCGCGGCGCGGGGGCTTGCCGTACTCCATGTACTGTCTGCGCCCCCGCTTGCTTGCCTTCGCGCTCACGGGCCGAATCATCGGCGGAAACAAGGTGGGATAAACACTCCCCAACACCCGACATTCATTGCCGGGTGCCCCGGAAAACCCTTGCGGCCAACTTTGCGGCGGTTTTCCCGGGTACCCGTATACCAAGGAGCACATCATGCTGGACAACACCATCAAGACCCAACTGCAAAGCTATCTCACCAAGCTGCAATACCCGATCGAACTGGTGGCCTCGCTGGGCCATGGCGCCAAGGACGAAGAGGTGCGCGGCCTGCTGCTCGACATCGCCGGGCTGTCGGATAAAGTCAGCGTGCGCCTTGACGGCAACGATGCGCGCCAGCCGTCGTTCACCGTTGGCCGCACGGGCGAGGACGTCGCCCGTGTACAGTTTGCCGGCGTGCCGCTGGGCCACGAATTCACCTCGCTGGTGCTGGCGCTGCTGCAGGTGGGCGGCCACCCGTCCAAGGCCGGGCAGGCGCTGATTGAGCAGGTGCAGGGCCTGGCGGGTGAATACCGCTTCGAAACCTATATCTCGCTGTCGTGCCAGAACTGCCCGGACGTGGTGCAGGCGCTGAACCTGATGGCGGTGCTGAACCCGAACATCCGCCACAGCATGATCGACGGTGCGCTGTTCCAGGACGAGGTGACACAGCGCCAGATCATGTCGGTGCCCAGCGTGTACCTGAACGGCGAAGTGTTCGGCCAGGGCCGCATGGGGCTGGAAGAAATCGTCGCCCGGCTGGATACCGGCGCAGCAGCGCGCGAGGCCGAAAAAATTGCCGGCAAGGACGCATTTGATGTGTTGGTGGTCGGCGGTGGGCCGGCCGGCGCGGCGGCAGCCATCTACACTGCGCGCAAGGGCATCCGCACCGGCGTGGTGGCCGAGCGCTTCGGCGGCCAGGTGCTGGACACCATGGGCATCGAAAACTTCATCTCGGTAAAGGAAACCGAAGGCCCGAAACTGGCAATGGCGCTGGAGCAGCACGTCAAGGATTACGAAGTCGACATCATGAACCTGCAGCGCGCCAGCAAGCTGCTGCCGGCCAGCGAAACCGCCAGCGGGCTGACCGAGGTGCGCCTGGAAAGCGGTGCCACCCTGAAAGCCAAAACGGTGATCATTGCCACCGGTGCGCGCTGGCGCGAAATGAACGTGCCGGGCGAGCAGGAATACCGCAACAAGGGCGTGGCCTACTGCCCGCACTGTGACGGCCCGCTGTTCAAGGGCAAGCGCGTGGCGGTGGTGGGCGGCGGCAACTCCGGCGTGGAAGCGGCCATCGACCTGGCCGGCATCGTGTCGCACGTTACCCTGCTGGAGTTCGGCGATGCCATGCGTGCCGACGCGGTACTGCAGAACAAGCTGCGCAGCCTGCCCAATGTGACGGTGATCCTGCAGGCGCAGACCACCGCGGTAAGCGGCGACGGCAGCAAAGTAAACGGGCTCGACTATATTGATCGTGCCAGCGGTGAAGCGCGCCATATCGAACTGGAGGGCATTTTCGTGCAGATCGGCCTGCTGCCCAATACCGACTGGCTCAAGGGCAGCGTGGAGCTGTCCAGCCGCGGCGAGATTCTGGTGGGCCGCCAGCAGGACACCACCGTGCCGGGGGTGTACGCCGCCGGCGACGTAACCGATGTACCGTACAAGCAGATCATCATCGCCATGGGCGAGGGCGCCAAGGCAGCGCTCGGCGCCTTTGACCACCTGATCCGCAGCGGCGTAAGCGCTGCCTGATCAGCTAACAACCGTCTCCTTGGGCGCCCCGGGTCTGTTCGACCGGGGTGTTTTTTTGCGTGCGGGGCGGGTCTACTGCGTTGCTTCCTGACGCAGCATGTTATGCAGCGTGACGATGGCACTGGGGCTGAGCCAGCGCTCGTACGCCACCACCAGGCTGCGGCGCAAGGCCTTGTCCTCCTGCAGCAGGCTGTTGAACAGCGCAACTACCTGCTTGCCCTGTTCCGTGCGCTGGCAGGCCATGGTGGCAGGCAGCAGGCCGCCGCCTTCCGCCAGTGGCAGGAATACCGTGTCGCGCGCCATTTCGTTGGGCACGCCCACATTGTCATACTGGTCGTATGGGTAGCCGAGGAAGAAGTCGATGCGGCCGGAGCGCCGCATCTTGAGGTTGGTGATGCCGGACAGCTGCACGACATTGCCGGCCTGCTTGTCCAGATAAGGCTGCAGCACGGTATTGATACTGCCGCCGAAGGCGCGCGCCATGCTGACGCCCAGTTTGTAGCCCGGGTTCTGCAGCAGCTTGCTCAACTGGATGGTGTTGTTGGCCGCCCGATAGGGTGTCAGGAAGTGCTGCCGCCACTTCAGGGTGATCAGACCATTGGGCAGTATCTGCTCGTAAGGCTGGCTGAAAATCAGGTACTGCTCGCGCGTTGGCGTGGGCAGCAGGCTGGTGGTGCAGCGGGTGCCGGGCTTGTGCATTTCCATCTCGATGCGCGCTGCCATGGCATGCACCTGCTGTGGCGGGCGGCTGGACAGCCGGGGGTGGATTGCCGCGACGATCAGATCCATGACGCCCTGGCCGGCCAGCTTGCCGCTGCTGATGGTGTAGGGCTCCGAGCCCAGGGTGACCCAGGTAAGTTCGATATCCAGCGGTGAGGCGGCACGGGCCGCTGCCGGCAGGGCAAGCAGCAAGGTGCCGCACAGGCGTGTTGTTACGCTGCGCAGCAGGCAGGAAAGGGGCATGCGGTCATCCATATGTCTGGCGTTGCAGGTGCCCGGACTTGGCATTCACCCGTCGCGGGGCATGTCGGCGTGCCGAGTCTGTCCACGCGCTTGCCAGCTGGCGCAAGACAAGGCGAAAACGACCGGGAAAGCGGAATCTACACTAAGTAAATCCGCATTTCGAAGTTGTTTTTAACGCCATCTCGCCGCGGCGTAGCAGATAGTGACAGGCGCTCAGCGTACCAGGCGGAAACCCATATTGGCCCCCAGCCCCTGCACATAGGCCAGGCGGATGTTGAGCAGCGCCATCGGCTCCAGGTAGCGCGCCATCAGCAGCGGGCCGGCATCCACCGCATCGAAACCCAGCGCCGCCACTATCTCCAGCACCGTCTGCTTGGCGGCGGCATCGTCGCCGGCCACCAGCCCCACCAGCTGTTCGCCCTTGACGTGGCCGCTGGCCATGGTGCCGGCAAAGCAGGTGTTGAACGCCTTCACTACCTGTGCCGCCGGCAGCTTCTGCTGCAGCAACTCGGCGCCGCTGGTGTCGAAGCCGGCAGCCAGGTGCAGGCTGTCGGTGAGCAGGTTGGTGGCATCCACCACCACCTTGCCGTTGGCCGCCACGCCCAGCGCGGTAACCACGTTGTCCGTTTCGCTGTAGGGCATGGCGAGGATGATCAATTCGCTGGCCAGCGCTGCCTGGTGTACCAGCTGCGGGTCGCGACCGACGGCGCGTACCTGGTGGCCCAGTTGCGACAGCCCCGCCTGCAGTGCAGAACCGACATTGCCCTTGCCGATGATGGCGATATGCATGATGGCCTCCTTGCCGGCATGCCGGCGCTGATACGATGTTTTATCGATGCTTCAGTGAAGACCATCCCGCGGGTGGATGCCAGTTGTGCTGGAAAGCGGCAAGGGCCGGCGATAGCCGGCCCTTGCCTGTGCTGCATGCCCGTTGGCGGGCTGCAAACAACAAGGGTTGGCCGCATGCGGCCAACCCTTGTCGTGAGTGAAGTGCAGCTGATCGCGTGCAGGCTGTTACAGCTCGGTGCGCAGCCGCCACAGCTCCGGGAACAGCACCACGTCCAGCATCTTGCGCAGGTAGCTCACGCCCTCGGTGCCGCCGGTGCCGCGCTTGAAGCCGATCACCCGCTCCACCGTGGTGACGTGGCGGAAGCGCCACTGGCGGAAGGCGTCTTCCAGATCGACGAATTTCTCGCCCAGCTGGTACAGCTCCCAGTGCTCGTCCGGCTGGCGGTACACCTGCAGCCAGGCGGCTTCCACCGAGGCGTTGTAGCCGGCGGGCTGGGTCCAGTCGCGCTGCAGGCAGTCGGCATCGATGGGCAGGCCGCGGCGCGCCATCAGGCGGATCGCCTCGTCGTACAGCGACGGGGTCTGCAGCGCCTCGGTCACCAGCGCCAGGTGTTCCGGGCGGTGGGCGTGCGGTTTGAGCATCGCTGCATTCTTGTTGCCGAGAATGAATTCGATCTCGCGGTACTGGAAGGACTGGAAGCCGGACGACTGGCCGAGGTAGGGGCGCATGGCGCTGTATTCCGGCGGCGTCATGGTGGACAGCACGTTCCACGCCTGCACCAGCTGCTCCATGATGCGCGACACGCGCGCCAGCATCTTGAACGCCGGCGACAGATGATCCTGCTTCACCTGCTCGCGGGCGGCGCGCAGCTCGTGCAGCATCAGCTTCATCCACAGCTCGGAAGTCTGGTGCTGCACGATGAACAGCATCTCGTTGTGATCCGGCGACAGCGGGTGCTGGGCGTTCAGAATCTGGTCCAGCCCCAGGTAGTCGCCGTAGCTCATCAGTTTCGAGAAATCCATCTGCGCTTCGTGCCAGCGCTCTTCGCTATTGCTGGCAGGCTGGGCGGCTTGGCCGGACATCGGACATTGCATGGTGGCTGCTCCGGGTGGGTGCGGGTAAGGGTGCGCAAGGGCACCGGCTATCGATAAATCCTAGCATCCGGACGGCAGACACTGGTTGCGTATTGCCCGCCGGATAACGGCGGAATGTGCAGAAAATTCGGTTTGGCGGGCGATAAACAGAAAAATCTTGCAAGCAGACCTGCCTTGCCGCGCGGGTGTGGCCTGGCCTGCTGCCACGGCGGGCTGATCGAATAAGTTGAACGGGCTAGGCAGAATTCTCCGGTTTTTATTGCCGGGAACAGGCGGTAAAGTACATTTCGTCGCCGCAGAAAAGCGCATCTTGCCATTTTTCTGGCGGTGACGAACATTCAGGAGAATTCATCATGATCAGCATCCGCAGCGCCGACTCCCGTGGCAAGGCCGACTTTGGCTGGCTGCAAAGCCGGCATAGCTTCTCGTTCGCCAGTTACTACGACCCGGCGCACATGGGCTTTTCCGACTTGCGGGTGATCAACGACGACCGTGTACTGCCACGTGCGGGTTTCGACACCCACGGCCACCGCGACATGGAAATCATCAGCTACGTGCTGCAGGGCGCCATCCGTCACCGTGATTCCACCGGTACCGAAGAAGTGCTGCGCGCCGGCGAGTTCCAGCTGATGAGCGCCGGCCGCGGCATCATGCACAGCGAGTACAACGCCAGCGACAGCGAGGAGCTGCGCTTTCTGCAGATCTGGATCGAGCCGGCCGAGCGCGGCGGCGCGCCGGGCTACCAGCAGAAGGACTTCGGCCTGGCGCCGGGCCTGACCCTGGTGGCCTCGCCGGACGGCGCCGATGGCAGCCTGAAAATGCGGCAGGACGCGCGGCTGTACCAGCTGATCCTGGCGCCGGGCGAGTCGCTGGACTTCAGCCAGCAGCCGGAGCGTTGCAGCTATGTGCACGTGGTGAAGGGGCAGCTGCAGCTGGATGATAGCCAGATCGGCCCGGGCGATGCCGCCAGGGTCACCGCACAGCCGGCCTACACCCTGCGCAACGTTGGCAGCGAGCCACTGCAGGCGCTGCTGTTCGATCTGGCATAAGCCAGCTTGTGGTAGCGGAATGGCGTTCACTCCAGCGGGTGAACGCCATTTTTGCTGTCGCCCTGCGTCGCGGATTTCAGTCGGCGCTCTGCTGTCGCTGCGCCGCCTGCGCCAGCCCCTGCTGCATCAGCGTGGCGATCAGGTCGTAGGCCTGCGACCAGGCCTCGGCCAGTTCCGGGGTGAGCTGCGCGCCCAGGTGCTGCTGCAGTACCTCGGTCAGTGCTGCCTTGAGCACAGCGAAGTGCTCCGGCTTCACGCCATAGCGGTAGTGCTGCACGCCCAGGCCGATGATGACGAAGCGGATGCTGTCCAGGTCGTGCAGGCTGGTGAGAATGGTATTGAGCGTGCGCCCCAGGTTCTGCGACAGCCGCTCCGGCGGCAGGTTGAACATCGGACGCAGGCCGGGGTCGAGCCGGAACAGCGCGTCGTAGATGTCGAGGGTGAACTGGTCGCGGTTGTAGGACAGCTGATCCCAGGCGTGCTGCACCAGGTCGATCTGGGTGTCGTTCATGGGGTGTGGGGTGTGAGTGGTGGCTGTTGTCACTATAGGCAGCCGGCGGCGCGGAAAAAACCGGCTTGCATAGCGGCTTCCCGCGCCGGGTGGGGCAGGGGCAGCCGCGCGGCCGCCCCGTCATGCTTACAGCTTGCTGTTCATGCAGCCGGCGCTTTTGCACTCGCGCACGCGGTCCTGCAGGAAGCGCACCCGCTCCAGCGTGGTCTGCGTGGCGCAATCCAGGTTGACGAAGAAACCGCGCTGGTCGCGATAGCTGCAGTTGTCGTTGCGCTGGCGCATCCATTGCAGCTGGCCGCTCTTCAGCGTGCGGCGGCCGTCGCCATCCAGCAGCTTGGCCAGCTGGCCGTAGTTGTCGTTGAGGTCCTTGTCTGCCTGGCTGTAGACCTTGTTCAGGCAGTAGAGGTCGTCGAAATCGTTGCGGGGCTTGTCGCAGCTGGAGTTGGCGTGGGCGCCGGCGGCCAGGGCAAGCCCCAGGCCCAGGCTCAGAATGGTGATCAGGTGACGCATGGTGTCCTCGTTATCAGGTGAGCGGGAAGCCGGTATATTACCGCATTGTCATTTTTTGGCGTGTGCCGGTTTGCGCTTGGCAAGCCTGCGGCCAACCATGTCAAAGCGGGCTTTTCATGAGAAAATCCGCACATCACGGGCAGCCATGGCTGCCCGCCTTGTTTTCAGCCGGAACCCGCCATGCCCCAGATTGCTTCGCCCCGCGTGCTGTCGCTCATCCCGCCGATGACGCAGCTGAACACGCCGTACCCGTCCACCGCCTACATCACCGGCTTCCTGCGCTCGCGCGGCGTGGCGGCGGTGCAGGAGGATCTGGCGCTGGCGCTGGTGCTGCGGCTGTTCTCGCGCGCCGGGCTGGAGGCGATACGCCCGGCGGTGGAGGCGCTGCCGGTGAAGAAGCGCAGCCAGCAGCTGTGGCACTTCCTGGAGAACTACGAGCAGTACCTGCTCACCGTGGACCGGGTGATCGGCTTCCTGCAGGGGCGCGACGCCACGCTGGCCTACCGCATCGCCAGCCGCGGCTACCTGCCGGAAGGCGCGCGCTTCGCCTCGCTGGACAACTACATGGACCCGGATGACCCGGAAGGCGGTGACCCGCTGGCCTGGGCCTTCGGCGCGCTGGGCAGCTACGACCGCGCCCGCCACCTGGCCACGCTGTACCTGAACGACCTGGCCGACGTGCTGCGCGAGGCGGTGGACCCGCGCTTCGAATTCGTGCGCTACGCCGAATCGCTGGCCATGGCGCAGCCCACTTTCGAGCCGCTGGCGCGGGCGCTGGCGGCGGCGCCCAACCAGGTGGACGACACCCTGGCCGAGCTGACCGTGGCCGCCATCGAACGCCACCAGCCGGACGTGGTGCTGCTGTCGGTGCCATTCCCCGGCTCGGTGTACGCCGCGTTCCGCATCGCGCAGACCATCAAGCAACGTTGGCCGCAGATCCGCACCGTGCTGGGCGGGGGCTTCGTCAACACCGAGCTGCGCGAACTGAAAGAGACGCGGGTGTTCGACTACTTCGACTTCATCACCCTGGACGACGGCGAGAAGCCGATCCTGGCGCTGCTGGAGCACTTCGCCGGCCAGCGCGGCGCCTCGCGGCTGGTGCGCACCTATCTGCGCGAAGCCGGGGAAGACGGGAAGGCCGCCGTGCGTTACGTGAACATGATGGAGGCCGACATCCCGTTCAGCGAGGTGGGTACCCCCACCTGGGACGGCCTGCCCATCGACCGCTACCTGTCGCTGCTGGACATGCTCAACCCCATGCACCGGCTGTGGAGCGACGGGCGCTGGAACAAACTGACGGTGGCGCACGGCTGCTACTGGAAGAAGTGCAGCTTCTGCGACGTGACGCTGGACTACATCTCGCGCTACGAGACCGCCTCGGCCGAGGTGTTGGTGGACCGCATCGAGGCCATCATCGCCGAGACCGGGCAGACCGGCTTCCACTTCGTGGACGAGGCGGCGCCGCCCAAGATGCTGCGCGCGCTGGCCGAGGAGCTGCTGCGCCGCCAGGTGAGCATCTCCTGGTGGGGCAATATCCGCTTCGAGAAATCCTTCACCCCCGAGTTGTGCCAGCTGCTGGCCGAATCCGGTTGCATCGCCATTTCCGGCGGGCTGGAAGTGGCCTCCGACCGCCTGCTCAAGCTGATGAAGAAGGGCGTGTCGGTGGAGCAGGTGGCGCGGGTGACGCAGGGCTTTACCGAGGCCGGCATCCTGGTGCATGCCTACCTGATGTACGGCTTCCCCACCCAGACGGTGCAGGACACCGTGGACGCGCTGGAATACGTGCGCCAGCTGTTCGACAACGGCTGCATCCAGAGCGGTTTCTTCCACCGCTTCGCCTGCACCGTGCACTCGCCGGTAGGGCAGAACCCGGACGAATACGGCGTGCAGCTGATTCCGCAGCCGGACATCACCTTCGCCCGCAACGACGTGGGCTTCATCGACCCCACCGGCACCGACCACGAAGCCATGGGCCGCGCGCTGAACAAGGCGCTGTACAACTTCATGCACGGCATCGGCCTGGAGATGAACGTGCAGCAGTGGTTCGACGTGCGGGTACCCAAGCCGCGCGTGCCGCGTCATTTCATTACCCGCGCGCTGCAGCAGCAGGACTGATTCGCAACGACAAACAGCACAATGCGGCCAACCCTGGGGGATGCAGGGTTGGCCGCATGCTTTTTGTGCGCTTGATTAGCCTGGCTCAGGCAAATCGGGACGAACCGTATTTCTAAAGCATGGTGAACCGTTATTTCTGGCTCTCGATGACAAAAAGATAATTGCCGGGTTTTCATCACGAGCCAGGAGCATGTCATGACCAAGCGGGCCATCATTCGTCTGGGGGACCCCACCACGCATGGCGGGGTGCTGCTGGAGGCGTTTTCCAGCTTGCATGTTTATGGCAAGCCGGCATCCGGTATCGGGCATAAAGGCTATTGCCCGTTGTGCAAGCAGGCATTTGTCATCGTGGCTGCCGCCGAGAATGTCAGCTACTTCGGCAAGAATGTGGCTGTAGAGGGCATGCACACCTCTTGCGGGGCGGTGCTGATTGCGACGCAGCTGCAGGCCACGATAGACATCGTTCCGGATGCCAAAACTGCATCGACTCATGCAATGGCCCCTGAAGTGTTCCGGTCAGAAGCCCGAGCAGGCTTGCTATACGGGCATCGCTTTTTGATCGTCGATTCCGAAAGCAGGAAACCGCTGGCAAATCGTCGTTACACCGTGATGCACGCTGATGGTAGGGAGACGGCTGGTGTCACCGATAAGGCGGGGTATACGGAAAGCATCACCTCCGCCTGCGAAGAGGAAATCTCCATCCAGGTTGCGTTCCTTGCACCCGGTACGGTGTTCCACGGGCGCGAGCTGCCATGAGCCAGCGGCTATATGAAACCAGAGCCAGGCTGGTCAAGGTGGAGGCTGGCCAGCTTCCTGTTACCAGAATCACGATCAATGACCGGGCTGCGACCAGGGAAGCCATCATCCATGCCGTGCGTCGGGCCGGCGTGGAGTTTGTCCCGCGCTCGGATTGGGCTGCACACAAAAGCCGGAATGGGAACATGGTCGATGACTGGAACTATCAGCAGGTGGCTATTCATCATGCCGGACGCAGTTTCAGTTGCGGGCCTGCGGCTCTGCAACTGCAGCAAATCCAGGAAATGCAGATGGGAAAATCCCGGGCGGCGGCGGATGATATTGCCTACCACTATGCAATAGATTGTTTTGGCACGGTATATGAGGGGCGGGATATCCGCTTCAAAGGCGAGCATGTCCACAATTTCAATACCGGTGTTATCGGTGTAATGCTTCTGGAAAATCTGACCACCGCCGAAGAGGGGAAGGATTTTGTTGCCATGGCGCGAACAGTGCTCAGTGCCATGGGGCTAGCTCATCCGCCCGCCATCCCCGCCATGCAAGCGGAGTCGGTGGAGACGCTTGTCAGGGTTCTCCAGCAATTCTTCGAGATAAAAAAACTGGGTGGTCATCGCGAATTTCCGAGGCAATTGGGAGAGGGGAAAATCTGCCCCGGCAATATCGGCCTGGTATTCGTGAAGACGTTGCGGAATAAACTCGGCTTGTCGCTGCCTGGGTAGTCATGTTGAAAGGAAAAACTGTGCGATTGCGCTTTACCCGATGGGTGGTGATCTGCGTGGCCATGTCGGGTTTGCTGCTGACGTGGCTTTTTGTCGGTTATTTTGAATCCTATCTGGACGATGAGGTCCAGATGCATTTCTTCCTGAAGCAACACCCAACGCTGCGGCTAAGGTTCCATGACATATTTGCCAGCGAGGCAGATGACAAGAGGCTCGATAGCCTGTCGCGTGAAGAGCGGGCGGAATATTTCCAATACTGCCATTTCAGGTTTGGCACACTTACGGATGGTGATCAGGCATTGGTGACCTGCAAGCAGGCGACGCCTCCCTATCTGCCGAAATAGCTCTAGCCAGCGGCTAGTATCTTTTTCTCGCACAGCAGCAAAACAATGCGGCCAACCCTGGGGGATGCAGGGTTGGCCGCATGCTTTTTGTGCGCCCGGTGGGCGACTGGCTTTGTCCCGGCGCTTGCCGACCTCTTGTTTTGGCACGCTGCGCGACGGCGGCCAGCCTGGTGGGCGGCGGCGTTGGCGCCAGGCAGCGCGGCGGCGGGGTGGCCGGCGCTGGGCAGCTGGCGGGTGGCCGGCTGTCTGCCTGCATGCAAGGTGGGAAAAGTGTATGCCTGCCGGCGGTGAACAGGCTTTCGAACTGGCTGCCAGTTGCCATGCTTGCGGCTAGAATGTTTCCTGTATTGCCGATTCTGGTGATAAATGTTTCCGAGGTGGAAAATGCAGGAAAGCGAATTCACATTGAGCGCGCAGGACAGAAACATCCTGCGCGAGCTGCAGCGCAATGCGCGGCTGTCCAACGCCGAGCTGGCGGAGCGGGTGGGCATGTCGCCGTCGGCGTGCTGGAAGCACACCCGGCTGCTGGAGAAGGAAGGTTATATCCAGGGCTATGTGGCGCTGATCGACCAGAAGAAGATGGGGCTGCGCGACACGGTGATGATAGAGGTGACGCTGAACGCGCATGAGGAAGACACCCTGGCGCGCTTCGGCGAGGAGCTGGCGGCGCTGCCGGAGGTGCTGGAAGCCCATCTCTTGAGCGGCGAGTACGACTACATGATCAAGGTGGCGGTGGACGGCACTGCCGGCTACGAGCGCTTTCTGCGCGAGAAGCTGTACAAGATCCAGGGCATTCGCCACAGCCGCTCGCACTTCACCCTGCGCTGCATGAAGTCGGTGCCATCGGTGCAGGTGTAGCCTAGTCGCCGCTGTAGCAGCAGCCGCAATCCTTGCCCTGCGCCTTGGCCTGGTACAGCGCCTTGTCGGCCTGGCGGTAGGCATCGGCCGCCTGCGGCTGCGCACCGTGGTGCAGCAGCACGCCGCCCAGCGAGATGGTGAGCACGCCGCGCTGGCTGCCGGGGTGCTGGATGTCCTGTTCGCGCACCGCCCTGCCGATGTGCTGCATGAAGATGGCCAGGCGTTCGTTGTCCGGCTGGTTGGTGAGAATGGCGAATTCCTCGCCGCCCAGGCGGTAGACGCGGTCGTCGGCACGCTGCGCCACTTGCTGGATGGCGTGGGAAATATCCTGCAGCGCCTTGTCGCCGGCCGGGTGGCCCAGGGTGTCGTTGTAGTGCTTGAAGTCGTCCACGTCGAACAGGATCAGCGCCAGCGTGCTGCCGCCGCGCCTCAGCAGCGCCAGCGCGGTATGCAGCTGTTCGTCGAAGGCACGCCGGTTCCATAGCCCGGTCAGCCAGTCGTGGGTGGACAGCTCCTCGATCTTGCCCTGGCTGCGCAGCAGGCCCAGCACCAGCAGCAGGCCGCCACAGAGGAACAGTGCCAATAGCCACAGCGGCAACGATTGCCGCAGTGCTTCTTGGCGCAAGGCCTGCGCATCGCTATCCAGTACCAGGTACCAGTTGTTCACTTCCAGCGGGAACACCGCGCGCAGGTGCTGGCCGTTTTCGCGCAGGGTGTGCTGCGGCCAGTTCTGCGGCACCAGCAGCGGGGGCGGGCCACCTATGCTGGCCAGCCGGGCGCCGTCGGCCTGCAGCAGGTGGCGCGCGGTGTGGGCGATGGGCACACGCTCCAGCAGCCAGGCCAGGCGGTTGGTGGAGATGTCCACGCTGATGGCGCCGCGAAAGCGCCCGCGGTCGTGCACCGGCGCGGAGATGGTCACCATCCAGCCCTTGCCGGCCAGGTCCTGGTACACCGGCGTCCAGATCAGCAGGCCGCCGGGGTTGTAGGCGGGGTGCGCGCCCATGAAGAACTTCATGCCGAAGGTCTGCGGGGTGACGAAGAAGTCGCTCACCTCCACCCGCGGGTACAGGTACATGAAGCGCTCCGCCGAGGTGTAGTACACCCACGGGGTGTCCGGGTCGCGGGCGATCAGGGTGCGGAACAGCGGGGTGAGCGCCAGCGCCATCTGCATTTCGCGCAGCGCCTGCGACTCCGCCGGCGGTACGTCGCCCAGCCCGGTGATATTGCCCAGCTCCTGGTAGTCGAAGCCGTTGGGCAGCTGCAGCGAGTAGCCGTGGTACGCCGGCTGCGGTAGCAGGAACGGGTGCACATCCCAGGCCAGCGGGCTGCGTTCGGCCAGGTATTGCTCGGCCAGTACCTGCATGGCGTGCAGGGTGCTGCGGCGGATCAACAACTCGTGATCAATGCTGGCCACCAGCCGGTCGCCGGCGCTCAGCAGCTCGTGCCGGCTGCGTGACAACGCCTGCTGGTAGGCGCTCCAGGCCAGTAGCAGCGCCAGCAGAATCCCCAGGATGCCACCCACCAGCGTCAGCTGGCACATCAGCCGCGTGCGGCTGCGAGGAGGGGGGAGGTTGGCCATGTGGGCGCTCCGCTGCGGGGAGTCCGCGGCAATGACGGGCAGGCTAGGCCCCGCCCGGCGAGGCGTGTGCAAGCCTGGTGTACACATGGCGGCAAGCCGCAACCATGCGGCAGATTTTCAAGTCTGTCGTATTGAATACTAGGCAAGGCCGGCCGGCATTTCCATGCGGGCCGGCCTTGGGGGAGGGCGCTCAGGCGCAGTGGTTTACGAACACTTTGCCTTGGCGTCGGCAGCGCTCATGTTCTTGATCGAGGTGTAGTACAGGCGGCAGACCATATTGCTGTCGTTCTGCCAGGTGGTCTTGCAGCTGTCCAGCACGCCCTGTGCATCGCCGTCCGGTTTCTGGCCCATGGTGTTCTGCCAGCAGGCCACTTCCAGATCCTGCCCCATGATGGCAATGCCCTCCTGGTCGCTGCCGGCATACCAGATGTAGCTGGGGTGGTTGCCGCCCAGTACCGGTACCTGCTTGTTATTGCCGATGTCCACCTTGGCCAGCTGCAGTACGTCGAACTTGCTGCCCTCCGGCAGGTACTGCTGCGCGAACCAGGCGCGTGCCGGGCCGCCCAGCGCCACCATCGGGCGTACCGTGCTGCCGCCGGGCGCCGGCGCGGTCCAGCTGTTCAGCAGTGCGGCGGTGTACTGGCTGAAGTAGCTGTAGGTGCCGGTGAGCGCACTGCCGGCGCTGGCCGGGGCGGCGATGGGGGCGATGTCGGCGATGGTCTGGTACAGGCCGTTGTCACGCACGTTCATGCCGTTGTAGCCCAGCACCTGCGCCCAGCGCAGGGTGGTGGCGGCGGTCAGGTAGTCCTGGCTGTCGTTGAGCACGGTATCCGGCGGGAAGTGCAGCAGCTGCACGGTGCGGTGGTTGCGCATCGCCATGCCCAGGGTCAGGAAGAAGCGCCAGTCCGACTGCCAGATGCCTGCCTGTTGCACCGCTTGCGCGCCCTGGTAGCCCAGCTGGCCAATGGCCAGGTAGGACTGGATCACCGTGCCGTAGTCGTCGGCCGGGGCGTTGCGGATGGTGGCCTTGATGTGATCGCTATCGTTGCGCACTTCCACTGCCGGCGCCACCTTGGCGTTGGTGGCGCTGGCGTCGCGCAGGGTGTTCTGCATCAGCCAGTGGCTGACGGTCATCTCCAGCGAAGGTGCCGGTGCAGGGCAGTTCTGCTGGCAGTTGGGGTAGGAGAACAGTTTGGCGATGTCATCGCGCTTGCCCAGATCCACTTCCACGTCGCTGGCGAACGATGCCAGCGGCAGACAGGCCAACAATGCGGCCAACAGTGCTTTTTGCATGACTCCTCCTGGTAGTCGGCCGGCAGTCACGCTGACTGCCGCACCGGGGTCGTGAAGCAGCGTTCAGGCTCCCGGCGGCAGCTGCCGCGCCAGTGCCTGCTGCACCTCGTCCAGCGCCTGCGCCAGCTGCGCCACCAGCTCGCCCGGGGCGTTGCCTTCCTTGGCGGCTACATCCAGGCTTTGCGCCAGCTGTTGCACCTGCGGTGCGTTGATGTAGTGCGCCACGCTTTTCAGGTTGTGGGCGATGCGCTGGATTTCCGGCACATCCTGGCGGGTGGCGGCCTGGCGCAGCAGGTCGGCATCGCCGGCGTGGTATTTGCGGAACTTGCCCAGCACCGACAGGTACTGGCTGGTGCTGAGCCCGGCCGGCGGCTGCAGCGTGGGGTCGGCCGGGGCGGGGATGTCCACCGGGGCCGGGTCCACGTGCTGGCTTACCGTGTGGTAGAGCTGTTCCGGGGTGAAGGGCTTGGGCAGGTGGTCGTCCATGCCGGCGGCAATGGCTTCGTCGCGGGCAGAATCGAAAGCATGGGCGGTAACGGCGATGATGGGCAGGCGCAGCCCCTGTTCGCGGATGCGGCGCGCGGCGCTCAGGCCGTCCAGCTGCGGCATGTGGATGTCCATCAGGATGGCGTCGAACAGGTTGTGCAGCGCCATGTCCACCGCCTGGATGCCGTTTTCCGCGCACCACACCTGGGCGCCGGCGGCCTGCAGCAGCTCGCTGGCGATCTGCTGGTTGATGGGGTTGTCCTCGGCCAGCAGGATGCGCTTGCCGTGCAGGCGGCGGCCTGGTGCTTCCGCCATGGCGGTGTCTTCCACGGCAGCCTGCTGACCGTTGGTCAGCAGTGCCGCGCGCAGCTTGCCCGGCAGCAGTGGCGGCTCCAGCAGCTGCCATTCCGCGGGCAGTTCTGCCGGCAACGCGTCGCTTGCGGCCAACAGCAGCACGTGGGTATCGGCGGCCAGCAGGCTGCGCAGCTGGGCCAGGTAGTCATGCGTGCTGGTCTGTGCCGGCAGCTCGGTTATGACCCACTGCGGCCGGTAGCCCTGTTCCAGCTGGGCACGGGCGGCACCCAGCCCGCTGGCGCCGCGCACACTGGCGCCCAGCTGCTGCAATTGCTGCTGGGTATTGGCCCGGCCGTGATCGCTGCGCTCGATCAGCAGTACCGACAGCGGCTCGGGCAGTGGCGGCAGCTGGCTGCCGGCCTCGCAGGGCAGCGGCAGGCTGAAGCGGAAGCAGCTGCCGCGGCCAACCTCGCTTGTTGTCGTGATGGTGCCGCCCATGGCATTGACCAGCTGTTGGCAAATCGCCAGCCCCAGCCCGGTGCCACCGTAGCGGCGGCTGATGGATTCGTCGGCCTGGGTGAACGGCTCGAACAATTGCGCCAGCTTGGCGGCGTCGATGCCGATGCCGCTGTCGCTGACGGCAAACTGCAGTGTGACGTGGTCTGGCGTGCGGGCAAGGCAGCTGATGTCGAGGTGGACCTCCCCGTGGTCGGTGAACTTCACCGCATTGCTCAGCAGATTGAGCAGCACCTGGCCCAGGCGCACGGTATCGCCGTGCAGCACTTGCGGCACCTCCGGCGCCACCCGCACCAGCAAGGGCAGCGACTTCTGCGCCAGGGGCAGGCGCAGCTGGTCCACCTGTGCCTGCAGCAGCGCCTCCAGCTGGAACGGGCGCTGCTCCAGCGCCAGCTTGCCCATCTCGGCGCGGGAGAAATCCAGGATGTCGTTGATGATCACCAGCAGCGAATCCGCCGCCGAGCGGATTTTCTGCAGATAGTCGCGCTCGCGCGGCGCCACCTGCGGCTGCTGCAGCGCCAGGCCGCTCAGGCCGATGATGGCGTTCATCGGGGTGCGTATCTCGTGGCTCATGCGCGCCAGAAAGCCCGACTTGGCGCGGTTGGCCTCCTCGGCGGCGGTGACTGCCTGCTGCAGCTGGCGCGCCCAGCTGCGCACGAAGCGGTAGCCCAGGAAGCCCATGGCCAGGAACATGATGGCCACCACCAGGTACACGGCGGATGACGATGCGGCGATCAGCTCGCTGGCGTGCCGCCAGCCGGCAACGGTGCCCAGCATCTCGCTGCTGCGCACCGCATTGCGGCTGAGCCAGAACGACAGCGCGATATACAGGTACACCCCACCGATCACGATGCTGGCCGCCGGCAGGATCCAGCGCATGCTGGTATGTGGCTGCCGCTGGCTGCGGAACAGCTGGCGGTCGCGCCAGCGGGCCAGCGGTGTGGCCAGCAGGTACAGCAGCGGGCCGCAGATCAGCAGCAGCTGCAGGAAGTTGCCCAGCCACCAGCCCTGCCACAGCCCGAAGGCATCGCTGGAGCCCATGCTGTTGGTGTAGATCCAGATGAAGGCACCACTGGCGCTGAACACGCTGCTGAAGAAGGCGATCAGCGCAAAGAAGAACAACGAATCCAGTGTGCGCAGGTTCAGCGGCACCGGCAGCGCGCGGTAGGTGATGGAGAACACCGCCAGCCCCAGCGGGTTGGACAGCGCGAACAGCGCCGCCCAGCCCGGCGGCAGCCCGGCGTACAGCGACAGGCAGAAGGTGGCGGCGTAGGCGGGCAGCGCGCCCCAGCCCAGGCCGAACAGCAGGCACCACAGCAGGCATAGCGTCAGCGGCGGGTACACCGATACGTAGAACGACACGCCGCCAAAGTGCATCGGCATGCCGGACCACTGCCAGATCACCACGCCCAGCCCCAGGCCTACCGCGGCCAGCACCGACAATAGCCAGGCAGCCAGCAGCAGGCCGCGTGCGGCGGCGGGCGCCTGGCGCAGGCGTTGCAGTGAAACGGGCCGGTAGCCGGCCTGGGTGCCGAGGCTGGTGGTCAGATTATCCAATTGCTTCTCCACCGCCGGGGTGGCGGGTGCTTATGTCCGGTACAGCATTGTTAAGGATTTTGGCATAAACCAAACCATTTGGAATGTCCGGCTACGAAAACAGTTGTGGTAACGGGCAAGAAAA
The DNA here is from genome assembly GCF_900090205.1 of Vogesella sp. LIG4. NCBI lineage: Bacteria > Pseudomonadati > Pseudomonadota > Betaproteobacteria > Neisseriales > Chromobacteriaceae > Vogesella > Vogesella sp. LIG4. The sequence continues at coordinate 4,085,441 of NZ_LT607802.1, read as the reverse complement.
AAGCGCCCGGTGGGGCGCTTTGCGGTGCAACAAGAAGGCGTGGCTTACTGTGCCTTGGCCACCTGGCGCCAGGCGTGCAGCAGCGGCTCGGTGTAGCCGGACGGCTGCGCGCAGCCCTTGAACACCAGGTCGCTGGCGGCCTTGAAGGCCACCGAGCTGTCGAAGTTGCCGGCCATATTGCGGTAGGCGGCATCGCCGGCGTTCTGCTGATCGACCACCGCGGCCATGCGCTGCAGGGTTTCCCGCACCTGCGCCTCGGTCACGATGCCGTGGCGCAGCCAGTTGGCGATGTGCTGGCTGGAGATGCGCAGCGTGGCGCGGTCTTCCATCAGGCCGATGTTGTGGATGTCCGGCACCTTGGAGCAGCCCACGCCCTGGTCCACCCAGCGCACCACGTAGCCCAGGATGCCCTGCGCGTTGTTGTCCAGCTCCTGCTGGATGTCGGCGGCGGACCAATCGGGCTTGGCCGCAACCGGAATGGTCAGCAGGTCGTCCAGCAGTTCGGCGGCCGGCTGCGCTTCCAGCTGCTGCTGTACCTGCTGCACGTTCACCTGGTGGTAGTGCAGCGCGTGCAGCACGGCGGCGGTGGGCGAGGGTACCCAGGCGGTGTTGGCGCCGGCTTTCGGGTGGCCGATCTTCTGCTTCAGCATCTCGGCCATCAGGTCCGGCATCGCCCACATGCCCTTGCCGATCTGCGCGCGGCCACGCAGGCCGCTGGCCAGGCCCACTTGCACATTGTTGCGTTCGTAGGCGGTGATCCAGCTGGAGGTCTTCATGTCGCCCTTGCGGATCATCGGGCCGGCTTCCATCGCGGTGTGCATCTCGTCGCCGGTGCGGTCGAGGAAACCGGTGTTGATGAAGGCCACGCGGCGGCGCGCGGCGGCAATGCAGGCGGCCAGGTTCACGCTGGTGCGGCGCTCTTCATCCATGATGCCCAGCTTCACGCTGTACTGCGGCAGGCCCAGCAGCTGCTCCACGCGGCCGAACAGCTCGTCGGCGAAGGCTACTTCCGCCGGGCCGTGCATCTTCGGCTTCACGATATAGATGGAGCCGGTGCGCGAGTTGCCCTTGCGCTGCTGGTCGTGCAGCGCGATCAGGGTGGTCACCACCGCATCCATGATGCCTTCCTGGATCTCGCGGCCTTCGCCGTCGATGATTGCCGGGTTGCTCATCAGGTGGCCGACGTTGCGGATGAACAGCAGGCTGCGGCCATGCAGGGTCAGCTCGCCACCGGCGGCGGTGCTGTAGCGGCGGTCGGCATTCAGGCGGCGGGTGAAGCTCTTGCCGCCCTTGGCTACTTCTTCGCTCAGCGTGCCCAGCATCAGGCCCAGCCAGTTGCGGTACACCACTACCTTGTCATCGGCATCCACCGCGGCAACCGAGTCTTCGCAGTCCATGATGGTGCTGATGGCAGCCTCCATCACGATGTCCTTCACGCCGGCGCCATCCTGTGCGCCGATGGCGCTGGATTTGTCGATCTGGATCTCGAAGTGCAGGCCGTTGTTCTTCAGCAGCACGCCACTCGGGGCTGCTGCATCGCCGTTGTAGCCGATGAACTGTGCCGGCTGCTTCAGGCTGCACACGCTGCCGTTCTGCAGTGCTACCTGCAGCTGGCCGTCGGCCACGCGGTAGGCGGTAGCATCTTTGTGCGAGCCGCCTTCCAGCGGCGCGGCCTGGTCCAGGAACTCGCGACCGAAGGCGATGACCTTGCCACCGCGCAGCGGGTTGTAACCGCCGCTCTTGCCGGCGCCGTCGGCTTCGCTGATGGCATCGGTACCGTACAGCGCGTCGTACAGGCTGCCCCAGCGGGCGTTGGCCGCATTCAGCGCGTAGCGGGCGTTCATCACCGGCACCACCAGCTGCGGGCCGGCCTGCTCGGCCAGTTCGCTGTCGATATTGCTGGTGTCGATGCGGCTGTCGGCCGGCACCGGCTGCAGGTAGCCGATGCTGCCCAGGAAGGCCTTGTAGCCAGCCATGTCGGCAATCGGGCCGGGGTGGGCGCGGTGCCACTCGTCGATGGCGGCCTGCAGGCGGTCACGCTCGGCCAGCAGCGCACGGTTCTTCGGGCCCAGCTCGTGCACGATGGCGTCGAAACCCTGCCAGAACGTGTCGCTGGCGATGCCGCTGCCGGGCAGGGCTTCCTGCTCGATGAAGTCGTGAAGGTTGGCCGCAACGGCCAGGCGGTGTTTCTGGATGCGCGCAGTCATGGAAGCTCTCTCTGTAGACTTGTTTCTGTGGATATCCGTCTGTGGCTGGCGGCGGCTGTTGCCATGCTGCAAAGGCTTGCCGGTCATGCTGTTATGACGGCCAGTGTAGCCATGTTGCTGCGCTGCGCAAAGCGCTAAAATGCCACAACATCTTTTACTTTTGGTGCGGAAATGGACGTGTTCAAGCAACTGGAAACCTTCGTTTCAGTGGTGAATCTTGGCAGCCTGTCGGCAGCGGCACGGCAAGAGCAGGTGGTGCCGGCCATCATCGGCCGCCGGCTGGACGCACTGGAGCACCGCCTGGGGGCCAAGCTGCTGGTGCGCACCACGCGCAGCATCGCGCTGACGCAGGAAGGCAGTGCCTTCTACGAAGACTGCCTGCGCATCCTGGCCGAGCTGGAAGAAGCCGAGTCAGCGATTGCCAGCGGCAGCGGCCGTGCGCGCGGCCAGCTGCGGGTGTCGGCGCCGGCCGGCTTTGGCCGCCAGCACGTGGCGCCGCACGTGGCCAGCTTCCTGCACAAGCACCCGGACCTGCGGGTGGCGCTGGACCTGTCCGACCGGCTGGTGGACCTGGCGCGCGACCGCATCGACTGCGCGATCCGCATCTCCGACCTGTCCGACTCCAGCCTGATCGCCGTGCGGCTGGCGGAAAACCGCCGCGTGGTGGTGGCCTCGCCCGCCTACCTGGCGCGCCGCGGCACGCCAAAGACGCTGGACGACCTGGCCAGCCACGATTGCCTGACGCTGGGCGAAAGCCAGGGCCGCGGCTGGACCTTCAAGCAGGGCGGCGAGCTGCTCAACCTCAAGGTGCGCGGCGCACTGGAATGCAACGACGGCGCGGTGCTGCACGACTGGGCGCTGCAGGGCCTGGGCCTGACCTGGCGCTCGATGTGGGAGGTAAAGGACGACATCGGCGAGGGCCGGCTGGTGGCGGTGCTGGACAAGTATTCCTCGCCGGACTACCCGGTGTACGCGGTCATGGCGCAGCGCCGCTACCTGCCGGGGCGGGTGCGGCTGTTTATCGATCACCTGCGCGAGGTGTACGCCAGCCCCGGCTACTGGGACTGAGAGCCTGCATGTAAGCAGTGGCCGGGCAGTTGCCCGGCCATTTCTTTGAACACTATTGATAATAGTTCTCATAAATATTACTATCTCGCCCGTTGTGTCCTGGCTGGCCCGCTTGGCTGGCAGCAATCCAATTCGCAAGGGGAATCGATGATGCGTATGCGTAGCGCACTGTTGGCCGCAAGCCTGCTCACTCTGCCGCTGCTGGCTGCGGCGGCGGAATATCCGATTGGCAAACCGCAGATCAAGGCCGGGCTGGAGATCGGCGCGGTATACCTGCAGCCGGTGAAAATGGAACCGGAAGGCATGATGCGCAAGGCGGAGGAATCCGACGTGCATCTGGAAGCCGACATCCACGCGGTGAAGGGCAACCCCAACGGTTTTGGCGAAGGCGACTGGATGCCCTACCTGATGATCAAGTACGAGCTGCAGAAAGTGGGCAGCAAGGATGTGATCAAGGGCGACTTCATGCCGATGGTGGCCTCCGACGGCCCGCACTACGGCGATAACGTCAAGCTGATGGGCCCGGGCAAGTACAAGCTCAAGTTCACCATCATGCCGCCGAGCATGAACCCGCATGCCCACTTTGGCCGCCACGTGGACAAGGAAACCGGCGTTGGCGCCTGGTTCAAGCCGTTCGACCTCAACTACGAGTTCACCTACGCCGGTATCGGCAAGAAGGGCGGCTACTAAGCCTCGCCGTTCTGGATACTGATCAGCGCCGTCGGCCTTGCCGCGGCGCTGTATCGCTTTACATCACGGGAAACCACCATGGGTAACGCCATTCGTCTACTGGCCCTCGCGCTGCTGCTGCCGGGCGCACTGAGCACCGCTGTTGCCGCCGACCTGCCGGTGTTCCGGCTGGAACTCAACGACGGCAAGATCAGCAGCCACCAGATCAACGTGCCGGCCGGCGTCCGTTTCAAGATCGAAATCGTCAATAAGGGCAAGACCGCCGCCGAGTTCGAAAGCCTGCAGCTGCGCAAGGAAAAGGTACTGGCGCCGGGGGCGGACAGCTTCGTGGTGCTGGGGCCGCTGTCGCCCGGGCAGTACAAGTTCTACGACGAATTCCACATGGCGACCACGCAGGGCGTGATCGTCGTCAAATAAGGGGCCGCACATGGGACAGGTATTGTTCATCGTCTGGCGCGAAAGCGTGGAGGCGATGCTGGTGGTGGGCATTCTGCACGCCTGGCTGTCGCACAACGCGGCGGACAGCGGCGGCAAGCGCTGGCTGTGGGGCGGGGTAGGGCTGGGCTTACTGTTGGCCGCATTGCTGGCCTTCGGCCTGTTTGCCGCCGCCGAGCTGCTGGGCCCGCATCAGGATGCCTTCCAGGCCGGCATGGTGTTCGCGGCCGCCGCGCTGATCGTGCACATGGTGCTGTGGATGCGCGCGCATGGCCGCACGCTGAAGAAAGACCTGGAGTCCGGTCTGGCGCAGCAGGCCGGCAGCCGCAACTGGTGGGGCGTGCTGACCCTGGTGGCCATTGCCGTGGCGCGCGAAGGCAGCGAGGCGGTGGTGTTCCTGTACGGCATGATGGCCGCTGCGCCGCGCGAGCAGCTGGGTGGCATGGCACTGGCGGGGCTGGCCGGCCTCGGCCTGGCGCTGCTGACTTTCTGGCTGCTGCAGCTGGGGGGCAAATACCTGTCGTGGCGGCTGTTCTTCCGCGCTACCGAAATCATGCTGCTGCTGTTGGCCGCAGCGCTGTTCATCAGCGGTGTGGACAAGCTGCAGTCCATGGAACTGCTGCCGTCGCTGATCGACCCGCTGTGGGACAGTTCGGCACTGCTGGACGACATGTCGCCGGCCGGCGGCGTGCTGGCCGCGCTTACCGGCTACCGTGCCCACCCGTCGCTCACCAGCCTGCTGGCCTATGGCGGCTACTGGCTGGCGATCATGGCACTGCTGCGCTGGCGTAACGGCCGGGCAGCAACGGCAGTGCGGAGCGCGGCATGAGTTGTAGCGGCAGCATGGCCTTGCGCCCGGCCGGCCGCCTGGCCCGCCTCGGCGACTGGCTGCGCGATCACGCCGGGCTGATCCGCGGCCTGCAGTGGCTGGTCGTGCTGGTGTACGCGGTATTGCTGGTGGTGCCGGCCATGCTGCCGCTGCCGGACGACACCGCGCACGTGTGGAACAACCTCACCATCGTCGCCGAGTTCGCGTTCTGGGGCATCTGGTGGCCGTTCGTGCTGCTGTCCATGCTGCTGTTCGGCCGCCTGTGGTGTGGCGTGCTGTGCCCGGAGGGCGCGCTGGCAGAATGGGCATCGCGCCATGGCCGCGGCCGGCCGATTCCGCGCTGGATGCGCTGGGGCGGCTGGCCGTTCGTGGCATTCGTCTGTACCACCGTGTACGGCCAGATGGTCAGCGTCTACCAGTACCCCAAGGCAGCACTGCTGGTGCTGGGCGGCTCCACCGTGGCAGCCGTGGCGGTGGGCTACTGGTACACCCGCGGCAAGCGCGCCTGGTGCCGCTACCTGTGCCCGGTCAATGGCGTGTTCGCGCTGTTGTCCAAGCTGGCGCCGGTGCACTTCCGTGTTGACCAGGCCGCCTGGCAGCAGGGCGGCCCGGCCCGGCGCAGCATTGCCATCAAGGCGGTGGATTGCGCGCCGTTGCAGCCGATCAGCCAGATGCAGGGCGGCAGCGGCTGCCATATGTGCGGGCGCTGCAGCAGCCATCGCGATGCGGTAACGCTGAGCCTGCGCTCGCCGTCGGACGAGATCGTGCGCGTGGCCGCGCGCGAGGCGGACGGCTGGCAGACGCTGCTGATCGTGTTCGGCCTGATGGGCGTGGCCATCGGCGCCTTCCACTGGAGCGCCAGCCCGTGGTTCGTCGCCCTCAAGCAGGGCCTGGCCGAATGGCTGGTGGCGCACGAATGGTTCTGGCCGCTGGAAACCAATGCGCCGTGGTGGCTGTTCACCCACTACCCGGAAAAGAACGACGTATTCAGCTGGCTGGATGGCAGCCTGCTGCTGGGCTACATCGCGGCTACCGCGCTGCTGCTGGGCACGGTGAGCATGTTGCTGCTGGCGCTGGCCGTACGCCTGGGCGGGCGCTGGCAACGGCAGCGGCTGCATCACCTGGCGCAGGCGCTGATTCCGCTGGCCGGCTGCGGCGTGTTCCTCGGCCTCACCGCGGTAACGCTGGCCCTGCTGCGCGGCGAGGGCCTCTACTGGTACTGGATCAACCAGCTGCGCCTGGCGCTGCTGCTTGCGGCCAACCTTTGGTCGCTGTGGCTGGCGCACGGCATCGTACAGCTGTGGCAGCCACGCTGGCTGCGTCGGGTGCCGGTGCTGCTGGCGTTTACCGGCGTGTTGCTGTGGGTGGATAGCGCCTGGGGCTGGCTGTTCTGGTGGTGGTAGCCTGATCTGCGTGTCCTGCAAGTGACTGATTGCAGACACCTTATCGGATTTGTGAAAAATTCTTGCAGAATTTCTGCAAGAAACGGTTGACGGAGGCGGAGGCTACCGATATTATTCGCCTCCTCTTCTGGCGGGATTCCCGAGCGGTCAAAGGGAGCAGATTGTAAATCTGCCGGCTCTGCCTTCGAAGGTTCGAATCCTTCTCCCGCCACCAGAATCAAGAAAAGCCCGTGTCGAAAGACACGGGCTTTTCGCATTTGGCAAAGCCCTGCGTGTGCCGCAGGGCTTTGGTTATGTAAGCAGGAAGGCTGCCGGCTCGACCACCGGGCAGGAGCGGCCCGGCGGTGCCGGGTCCGGTAGAACGTGAGCAGGGTAGGCGGTCAGCAGCCTGAAGCCCGTGTCGCAAGACACGGGCTTTTTGCATTCGGTAAAGCCCTGCGTGTGCCGCAGGGCTTTGGTTATGTAAGCAGGAAGGCTGCCGGCTCGACCACCGGGCAGGAGCGGCCCGGCGGTGCCGGGTCCGGTAGAACGTGAGCAGGGTAGGCGGTCAGCAGCCTGAAGCCCGTGTCGCAAGACACGGGCTTTTTGCATTCGGTAAAGCCCTGCGGTGCCGCAGGGCTTTTGCATTGCAGCGCATGGCCTACAACCACCCCACCTTCTTGAAGCGCCACCACAGCAGCAGGTCCAGCACCGCCATCACCAGCAGCGTTACCGGGTAGCCGTCCACGCTTTTCAGCTCCGGCATGTTCTGGAAGTTCATGCCGTAGATGCCGGCGATCATGGTGGGCACCGCGAACAGCGCCGCCCAGGCCGCCAGCTGCTTGCTCACGCTGGAGTCGTCCAGCGAGATCATTGCCAGGTTCACCTGGATGGCGGTAGCGAGCATGTCGCGCTGCGATTCCAGGCTGCGGATGATGCGTGCGAGGTGGTCGTCCACGTCACGGTAGTAGTCGTGCAGCCCGCCGCACACCCGCGGCACGCGGCCGCCGTGCAGGCGTGCCACTGCTTCGTGCAGCGGGATCACGGCGTGGCTGACGGTGACCAGCTTGCGTTTGAGGCTGTACAGGTCCTCGATATTGCGTCGTGCCGAACTCTTGCGGTTGAACAGCCGCTCTTCCAGTTCGTCCAGCTCGTCCTCCAGCTGGTGCATCACGGCAAAGTAGCGGTCCACCACTGCATCTATCAGCGCGTAGAACACGAAGCCGGCGCCAATCTGCAGCAGCTCCGGTTCATGCTCGCAGCGGTCGCGCACGCTCTGGAAGCCCTGGCGCGTGCCATTGCGGATGGACAGCACGAAGTTGGCGCCCACGAACAGGTCCATCTCGCCTACGCGCAACTCGCCCGATTCGGTGGGCTCCAGTGTCTGCAGCACGCAGAACAGGGTATCGCCGTATTCCTCCAGCTTGGGGCGCTGGTGGCCGTTGCGCGCGTCCTCCACTGCCAGTTCGTGCAGTTCGAACTGCTGCGCCATGGCGTCCAGTTCCGCTGGGTCCGGCTCGCGCAGCGCCACCCACACAAAGCAGTCCGGGCGCAGCAGGTAGTCGTGGATGTCCTCGCGCGGCAGGTCGGCCAGTTTCCGGCCGTTCTGGTAGGCAACGCAGTTGATCAGCATGGCAGTCTCCCCCGCTTGCTGCCGCGTGCTCGCGGTCTGGCGGTGTGTGCTTATGTTATGTTGGCCGCAAGGCGGCATGGCAAGCCAGGCGGCCAGGTCATGCTGCCGCCATTGCCGCGGGGAGGCAAGCGCCACGGGCTGCGGCCGGCTTGAAATGCGTGCCGGTGGCAGCATGTACAGGGTTTATCTTCTTGCGGGAGCGGCGGTGAAACGATCCTTCCTGTTGCAGCGGCTGACGCCGCTATCCGGCCTGCTGCCGTTCATGCGCCCCTACCGCGGGCGCTTCGTGCTGGCGGCACTGGCACTGCTGATGGCTGCCGGTGCCACGCTGCTGCTGCCGGTGGCGTTCCGCTACCTGATCGACCACGCCTTTGCCCGCCGCGAGGCGGTGGACGGCTACTTTCTGGCGCTGTTCGCGGTGGCGGCGGTGCTGGCGCTGTTCACCGCGCTGCGCTTTTACCTGGTGTCGTGGCTGGGCGAGCGCGTCACCGCCGACATGCGCAGCGCGGTGTACCGCCACGTCATCGCCATGAGCCCGGAATACTTCGAGACGCTGCAGACCGGCGAGGTGCTGTCGCGGCTCACCACCGACACCACCCTGGTGCAGACGGTGGTGGGCACCAGCCTGTCCATGGGCCTGCGTAACGTACTGCTGATGCTGGGCGGCCTGGTGATGCTGGCAGTGACCAGCCCCAGCCTCACCGGCTACATCCTGATCACCCTGATGGTGGTGGTGCTGCCGATCATGATCTACGGCCGCCGCGTGCGTGCGCTGTCGCGCGCCAGCCAGGACCGCATCGCCGATTCCAGCGCGCTGGCTGGCGAGACGCTGAACGCGGTGCAGACGGTGCAGGCCTTCGCGCAGGAGGACTACGAGCGGGAGCGCTTCGGTGCCTCGGTGACGCGCGGTTTCGATACCGCGCTGGCGCGCGTGCGTGCCCGCAGCCAGCTCACCGCCATCGTCATCCTGCTGGTGTTCGGCGCCATCGTGTTCGTGCTGTGGCTGGGCGCGCACGCGGTGCTGGCCGGGCAGATGAGCAGCGGCCAGCTGGCACAGTTCATCCTCTACGCGGTGGTGACCGCCGGCTCGATAGGCGCGGTGGCCGAGGTATGGGGCGATCTGCAGCGCGCCGCCGGCGCCACCGAGCGGCTGCTGGCGCTGCTGGCGCAGCGCTCGCCGGTGCTGCCGCCGGCCAGGCCGCAGCCCTTGCCGGCCACGGGCGAGGGTATTCGCCTGCAAGACGTAGGCTTTGCCTACCCGTCGCGCCCCGGCATGCCGTCGCTGGATGGCGTCAGTCTGTGGGTGAAACCGGGCGAGCAGGTGGCACTGGTAGGGCCGTCCGGCGCCGGCAAGAGCACGCTGTTCCAGCTGCTGCTGCGCTTTTACGACCCGCAAGTTGGCCGCATCAGCATCAACGGCGCCGCCGTGGCGCAGCTGGACCCGGCCGAGTTGCGCCGCCACGTCGGCATCGTGCTGCAGGACACGGTGATCTTTGCCGCCAGCGCGCTGGAGAACATCCGCTACGGCCGGACGGAGGCGACTGACGCCGAGGTGATCGCCGCCGCACAGGCAGCCGCGGCGCATGACTTCATCGAAAAACTGCCGCAGGGCTACCACAGCTTTCTGGGTGAGCGCGGGGTGCGGCTGTCCGGCGGCCAGCGCCAGCGCATCGCCATTGCCCGCGCCATCCTGAAGAATCCGCCGATACTGCTGCTGGACGAGGCCACCAGCGCGCTGGATGCCGAGTCGGAGCAGCTGGTGCAGGCGGCGCTGGAGCGCGCCGCGGCCAATCGCACCACGCTGGTGATCGCCCACCGCCTGGCCACGGTGAAGCAGGCGGATCGCATCGTGGTGCTGGACGCCGGCCGCATCGTGGCGGAAGGCCGCCATGAGGAGCTGCTGGCGCGCTCGCCGCTGTACGCAAGGTTGGCCGCATTGCAGTTCGGCGCTGCCGGCAACCATGCGGCTAACCTTGTTGCAGAAGCAGCGGGCGGCGATAATCCCGCCTCCAGTAAATAGACAGATACCTCGAACAGCCCTGCTTTTCGAGGTTCCCGGGAGTAGGACACAGCATGCAAATCAGCGAAGCCAGAGTAGAACGACTGGTCATCCACCGTGTGGGCAACCCCAGCCGCGGCGAACCCTTGCAGTTGTCCGGCAAGGCCATCGGCGTGGACGAGGCGGTGTCGGCGCTGATTCTGGAGGGCTACCTGAAGGGCATCGTGTCGGACAAGAAGAAGTTCCAGTTCGTGCACGAGACCGATCTCAACCTCAATGAGCTGTACCACTACAGCCGCCGCTTCTTCCGTGGCGAGGTGGATCTGCTGGAGGTGTCGGGGCAGATTGCCAAGCACCTGTACGCACGCTCGCAGCACCCCAATATCGCTGCCGGCGACCTGCTGATCATCCTGTTCTCCGGCCTCGGCGAAGCCGATGCACCGCAGCGCGCGCTGGGCATCTTCAAGGCCGAGATCCAGGAGGACTTCCTCACCATCATCGAAAGCGGCGAGGTGTTCGACATCAGCCACGCCTCCGGCATCAACCCGCGCCTGATCGACAAGGGCGCGCTGGTGCTGGAAAGCGGCCCGCAGCTGTACGCGGTGGACCGCCTGGGCCACGAGGCCAAGTTCTGGGTGGACGACTTCCTGCGCGCGCTGCGCGTGCCGGACAGCAGCTCCACCAGCAAGCTGGTGGCCGAGGTGATCGAGCAGGTGGCGGAGGAGATTGCCGACCCGGCCGAGCAGCTGCGCTTCCGCGACGAGGTGCTGACGCACTGCAAGAGCGAGCCGGAGGTATCGCCGCGCGATATGGCCGACATGGCCGAGCGCTACGTGCCGGCGAATGAAGTGAACCGGCTGTTCGACAACGCGGCGGAAAGCTACGGCTTTTCGCTGGAAAGCGAGGCGCCGCTGCCGGCGCAGGGCGTGGCCAAGCGGCTGGAGAAATTCTGGAGCAAGGTGGGGGTGGGGCATGGTGTCAGCCTGCTGCTGCCGTCCGACCTCAGTCTGCAGAACGTGCAGAGCGTGAAGGGCGACAATGGCGAATTGACGCTGACCCTGCACCTGCTGCAGCGCGAAGAATAAAGCCAACCGTTTTGACCGGCCTTGCCGCGGGGTGTCAAACTTGCGGCCAACCCATGATCAAAGGATGTTTCATGTTTGCCATTCGTTCGATGAAGACAGTTGTTGCCGTACTGGCACTGAGCCTGCCGCTGCTGGCCCACGCCGATGCCGCCCAGGATGCCGCCGCCAAGGAACTGGCGCAGCAGATAGGGCTGGGTAATGTGCTTAACGACCTGGCACTGCGCACCACCAGTTCCGCCGGCCCGCTGCTGCAGGAATACTTTGCCAAGAACAAGGTCAACCTGACGCCAGAGCAGCAGAAAAAGGCCCAGGATGGCTTCAAGGGCTATATGGATGGCGTGCACAAGGCGGCAGTGGATTACTTTGCCTCCGCACCGGTGAAGAAGCAGTTCGAGCAGGAAGTGGCCAAGGGCTACAGCGCGCAGTTCTCTGCTGCCGAACTGCAGCAGATCGTGGCCTTCTACAAGACGCCGGCCGGGCAGAAGCTGGTCAAGCTGCAGCCGGCGGTGGTGGATGGCATCATCAAGAACATGCTGGCTGGCGGCGAGAAAACGCTGCTGCCCAAGATGCGCGCACTCGCCGAGACCTACGGCAAGAGCATCACCAAGTAATACTGGCCGGGCAGGGGGCCTGGTGGCCCCACCCGGTGCAGGCAGCAGGTGTGCAGTGTAGCCCGTGAACGACAAAAAGCCCGGGGCGGGGTAATGAAACAGTTGCCTGTTGGCATGCTTCATTACCCCGCCCCGGGCTTTTGCCTGGGCGCGCCCTTGCGGGCGGCACGGGCTTCTTATGCGTCCGGTACGTTCAGCGAGTTGATGCTGAAGCCGGCGTCAACGTAGGTGATCTCACCGGTAATGCCGGAAGCCAGGTCCGACAGCAGGAAGGCGGCGGAGTTGCCCACTTCCTCGGTGGTCACGTTGCGGCGCAGACAGGACTGGTTGGCAGCCATGCTCAGCAGCTTGCCGAAGCCGGAGATGCCGGCGGCGGCCAGGGTCTTGATCGGGCCGGCGGAAATGCCGTTCACACGGATGCCGTCCTTGCCCAGGCTGGCAGCCATGAAGCGTACCGAGGCTTCCAGGCTGGCCTTGGCCAGACCCATCACGTTGTAGTTCGGGATGGCACGTACCGCACCCAGGTAGGACAGGGTCAGCAGTGCGGCATTGCGGCCCTGCATCATCGGGCGCGCGGCCTTGGCCAGTGCCGGGAAGCTGTAGGCAGACACGTCATGCGCGGTCTGGAATGCTTCGCGGGACAGGGCGTCCAGGAAGTCGCCTTCCAGCGATTCGCGCGGGGCGAAGGCAATGGCGTGCACCAGGCCATCCAGCCCGTCCCAGGTCTTGCCCAGGTCGACGAACAGCTGGTTGATTTCGTCGTCGTTCTGCACGTCGCAGCGGTATACCAGGCTGCTGCCGAAGTCGGCGGCCATTTCGCGCACGCGCTCTTCCAGCTTGTCCACCACGTAGGTGAAGGCCAGTTCGGCGCCTTCGCGGTGACAGGCCTGTGCGATGCCGTAGGCAATGGAACGATTGGAGATCATCCCGGTGATCAGAATCTTCTTGCCTTGCAGGAAACCCATATTGAATCCTCTTCAACCGATTTAGCGCGGCATTATAACCAGCAATTGTCAGACAGTCTCGTTTCTCTATGTTGCCGGCAATAGGCGCGCGGGAATCAGGGTTGCCGCTGCCGTGCCCTGTTGCTAACATCGACCCATCCCACATCAACAAAATCCATCGAGAGGACTACCCCATGAGCAGCGAGCTGATTCTGCATGTAACCGATGATTCTTTTGAGCAGGAAGTTCTGAAAGCCCAAGGCCCGGTACTGGTGGATTACTGGGCGGAATGGTGCGGCCCGTGCAAGATGATCGCGCCGATCCTGGACGACGTGGCCAAGGAATACCAGGGCCGCCTGACCATCGCCAAGCTGAACATCGACCAGAACGAAGCCACCCCGCCGAAGTTCGGCATCCGCGGCATCCCCACCCTGATGCTGTTCAAGAACGGCGAAGTGGCCGCCACCAAGGTGGGCGCACTGTCCAAGACCCAGCTGATCGAGTTTCTGAACGCCCAGCTGTAAGCCATTCCAATGGCTTGAACCCAGCGGCCCGCCCTTTATCGGCGGGCCGTTTGTCATCCGGCATTGACAAGCCGGCGACTCATCCACTATCTTCCGGATAGTCCTTACGAGCGGCACTTGCGCCGCTCGATTCATATCTGTCCCCTTCACGTCTTTCCCGAACCGGCGCCCGCGCCGCCCTTGTGACATTAACGTCCGACAGCACACACTATGCACCTCACTGATCTCAAGCGTACGCATGTGAGCGAACTCGTCGAAATGGCCATTGCCAATGAAATCGACGGTGCCAGCCGCCTGCGCAAGCAGGATTTGCTCTTTGCCCTTTTGAAAAACCAGGCCAAAAAAGGCGAAAGCATCTTTGGCGAAGGTACGCTGGAAGTGCTGCCGGACGGCTTCGGTTTCCTGCGCAGCCCGGATTCCTCCTACCTGGCCGGCCCGGATGACATCTATGTCAGCCCGTCGCAGATCCGCCGCTTCAACCTGCACACCGGCGATACCATCGAGGGCGAGATCCGCACCCCGAAGGAAGGCGAACGCTACTTCGCGCTGGTGAAGGTGGACAAGGTGAACGGCGGCCCGCCGGAGCAGGCCAAGAACAAGATCCTGTTCGAGAACCTTACCCCGCTGTTCCCGACCGAGCGCCTGAACCTGGAGCGCGACATCCGCGGCGAGGAAAACATCACCAGCCGCCTGATCGACCTGATCTCGCCGATCGGCAAGGGCCAGCGCGGCCTGCTGGTGGCACCGCCGAAGTCCGGCAAGACCGTGATGCTCAAGCACATCGCTCACGCCATCACCAGCAATCATCCGGAAGTGGAGATGATCGTGCTGCTGATCGACGAACGCCCGGAAGAAGTGACCGAGATGCAGCGTTCGGTGAAGGGCGAAGTGGTGTCCTCCACCTTCGACGAACCGGCCACCCGCCACGTGCAGGTTGCCGAAATGGTGATCGAGAAGGCCAAGCGCCTGGTGGAGCACAAGAAGGACGTGGTGATCCTGCTGGATTCCATAACCCGTCTGGCGCGCGCCTACAACACCGTGATTCCGGCTTCCGGCAAGGTGCTGACCGGTGGTGTGGACGCCAACGCGCTGCAGCGCCCGAAGCGCTTCTTCGGTGCCGCCCGTAATATCGAGGAAGGCGGCTCGCTCACCATCATCGCCACCGCACTGGTAGATACCGGCTCGCGCATGGATGACGTGATCTACGAAGAATTCAAGGGTACCGGCAACATGGAAATCCACCTTGACCGTCGCATGGCGGAAAAGCGGATTTTCCCGGCCATCAACATCAACCGCTCCGGCACCCGCCGCGAAGAGCTGCTGATTCCGCAGGAACAGCTGCAGCGCATCTGGGTGCTGCGCAAGCTGCTGTACCCGATGGATGACCTGGAAGCGATGGAGTTCATGCTCGACAAGCTGCGGGCAACCAAGTCCAACCTGGCGTTCTTCGATTCGATGCGCCGCTAGGATTCGATGGTTGTCGTGCCATACGCCAGGCCTGCGGGTCTGGCGTTTGTTTTTTTGCGAGGAGAAATATGGATCCCGTCTGGCGTTTCCTGCTGGATTTCGACGGCTATGCCGCCATCGGCACCGTGGCATTCGCCATTTCCGGTTACCTGCTGGGGGTGCGCAAGCATCTCGACCTGCTGGGCATCGTCATTGTCACGCTGCTTACCGCCATCGGCGGCGGCATCATCCGCGACATGCTGGTTGGCCGCATGCCGCAGGTGTTCCTGAACAATACCAACCTGGTGATCATCGCGCTGAGCATGCTGTTCGCGCTGGCCGCGCGCCTGCACAAGCGCGAAAATGAAGTGCTGACCCGGCTGTTCATCATTGCCGACTCCATCGGCCTGGTGGCGTTCAGTCTGGCCGGCGCCAAGCTGGGGGTGGAATACCACCTCAACGCCTTTGGCGTGATCCTGCTGGGTTTTGTTACCGCGGTGGGCGGCGGCATCGTGCGCGACATGATGGTGAACGATGTGCCCTTCATCCTGCACAAGGACTTCTACGGCACGGTGTCCATCTTGGCGGCCGCGGTGCTGTACGGCCTGTCGGAGCTGGGCTGGGATCACCTGGTTGCCGTACAGCTGGTATTTGCCGGCGGCGTGGCGCTGCGCCTGCTGGCGCACTGGAGCGAACTGGCGCTGCCCAAGATCGCCGGGCGCAGAAAGGGTTGATGCGCATGATGTGGCAGGAGATGGACGCGATGGCAAGCTGGCTGGCCGGCTTTGCCGGCTTGCAGGTTGGCGACGAGGACGGCCTGGGCCTGCGTTTGCCGCCGGCCAAGGCGGCGGCGGTGCTGGTGGCCGTGCACTGGCAGGACGGCGAGTGGCGCATCCTGCTCACCCGCCGCACGCCGCATCTGCGCAGCCACGCCGGGCAGATCAGCTTTCCCGGCGGCCGTATCGAGCCCGAGGATGCCAGCGCCCGCGTAGCGGCGCTGCGCGAGGCGGAAGAGGAGGTGGGGTTGCCGCCGGCACTGGTGCGCGTGGTGGCCGAGCTGCCGGATTACGATACGGTAACCGGCTACCGCATCACGCCGGTGCTGGCACTGCTGCAAGGCTCGTTCCTGCCGCAGCCGTCGCCACAGGAGGTGGCCGAGGTGTTCTCGCTGCCGCTGGCGCTGGCGCTGGATGAAAGTGCCTACGAGCGCCACCCTTATGTGCGCGACGGTGTGGCCGGCCACTTCTATGCGCTGCGCTATGGCGACTACTTCATCTGGGGCGCTACCGCAGCGATGCTGCGGCGACTGGCGCGGCATCATGCGGCCAACTCCTGAGCGAACGGATACAAGCAAAAAGCCGGGGCAGATGCACCGGCTTTTTGCGTTCAGGGCCAGGAGCTTCGTTCCTGGTGCTTAGCTGGCAAAGCGCATCGACAGGTCCACCGCGCGCACGTCCTTGGTGAGCTTGCCGATGGAGATGCGATCCACGCCGGTTTCGGCGATGGCGCGCACGCTGGCCAGCTCCACGCCGCCGGAGGCTTCCAGCTCGGCGCGGCCGGCGGACAGGCGTACCGCTTCGCGCATATCGTCCAGCGACATATTGTCCAGCAGAATCAGCGTGCAGCCGGCTGCCAGCGCCTCCTGCAGCTCGGCCAGGTTTTCCACTTCCACCTGGATGCTCACACCGGCCGGCACCAGCGCGCGGGCATTGGCCAGGGCGGCGGTGATGCTGCCGGCGGCCATGATGTGGTTTTCCTTGATCAGCACACCGTCGTACAGGCCGATGCGCTGGTTCATGCCGCCGCCCACGGTCACCGCGTATTTCTGCGCCAGGCGCATGCAGGGCAGGGTCTTGCGGGTGTCGAGGATGCGGGCACGGTTGCCGGCGATGGCGTCCACGTAGCGGCGGGTTTCCGTGGCTACCGCCGACAGCGTCTGCAGCATGTTCAGCGCGGTGCGCTCGGCGGTAAGCAGCGCGCGTGCCGGGCCGCTGATCTCGCACAGGCACTGGCCGGCGGCCACCTTGTCGCCTTCGGCCACCTGCCAGCGCACCTGGCTGCGCGCATCCACCTGGCGGAAGGTTTCGTCGAACCAGGCGATGCCGCAGATCACCGCATCTTCGCGGGCGATCACGCGGGCGTTGCCCGGGCTGTCGGCGGCGATCAGCAGCGCGGTCCAGTCCTGCTGGCCGATGTCTTCGGCCAGTGCGTCGCTGACCAGGCGGGTGATGTGGTGGAAGGCGGGAAGGGTTGGCATTATCGATATCCTGAACTGGTTTGGCTGCATTTTACCGCGATTGCCGCCGTGCCGCCCCTGTCGTGCCGATGCGGCGCTGCTATCATGCCGGGTGGCAAAAAATTGCCGCATGCAATGCAAAGGGGAACCATGAATTTTGTGGCCAGTCAGTTTCCGGCGTGGGCGCTGTGGGCCGGCAATGCGCTGGGCGCGCTGCTGCTGCTGTTCGCCGCCAGCCGGGTGAGCTGGCGCACGCTGGACAGCCGCGCCGTCAATGCCTGGTTGGGCGCCTGCGTAGTCCTGGCGGGCTTCTGGCTGGGCCGCGCCGGCTTGCAGCCGGGGCTGAGCTTCCACCTGCTGGGTGGTACGGTGTTCACGCTACTGATGGGGCCGGCGCTGGCCTTGTTGGCGCTGGCGGTGGTGTTGGCCGGGCTGGCACTGGGCGGGCAGTTGGAATGGCTGGCGCTGGGGCTCAACTTCGTCTTGAGTTTGCTGCCGGCGGTGGCGCTGACTACGCTGATGTTGCGCCTTGCCCAGCGCCGCTTTGCGGCCAACGTATTCGTGTACGTGTTCGTGAATGCCTTCCTGACCGGGGCGGCCAGCCTGCTGCTGGCCGCGGCCTGCGGGCTGACGGCACTGCTGCTGGCCGGCGCCTATCCGCTGGAGCAGCTGCTGGAAAACGCGCTGCCGTATTATTTTCTGCTGGCCTGGTCGGAGGCTTTCACCAGTGGCCTGGTGCTGGCCATTCTGGTGGTCTACCGCCCGCACTGGGTGGCAACATTCGATGATGCACGCTATCTGAACGACTGATAGCGTCAAAACCAAGGAGAGACACTATGCATTTTGCGTTCTGGGTGGTGCTGATTGCGGCAGTGCTGCCGCTGGTATGGGCTATGGTGGCCAAGTCTGGTGGCACTTTCGACAACCATGCGCCGCGCGCTTACCTGGCGAAGCTCTCCGGCTGGCGCCAGCGTGCGCAGTGGGCGCAGCAGAATGCCTGGGAGGCGCTGACGCCGTTTGCCGCCGGGGTGATCATTGCCACCCTGCAGCAGGTGCCGCCGGAGCGCATCGATGCGGCAGCGCTGACTTTCCTGCTGGCGCGCATCGCGCATGGCGTGCTGTACATTGCCGACCAGGCAACGCTGCGCTCGCTGGCGTGGACGGTGGGCTTTGGCAGCGTGGTGTATACGTTCCTGCTGGCGGCACATCGACTATAAGAGTCGCTGTATTGCGCGGTTAAAAACATGCGGCCAACCCTCAGGGTTGGCCGCATGTTTGTTTGGGGCGAGGCAGGCTCAGAGCACGATCGGCTCCGGCTCCAGCAGCACACCATAGCGCTCGCGCACGCTGCCCTGCACCTTCTGCGCCAGCGCCCACATCTGGCTGCCGCTGGCCTGGCCATGGTTCACCAGTACCAGCGCCTGGCGCTCATGCACGCCGGCATCGCCGTCGCGGTAGCCTTTCAGCCCGGCCTGGTCGATCAGCCAGCCGGCGGCCAGTTTCACGCTGCCATCGGGCTGCGGGTAGTGCGGCAGGGTAGGGAAGCGTGCCAGCAGCGCATCCGCCTCGGCCTGGCTCAGCACCGGGTTCTTGAAGAAGCTGCCGGCATTGCCGAGCTGCGCCGGGTCCGGCAGCTTGCTCTGGCGGATGGCGATGACCGCGGCGCTGACCTGCTGTGCGGTGGGCGTGCCATCCACGCCCATGGCGGCCAGTTGCTGGCGCAGGTCGCCATAGCCGATGCGCGGGTTGAAGCGGCGTTGCAGGCGGAAGCGTACCGCCGTTACCAGTACCTGCCCGGCCAGTTCCTGCTTGAAGATGCTGTCGCGGTAGGCAAAGCGGCAGTCGGCATTGTCCAGCAGCAGCTCGCGCCCGCCGTGGCGCAGGTCGGCGCACACCACTTGCTGCAGTTGATCCTTCACTTCCACACCATAGGCGCCGATGTTCTGGATCGGGCTGGCGCCGACGGTGCCGGGAATCAGGCTGAGGTTTTCCAGCCCGCTCCAGCCCTGGGCCAGGGTGTATTGCACGAAATCGTGCCAGTTTTCGCCGGCGGCGGCTTCCACCAGCACGCTGTCGCCGTCGTCGGCCAGCAGGCGGATGCCCTTGAGTGCGACCTTGATGACCAGGCCGGGGTAGTCGCGGGTGAACAGCAGGTTGCTGCCGCCGCCCAGCCACAGCACCGGGCCCTGGCGGTAGGCATCGCTGGTGGTAATGGCCGGCAGTTGCGCCGGGTCGTCCAGTACGCAGAAGTTGGCCGCATGCACGTTCATGCCGAAGGTGTTCAGCGCGCGCAGCGGGTAGTGGTGATGCATTACAGGGTTCATGCTTTCTTTCAGGCGGTTTGACGATGCAGCCGTTGCCGGCTGACGCGCGCCAGATAGCTTACCAGCAGCACGCCGGCGGTGCTCAGGCTGATCACCAGCGCCGCCCAGAAGCCATGCACGCCCATGCGCGGCGCGCCCAGGCCCAGCCAGGCGCCCAGCAGCAGGCCGAAGCCCCAGAATGACACGATGTGGATCACCATCGGGATGGTGGTGATCTTGTAGCCGCGCAGCGCGCTGGAGGCGATGGTCTGCATGGCATCGGTCAGCTGGTAGAAGGCGGCGAACAGCATCAGCGTGCCGCCCAGCGCAATCACCGCCGGGTCGGCGCTGTACAGACGCATGATGTCGTGGCGATCCAGCAGCACCCACAGCATGGTCAGCGATGCCATCGCCAGCCCCAGCGCCAGGCTGACGCCGCATACCGTGCGGGCGCGGTGGTAGTCGCCGGCGCCCACGCTCTGGCCGACGCGGATGGTGGCGGCGGTGCCTATGCTCTGCGGAATCATGTAGATCACGCTGGAGAAGTTGATCACCGTCTGGTGGGTGGCCACCACGGTGGTGCCCAGCTTGGCGACCAGCAGCGCGATGAAGGAAAACAGGCTCACCTCCACGAAGAAGGACAGCCCGATGGGCAGCCCCAGCTTGAGGAAGGCCGGGAAGCGCCGCCACTGCGGCGCCACCAGCCCCTGGCACAGGCCATAGGGCTGGAACACGCGATGGAACTTGATATACAGGTATAGCGCGGTGGCATTGAAGATGAACACGCAGCCGGTGGCCCAGCCGCAGCCAGCGCCGCCCAGCGCCGGCAGGCCGAACAGGCCGTGGATCAGCGCGTAGTTGAGCGGGATGTTCAGCAGCAGGCCGGTAACGCTCACCACCATCAGCGGGCGGGTGTGGCCCAGGCTGGAGGCGAACGCTGCCAGCGAGCGGTGCAGGATGGCGGCCGGCATGCCCATGGCGGCACCGTCGATGAACAGCATCGCCTTGTCCACCACTACCGGCGGCAGGTCCAGCCACAGCCGCAGCAGCGGCTGCACCGCCAGCATCAGGCCGGCGCCGCACATCCCCAGCAGCAGGCCGAACCACAGGCCCTGGCGCGCGGTATCGCCCAGGGCGGTGGTTTCGCCGCGGCCGTGCTGCTGCGCGAGGATGGGGTTCAGCGCCGCCGCCACGCCGATCAGCGTGACATAGGTGGTGATGAACACGCTGGCGCCCAGCGACACCGCAGCCAGGTCGTCGGTGCTGACGCGACCGGCCATGACCGTATCGACGAAGCCGGTGGCCACCTGTGCGATCTGCGCCACCATCATCGGCAGCGCCAGCTTGATCAGCAGCAGGGCTTCGCGGCGCAACAGCTGCCACGGGCTACGGTTCAGTTCAAACAGCATGGACGGGGTACCAGTGGGCAAAGGGGCACCATTATAAGCGTGCTTTGCCGCTGGCATAGCGGGGCTGGCCGCAGGCTGTACAGCGCTGTCGCTTTGCCTGGCCGCGCGATGCGGCCAACCTTGGCAAGGCCTAGTCGAAGTGTGCCGGCGGGTCGCAGCGCAGGTGGCAGCTGATGACCAGTTCGTTGCCGAAGCGGGCGTTGATGTTCAGCGCTTCGGTCAGCGTCAGGTCGTCTATGGTCAGCGTGCCCTGCTGCAGGGCGATGTCGAGATTGCGTTCGGTGGCGTAGGCGGCCAGTTCGGTGAGGCGCGGCTTGGCATTGCTGCCCAGCACGCGGGCGGTGAGGGTGCCGCGCAGCGCCGGCGTGGTGGTTTGCGGCGCGGTGGCGAAATCGGTGTAGCGGTCTTCCTGGCAGTCGTACATGGCAGTCTCCGTAGCTGTGGTGCGCGCCCGGTTACCGCCGAGCGACGCTTTAGCAGAATTTCGATGGCGCCCTGCAAGTTGTCGATTAACTCGGCGCATAAAACACGTTGCCCGTTTCCGGTGGCTGCAATGCAAAAACCCGCTGTGACCAGTAAGGGCAGCAGCGGGTTAGGCATGTGCTCTTAGCCGGTATTTATCAGGCGCCCCGCAAGCAGCAAAAATCGGCGCAAGCCCAGAAGTTAGAGCAGACGCTCCGCACTGTCAAGCATTGTGTCGGGATGACGCTGGAGCCTACCGGCGGTATCGGGCTATAATCCCGCGCTCAAGCCCACGACGGCATGCGCCGCACAGCTCACCTCCAGATAACATTCCCATGATCCGCAAATTGTTCAGTCGCGTCTTCGACTTGTCCGGCAATCGTGCCGCCAACAAAACCAAACCACGCGTGATGTCGCTGGCGCAGCACGGCGTTCGCCGCGATGGCCTGAGCAATGCCGCGCTGCGCGTGGTATCGCGCCTGCAGGAATCCGGACACGCCGCCTACGTGGTGGGCGGCGCGGTGCGCGACCTGCTGCTGGGCGTCACGCCCAAGGATTTCGACGTGGCCACCAGTGCCACCCCGGAAGAGGTGCACCACCTGTTCCGCCGCTCGCGCATCATCGGCCGCCGCTTCCGCATCGTGCACGTGATGATGGGGCCGGAAACCATCGAAGTGACCACCTTCCGCGGCGGCGATATCGGCAAGACCAGCGACAGCGGCCGCATCATGGCGGACAACACCTACGGCAGCCAGGCCGAGGATGCGCAGCGCCGCGACTTCACCGTCAACGCGTTGTTCTACAACCCCACCGATGAAACCATCATTGATTACCACCACGGCGTGAAGGATCTGCACGCCAGGAAGCTGGTGATGATCGGCCAGCCGGCACGCCGCTACCAGGAAGACCCGGTGCGCATGCTGCGCGCGGTGCGTCTGGCGGCCAAGCTGGGTTTCGAGATCGACGAACACACCCGCAAGCCGATTGCCTCGCATGCCAGCCTGCTGAAGAACGAGCCGCCGGCGCGGCTGTTCGACGAGCTGCTCAAGCTGCTGCACTCCGGGCAGGCCTTCGCCTGTCTGCAGAAGCTGCGTGACGAGGGCCTGTCGCGCGGTATTTTCCCGCTGCTGGACGCGGTGCTGGACGAACAGGGCGGCGAAGCCTTCCTCAAGCTGGCGCTGGCCAATACCGACGAGCGCGTGCGCGCCGACAAGCCGGTATCGGTGGGCTTCATGCTGGCCGCCATGCTGTGGGCGCAGGTGAACAACCGCTGGCAGGCCAATATCGAGCGGGGCGACAAATCGCTGCCGGCACTGATGCTGGCAATGAGCGAGGTGGAATCGCTGCAGGACAACGATTTCGCCATTCCGCGCCGCTTCTCCGCCACCATGCGCGAGATCTGGTCGCTGCAGCCGCGCTTCGAAAGCCGCGGCGGCGCGCGCCCGTTCCGCTTCCTGGAGCAGCCGCGCTTCCGTGCGGCCTTCGATTTCTACAGCCTGCGCGCCGAAGTGGGCGAAGTGCCGCACGACATGGTGCAATGGTGGTCCGAGTTCCAGGACGCCGACCACAACACCCGCCAGGAGCTGATCGCCGAGGCGGCTGCCGCCGGCAAGGAGCAGGGCGAGGGTGGCGATGCGCAGCGCAAGAAGCGCCGCCGCCGCCGTCGCAGCAATGCCAGTGCCGGTGGAGGTGACGGGGCGTGAAGCGTGCGGTGATCGCGCTGGGCAGCAATCTGGATGACCCGGTCGCCCAGGTGGAGGCAGCGCTGGCGGCCATTGCCGCGCTGCCGGGCGTGCGCCTCACGCGCCGTTCGTCCTGCTACCGCACCGCGCCGGTGGGCTATGCCGACCAGCCGGACTTCATCAACGCGGTGTGCGAAGTGGAAAGCGCGCTGGCGCCGGCCGAGCTGCTGGCTGCCCTGCTGCGGCTGGAGCAGGATTTCGGCCGCGTACGCACCTTCCGCAACGCACCGCGCGTGCTGGACCTGGACCTGCTGCTGGTGGAAGGCGTCAGCCAGCACGACGAATTTCTTACCCTGCCGCACCCGCGCATGCACGAGCGCGCCTTCGTGATGCTGCCGCTGGCAGAAATGGCGCCGGAATGGCGCATCGGCGAACTTGGTACCGCGGCCGAGCTTGCGGCCAACCTGGACGCCGGCGGCGTAAGCCGCCTGGCGTGAGCTGACAGTCTGGAGAACAAGGCATGACGCAATTGCGCTACGTGGTGGTGGAAGGCCCGATCGGCGCCGGTAAATCGCAACTGGCCCGCCGGCTGGCGGATTACTGGTCGGTACGGCTGCTGGCCGAGGCACCGGAGCAGAACCCGTTCCTGACGCGCTTCTATCGCCACCCGCCGTACCATGCGCTGGCTACCCAGCTGTCCTTCCTGATGCAGCGCGCCGACGCCGCGCACGACATGCTGCACGGCGACTTGCTGGCTGCGCCGCTGGTGTCCGACTTCCTGTTCGACAAGGACGAGCTGTTCGCCAGCAAGACGCTGGACGCCGACGAGCTGGCCATCTACCGCCGCATCGTGCAGCGCTTCCTGCCGGAATATCCGGTGCCGGATCTGGTGATCTACCTGCAGGCCTCGGCCGATACCGTGGCCGGCAGGTTGGCCGCACGCGCCGCCACCACCGACCAGCCGCCGATGCCGGAAGGCTATGTGCAGCGCATGCACGAGGCCTACAGCGCCTTCTTCCACAACTACGAAGCGGCGCCGCTGCTGATCGTGAACACCGACAACCTCGATCTGGTTGAAGGCAACGAAGATTTCGAGCTATTGTTGCGCTGCATCACGGAAATGCGTGGTCAGCGCAGTTACTTCAACAAGGGGCTCTGAACCCGGTGCGCGACCGCGGCCACAAGCGGCGTTTCGCCACTGGAAGCAACGAGGACACACAACAATATGAAAGTCACCGTCAACACGCTGCAGCACATGGCAGCGGAAGGTCAGAAGATCGCCATGCTGACCTGCTACGACGCCAGTTTTTCTACTCTGATGGATGATGCCGGCGTGGACATCCTGCTGATCGGCGATTCGCTGGGCATGGTGATGCAGGGCGAGGACTCCACCCTGCCGGTCAGCATGCCGGAAATGGAATACCACACCCGCTGTGTGGCCCGCGGCGCCAAGCGCGCCATGGTGCTGGCCGACATGCCGTTCGGCAGCTACCAGGAAAGCCCGGCGCAGGGCTTTGCCAATGCCGCCCGCCTGATGCAGGCCGGCGCTCACATGGTGAAGATCGAAGGCGGTGCCTTCATGGCGGAAACCGTGCGTTTCCTGGTGCAGCGCGGCGTGCCGGTGTGTGCTCACATCGGCCTCACCCCGCAGTTCGTGAATACCTTTGGCGGCTACAAGGTGCAGGGCAAGAGCGAGAGCGATGCCGAGCGCCTGCAGGCCGATGCCCGCGCGCTGGCCGAAGCCGGTGCCAGCCTGGTGCTGATGGAATGCGTGCCGGCAGCGTTGGCCGCACGCATCAGCCAGGAAATCGGCGTGCCCACCATCGGCATCGGCGCCGGCCCGGACGTGTCCGGCCAGGTGCTGGTGATCTACGATGTGCTGGGCGTGTACCCGGGCAAGAAGGCCCGTTTCGTGAAGAACTTCATGGCCGAGGCGCACAGCATCCAGGGTGCGGTGGCCGGCTATGTCGCCGCGGTGAAGGATGGTTCCTTCCCGGCGGCCGAACACTGTTTCTGAGGTCAGCATGCAAGTCATCCGCAGTATTGCCGAACTTCGCGCCTGGCGCCGCAGCGCCGGCCGCATCGCCTTCGTGCCCACCATGGGCAACCTGCATGCCGGCCACCTGGCCCTGGTGGCCGCCGCGCACCAGTACGCCGACCAGGTGGTGGTGAGCATTTTCGTCAACCGCCTGCAGTTCGGCCAGGGTGAGGATTTCGACGCCTACCCGCGCACTTTTGCCGACGATTGCGCCAAGCTGGACGCCGCCGGGGTGGACGTGCTGTTCTTCCCGGACGAGCGCGAGTTGTACCCGCGCATCAAGCAGGATTTCAACGTCGAGCCGCCGCATATCCAGAACGAGCTGTGCGGCGCGTTCCGCCCGGGGCACTTCCGCGGCGTGGCCACCGTGGTGAGCAAGCTGTTCAACATCGTGCAGCCGGACGTGGCCTGCTTCGGCAAGAAGGATTACCAGCAGCTGCATGTGATCCGCGCCATGGTGGACGACCTGAACATGCCGATCGAGATCGTGCCGGTGGATACCGGCCGCGCCGACGACGGCCTGGCGCTGTCCTCGCGCAACGGCTACCTCAGTACCGACGAGCGCGCCGAAGCGCCGCGTCTGTACCGCAACCTGGCGGCGATCCGCGATGCGCTGCAGGCTGGCGACAGCAATTACGTGGCGCTGGAGAAAACCGCCTGCGACGATCTGGCCGCCCATGGCTGGCGCGTGGACTACGTGGAGATCCGCCAGGCCGACACCCTGGAGATCGCCCACGCCGGCGAGCCGCGCCTGGTGGTGCTGGCCGCCGCACGGCTGGGCAAGACCCGGCTGATCGACAATATCGAAGTAAGGCGCTGAAGCGCCAGGCTGCGAAAAGTGCTCTGCTGCGGTGCTACAGGACCCGGCAGAGCCGGGCTCCTCCAGCGATGTGATTGCTTGCGCAGCCTTGCCATTGAATCTCAATCCCCCCGCCCTTGCCCTGCAAGGGAGCCTCGCTTCGCGAGTGGGGGTTGTCAAATATCTGACGCGCGGAAGCGCGTACCAAGGAAGACCGCCATGCAGCGTTCCATGCTGAAATCCAAGCTCCACCGTGTTACCACCACCCATGCCGAACTGCACTACATCGGCTCCTGCGCCATCGACGAAAACCTGCTGGAAGCCGCCGATATCAAGGAATACGAAGAGGTGCAGATCTGGAACGTGACCAATGGCGAGCGCTTTGCCACCTACGCCATCCGTGCCGAGCGTGGCTCGGGTGTGATCTCGGTGAACGGTTCCGCCGCGCGCCGCGCCGCGCCGGGTGACCTGCTGATCATCGCCTCCTTCGCCGCCTACGAAGACAGCGAACTGGCCAATCACTCGCCCAAGCTGGTGTTCGTAGACGAGAACAACGTGATGACCGAACTGATGGGTGCTACCCCGGTACAGCCGGCGTAAGCGCTAAGCACAGAAAGACAAAGGCCCGGCAATCTTGTCGGGCCTTTATTTTTTGCTGCATCGCTGCGGGCTGGCAAACGTGCCGTTTCCGGCTATAGTTTTCTAACCGGCTGATTTGACACGGAGAATGCGCGATGCGAGGAAGATGTCTGTGCGGTGCCGTCCGCTACCGCTTGCGCGGCCAACCTTATCACGTCACCCACTGCCATTGCGCCTCCTGCCGGCTAGCCAGCGGCGCGCCGTTCGTCACCTGGTTCACGGTGCGGGCGCTGGAGCTGGAGTTGCAGGGCGAGGTGCGGCACTACCAGTCGTCCATGGGTGTGCAGCGCGGTTTCTGCCCGCGCTGCGGCACCACGCTCAGTTACCGCCACGAAGCCTCGCCGGACGAGATCGACCTCACCGCCGCCACGCTGGAAAACCCGGAGCAGCTGGAGCCGGAAGACCACACCTGGACCCAGGACATGCTGGGCTGGATCCGCATGCTGACCCTGCTGCCGCGCCACCGGCGCCACCGCCAGTACGACCGCAGCGCCTGACAAGGTTGGCCGCAAGCGGCCTGCGCAGGTTTACAGCAGGGCGGTGGCGGAAACCAGCACGCCGTCCTCGTCGGCGTACAGCCACTGGCCGGGTACGAAGTCCACGCCACCGAAGTTCACCGTCAGTTCCCGAGTGCCCTCGTTACGCTTCACCGATTTCTTCGGGTTGGTGGCCAGCGCGCGTACGCCCAGCGGCAGCGCGTTGATGGCCACCGAGTCGCGGATGCAGCCGTGGATCACCACGCCTTCCCACTGATTCTTCACCGCCAGTTCGGCAATCTGGTCACCCAGCAATGCGCAGCGCAGCGAGCCACCGCCATCCACCACCAGCACCTTGCCCTTGCCGGGCTCGCTTAGTACCTCGCGCACCAGGGTGTTGTCTTCGAACAGTTTCAGGGTGACGATCTGGCCGCAAAAGCGCGCGCGGGCGCCGTAGCTTTGCAGCATCGGCAGTAGTACGGCTACCTGGCCTTCGTTGGCGTCGTACAGATCGGTAGTGAGGAAGCTCATGATTTCTCCTTGGTGCCAGCTTTTGTTGTGATGGGCAAAAAAAGGCCGCCCATGCGGGCGGCCGAGAATGCTGACAAAGTCCTTGCGCCCGGCGCAAGGACTTTGTTTTGTAAACAGAAAGGCTGCCGATGCAAAGGCTTGGCAGGAGCGGCCCGGCTTTGCCGGGTCCGGTGGAGGTAAATGGGCTCCTTGTCCGCAGCCTGAGCCGCCCATGTGGGCGGTCGGTAGATCAATTGAGGCGCAAGGGCACGAACAGCGTACTGTCCTGACGCCGCACCAGTAGTGCGATATTGCCGTTGGCGCTGGCCAGTGCACGCTCGAAAGTCTTGATGCTGGTGATTTCGGTCTGGTTGAGGCCGATGATCACGTCGCCGCTGGTCAGCCCGGCCTGGGCGGCCACGCCCTGCGCCTTCTGCACCACCAGGCCGCCATGCAGCCCCAGGGTCTGCTTGTCGTCGGCGGTGAGTTCGGCCAGGGTCAGGCCCAGCTTGCCGAACTGGAAGCTTTGCGGCACGGCAGGGGTGGCTTCACCCGGCTGGGCTGCCTGGTCGGTTACCAATTCCGCCAGCGTGGCGTCCACGTTCTGCTCGTTGCCCTTGCGCCATACGCCCAGCTTGATGTGGGTGCCCGGCGGCTGGTCGCCCACCATGCGTGGCAGGTCGCGCGAGTTGTCCACGGTCTGGCCGTTCAGGCGCAGGATGATGTCACCGATGTGGATGCCGGCACGGCTGGCCGGGCCATTCGGCTCCACGCGCACCACCAGCGCTCCGCGCGGGCGGTCCAGGCCGAAGGACTGCGCCAGTTCCTGGGTGACTTCCTGGATGTGCACGCCAAGTTGGCCGCGGCTTACCTTGCCGCTGCTCTTGAGCTGCTCGGCCACTTTCATGGCGATGTCGATCGGAATGGCGAAGGAAATGCCCATGAAGCCGCCGGAACGGCTGTAGATCTGCGAGTTGATGCCCACCACTTCGCCGCGCAGGTTGAACAGCGGCCCGCCGGAGTTGCCGGGGTTGATCGCCACGTCGGTCTGGATGAAGGGCACATAGCTTTCGTCCGGCAGGCTGCGGCCCTTGGCCGATACGATGCCGGCGGTGACGGTGTTCTCGAAGCCGAACGGTGCACCGATGGCGGCTACCCATTCACCCACCTTCAGCTGGCTGGGGGAGCCGATCTTGACGGTGGGCAGGCTGGCGGCCTCCACTTTCAGCACGGCCACGTCGGTACGCTTGTCCAGGCCCACCAGCTTGGCGCGCAGCTCGCGCTTGTCGGTGAGCATCACCTTGATCTGGCTGCCGCCGGCCACGACGTGGGCATTGGTCAGGATGTAGCCGTCGTTGGACAGGATGAAGCCGGAGCCGAAGGAAATGCTTTCCGAGGGCTGCGGGTCGGGCGGCTGGTTCGGGTTAGGCATGTAGCGGCGGAAGAACTCGTAGAACGGGTCGTCCTCCGGCACCGGCACCGGCAGCTCACTGCTGGAAGAGGCCTGGCTGTTGTCGCTGCGCACCGCCTGGATGTTCACCACTGCAGGGCCTTCGCGCTCCACCAGCTGGGTGAAGTCGGGCAACAGCATCTGCACGCTGCCGTCCGCCTTGGCCGGCACCGCTACCTGGGGGCCCTTGTTCTCGTCCTTGAACAGGGCTTCGATCTTGCCACAGCCAACCAGCGACACCAGCAGGGCGCTGGCAATGGCCAGGCGGGTATAACTCTTCACCTGAAACAATCCTTTATGCAGAAGTGGGCAGCCCGTACCAGTGGGCGCTGCCACGAGGCGCTTGCCCCGTTTGTGCCCAAGCTGGCGACAAAACCGTGAATATCAATCGCCAGTGGTCATCATACGGTTTTTGCCGGGTATTCGCACAGGTCGGCGATGACACAACGCTCGCATTCCGGCTTGCGTGCCTTGCAGACGTAACGACCGTGCAGGATGAGCCAGTGATGGGCATCCAGTTTGTATTCCGCCGGTACGTAGCGCAACAGTTTGTCTTCCACTTCGCGCACGTCCTTGCCGGGGGCGATGCGGGTGCGGTTGGCCACGCGGAAAATATGAGTATCTACTGCAATGGTAGGCTGTCCGAAGGCAGTATTCAGCACCACGTTGGCGGTCTTGCGGCCAACCCCCGGCAGCGCCTCCAGCGCCTCGCGCGTCTGCGGTACTTCGCCATCGTACTGTTCCACCAGGATGCGGCAGGTGGCCACGGTGTTTTTGGCCTTGGTGCGGAACAGGCCGATGGTCTTGATGTAGTCGCTCACGCCTTCCTCGCCCAGCGCCAGCATGGCGCGCGCGGTGGGCGCCACCTGGAACAGCACGCGGGTGGCCTTGTTGACGCCCACGTCGGTGGCCTGTGCCGACAGCAGCACGGCGATCAGCAGCTGGAACGGGCTGGCGTATTCCAGCTCGGTGGTGGGGTGCGGGTTGTGCGCCTTCAGGCGCTCGAAGATCTGCAGGCGTTTGGCGGCGTTCATGATTCGGTGGCTGGCAGGTAAAGGTTGGCCGCAAGCAGGTTGCCGGCGGAGTGCTGCGTTGTTGCTGGCTGGCTAGCCACGGCGTTTTCCCCGGTAGCCGAATGCTTTCGGCCAGGTGTGTCTATCGATGAACGGCACGACGCAGTTCATGATTAGCACCGCAAAAGCGATGGCGCCCTGAATTTCGCCGTTCACGCGCAGCAGCACGGTGAGCAGGCCCACGGCCAGGCCGAACAGCAGACGGCCGCGCGGCAACCAGGGAGAGGTTACCGGGTCGGTGAGGATGAAACCGGCTGCCAGCAGGAGACCGCCATGGCTCAGCTGCCAGAGCGGGCTGGCGGAGTGTGACGGTGCCAGCTGCCACAGCAGCTCGCTCATGGCGCCGACCGCGGCCAGCATGGCCAGCGGTGCCTGCCAGTTGATCACTTTCTGTTGCCACAGCCAGAGTCCGCCAAGCAGCCAGCCCAGGGCGATCCAGCCTGCTGCGCTGGCTGTGGCGGGCAAGGCATCCATGCCCGCCATATGTGCCGGGAAGGCCAGCACGGCCACGGCCAGGCCGGCCATGGCCGGGTTGAACAGGTTATTGCCCAGGCCGCCATACAACTGCTTGGCCACCACGATGGCGAACAGTGTTGCCACCACGATCAACCACCAGGGCGCCAGCGGCGACATGAACAGCACCAGCAGCCAGGCGCTGACCACGGCGGACAGGTCCTTCAGGAACGGGGCCGGCGCGAGGCCGCGCATGCGCAGCATGGCCGCCTCGGCCAGCAGCGCGGTAATGCTTGCCAGGGGCAGCTGCCATAACAGCGCGGGGCCATTGAACCACACTGACAGGGCAATGCCCGGCAGCAATGCGACCAACACCTTGCGCATCAGCGTGGCGACGGTAGTGGCTCGGGCGATGTGGGGGGCGTATTGGCTCATGTTGTCGGGCCCTGCTGATCCTGTGGTGCCGGCTGCTGCGCGGCTGCCTTGCGTGCGGCGGCGCGTTCCATGGCGGCCTTGACGGCCGCCTGCTTGGCTTCATCCATGCCGGTAGCCGGGGCAGGGTTGGCCGCAGCCGGGCTGTCGGCCTGCTGAGCTGTCGCCTTGCGCGCGGCGGCGCGTTCCATGGCGGCTTTGACTGCCGCCTGCTTGGCTTCGTCCATGCCGGTAGCCGGGGCAGGGTTGGCCGCAGCCGGGCTGTCGGCCTGCTGCGCTGTCGCCTTGCGCGCGGCGGCGCGTTCCATGGCGGCCTTGACGGCCGCCTGCTTGGCTTCATCCATGCCGGTAGCCGGGGCAGGGTTGGCCGCAGCCGGGCTGTCGGCCTGCTGCGCTGTCGCCTTGCGCGCGGCGGCGCGTTCCATGGCGGCTTTGACTGCCGCCTGCTTGGCTTCATCCATGCCGATAGCCGGGGCGGGGTTGGCCGCAGCCGGGCTGTCGGCCTGCTGCGCGGCTGCTTTGCGCGCGGCGGCGCGCTCCATGGCCGCCTTGATTGCCGCCTGCTTGCTGTCGTCCAGTGCCTGGCTGTGGCTGTCGCCCAGCGGGCTGGCTTGCTGTTGTGCCGCGGCGCGTGCCATGGCAGCGGCGATGATGGCCTGCTTCTTCGGGTCCTCGGGTGCCGTGCTGCTGGCTACCGCTGGCGCGTTCTCCCGCTTGGCGGCCTGTTCGGCGGCACGGGCGGCGAGGCGATCGGCTTTCTCCGCCTTGTCGCGCTCGATGCGGAACTGGCGGAAAGTAAACCGGCTGCGCGCGCGCTGCGCCGCCTGGCTGGCCTGCGCGCCGCTGTGGATGATGCTCTTGGCACGGCGGAAGTCGTCCACCAGCGGTATCTGGCTGGGGCAGACGTAGCTGCAGGCATTGCATTCGATGCAGTCGAACAATTGCCATTGCTGCGCCTGCTCAAGCTTGTCGGCCTGGGTGAGGCGGTACAGCGCCATCGGCTGCAGCCCTGTGGGGCAGACGCTGGCGCACTCGCCACAGCGGATGCAGGGCATGGCCGCCGGGCGCGGCGGGAAGGTGTCGCTGCTCTTGGCGATCAGGCAGCTGCCGTGCTTGTCCAGGCCAACGGCCAGCGTCGGCAGGGTAAAGCCGGTCATCGGGTCGCCCATGATGACTTCGGGGTTGTCGGTTTTCTGGCCGGTTTGTTGCAGCAGCCAGTCCAGTGGCGTGCCGATCAGCACCTCCAGGTTGCCGGGCTGGCTCACGGCGCCTGCCACGGTAACGATGCGGCTGAGCAGCGGCTCGCCATGCAGTACGGCGCGGGCGATGGCGTACAGCGTGTCCACGTTCAGGCTGTACATGCCATGTGCGGCGGTGTCGGCGCTGTATGGAATTTCCAGCCCGGTCAGGGCATGAATCAATTGCCGGCTGTCGCCGTTGGGGTAGCGTGCGGGCAGGGCGACTATCTGCCAGGGTTTATCCTGACAGGCACGCTGCATGGCGGCGATGGCCTGCGGCTTGTCATCGTCAATGCCGATCAGCACGCTGCCGGCTTGCAGCGCATGGGCGGCAATCTCGATGCCGGCGGCGATGTCGGCGGCCCGCTCCTGCATCAGCCGCTCATCGCAGCTGCGGTAGGGGGCGCTTTCCGCACCGTTTACCAGCAGCGTGGCGCTGCCGGCGCTGCGTTCCGGCGGGAACAGCCCGCTTTCCTGCGCGACTATGCCCATCTGCTGCAGGAAAGTGCGCAGTTGCTGGCTGTCGGCCTCGCGCCAGCCCGGCAGGCTGCAAGGCGGCATGCTGCTGTCACGGCCATCCGGTTGCAGGGTGAGGGTGAGTGCGGCCAACGCTGCCGGGTGGGCGCTGGGCTGCATGGCTATCGCCAGCACGGTGCCGGATGTCGGCGCGTGCACGGCGCTGGCCTGTGGCCCGGCCGGTTGTGCCAGCAACTGCCCCTTGCGCACGCTCTGTCCGGCTTGCACGCAGGGCTGGGTGGCGCTGTCGGCATACTGTGCCAGCGTGATCTGCAGCAGCGGTGGCAGCGGCAACTGGCGGATGGGCGTGTCGCGGGTGGTCTGTTTGTTTGCCGGCAGCTGCAGGCCGCCGTGACTGGCGTAGGGCAGGCTCACGGTCGCGCCTCCGGTGCGGGCTTCACCGCCTTGATCGGTATGGTCGCGTAGCGCCATTGCCAGTTGTTGAGCTGGGCATCGGCCGGAATCATGCGGATGCAGTCCACCGGGCAGGGGGTGAGGCACAGTTCGCAGCCGGTGCATTCGCTGGCAATGACGGTGTGCATCATCTTGGCGGAGCCGAGAATGGCATCTACCGGGCAGGCCTGGATGCACAGCGTACAGCCGATACAGGTGGCCTCGTCGATCAGCGCCACTGCCTTGGGCTTGGGTTGCGGCGCGTCGGCGGCAAACGGCTTGAAGGCCGCGCCGGTCAGCTCGGCCAGCTTCCTGATGCCTTCCTCGCCGCCCGGCGGGCATTTGTTGATGTCTTCACGCCCGCTGGCGATGGCTTCGGCATAGGGGCGGCAACCGGGGTGGCCGCACTGGCCGCACTGGGTCTGCGGCAGGATGGCGTCGATGCGCTCTGCCAGCGGGGTGTTGTCCTGCCGGCGGGGCTGCGGTGCTGCCGCGCCCGGCTTGCGCCGCATCAGCCAGGGCAGGGCCAGCATCAGCAGTACGCCGATGATCAGCAAGAAGGCACTCATTGCAGCCGCCCTCCCTGGTTCATGCGGCCCGGGCGGGGCTGCTGGGCAAGGTGGGCGCAGCGATTGGCGACACGTTCGGGCACCTGGCAGTTGAGCAAGGCGGTACAGGGCGGAAGCAGCAGGTAATGCGAGGGGTTCATTGAAACCAAGGCCGGCAGATAATCGAGGAATTATCCGTGTTAGGGCGGGTGGCTTCAACCTTGCTGCCGGCAGGGAAGGTTGGCCGCAGGCAATTTCATGCGCCGGGCACGGTGGCAGGGCAAAAAAACCGCCACACGGTGAGTGCAGCACACGTGTGGCGAAGGAGGGTTACGGATACAACTTACTTCAGCAGGGTACTACTCGGTTGCTGCGGCGATGGCTGGTTGCAGGGGGGCGCCACCGCCGCAGGCTTGACCGTTCGGCCCGTCACCCGGAAGTGTCGGGCCTGCTTGCTTAGACCGCGGCCTGTTGCAGCTGCTGCAGGATATGCGGGTTTTCCAGGGTGGAAACGTCCTGGCTGATCTCCTCGCCCTTGGCGATGGAGCGCAGCAGGCGGCGCATGATCTTGCCGGAGCGGGTCTTGGGCAGGTTGTCGCCGAAGCGGATGTCGTCCGGCTGCGCAATCTTGCCGATTTCGTGCGCTACCCAGTTCTTCAGCTCGGCGGCGATCTTCTTGGCATCGTCGCCTTCCGGGCGGGCGCCCTTCAGTACCACGAAGGCCACCACGGCCTCGCCCTTCACATCGTGCGGCTTGCCCACCACGGCGGCTTCCGCCACCAGCGGGTTGGCCACCAGCGCCGATTCGATCTCCATGGTGCCCAGGCGGTGGCCGGACACGTTCAGCACGTCATCGATACGGCCCATGATCCAGAAATAGCCGTTCTCGTCGCGGTTGGCGGAGTCGCCAGCCAGGTAGTACTGGCCGTTGAATTCGTCCGGGAAGTAAGTCTTCTTGAAGCGTTCCGGGTCGTTCCAGATGGTGCGCACCAGCGACGGGAACGGCTTCTTGATCACCAGGAAGCCACCACGGCCCGGCTCAACCTGGGCGCCGGATTCGTCCACGATGTCGGCGATGATGCCCGGCAGCGGCAGGGTGCAGGAGCCCGGCTTGGTCGGCACCGCGCCCGGCATCGGCGCAATCATGGCGGAGCCGGTTTCGGTCTGCCACCAGGTGTCCACGATAGGGCAGCGGCCGCCGCCTACCACCTCGTAGTACCACATCCAGGCTTCCGGGTTGATCGGCTCGCCCACGGTGCCCAGCAGGCGCAGGCTGGACAGGTCGAACTGCTTGGGCAGGTCGGAGCCGAGCTTGATCAGCGAGCGGATGGCGGTAGGGGCGGTGTAGAAGATCGATACCTTGTGCTTTTCGATCATGCGCCAGAAGCGGCTGGCATCCGGGTAGGTCGGTACGCCTTCGAACACCACCTGGGTGGCGCCGATGCCCAGCGGGCCGTAACAGATATAGGAGTGACCGGTGATCCAGCCCACGTCGGCGGTGCACCAGTACACGTCATTCGGTTTGTAGTCGAAGGCCCAGCGGAAGCTGTTGATGGCACCCAACAGGTAGCCGGCGCTGCTGTGCTGGATACCCTTGGGTTTGCCGGTGGAGCCGGAGGTGTAGAGGATGAACAGCGGGTCGTCCGCCAGCATCCATTCCGGTTCGCAGGTTTCGGCCTGGGCTTCGATCAGCTTGTGCCACCACACGTCGCGGCCTTCGGTCCACTGCGCGCCGCCATTGGTGCGCTGGTACACCACCACGTGCTGCACGGATTCACAACCTTCCAGCGCCAGCGCTTCGTCCACGGTTGCCTTCAGCGGGACGGTCTTGCCGCCGCGCAGGCCTTCGTTGGCGGTAATCACCAGCTTGGCGCCGGCATCCTGGATGCGGTCGCGCACGGCACCGGCGGAGAAGCCGCCGAACACCACGGAGTGGATGGCGCCGATACGGGCGCAGGCCTGCATGGCGACGATGGCTTCGATCACCATCGGCATGTAGATCACCACGCGATCACCCTTGGTGATGCCCAGGCTCTTCAGGCCGTTGGCGAACTGGCACACTCGGCGGTGCAGTTCGGCGTAGGTCACACGGGTAACGTCGCCGTCGTCGGCTTCGAAAATCAGGGCGATCTTGTTGCCGTTTTCCGCCAGGTGGCGGTCCAGGCAGTTGTAGGACACGTTCAGCATGCC
The DNA here is from genome assembly GCF_900090205.1 of Vogesella sp. LIG4. Lineage (NCBI taxonomy): Bacteria > Pseudomonadati > Pseudomonadota > Betaproteobacteria > Neisseriales > Chromobacteriaceae > Vogesella > Vogesella sp. LIG4. The sequence continues at coordinate 4,049,741 of NZ_LT607802.1, read as the reverse complement.
GTCGTCGAACCACTTGAAGAACGGCGCATTGCTGTCGTCCAGCACGCGGCTGAACGGTTTTTTCCAGGTAATCAGTTCACGAGCCAGGTCACCCCAGAAGGACAGGTAATGATCGTCAGCCTGCTCGCACAGCGCGTTGTAGGCGTCCATGCCGGAGATGGCGGCCTTGCGGCGGAACTCGTCGGCTGGCGGGAAGCTGCGGGTTTCCTTGAGGATGGATTCGAGGGTAGACATACATGGCTCCTTTGTTTCTTTACTTTGGTTGGCCGCACCGCGAACGGTGCGGCCAGCTTGCTTTGGACTTGCTTAGTGTTTGGACGCGCCGGAGGCACCGATGCCGGTCATGGAGCGCACAAACTGTGCATCGAATTTCTCTTTTTCTTCAGCTGCGGACTTGGAGGTATCCAGTACCGAGAACAGCCAGGTGAAGAAGAAGGCCAGGGGCATCGAGAAGATGGCCGGGTTCTTGTACGGGAAGATGGCATGTTCGTGCTTCATCACATCCACCCACACGGTCGGGCCAAGCACGATCAGCAGCACGGCGGAGATCAGGCCGACAAAGCCGCCGATTACCGCGCCACGGGTGCTCAGGCCTTTCCAGAACATGGACATGAACAGTACCGGGAAGTTTGCGGAAGCGGCGATGGAGAATGCCAGGCCTACCATGAAGGCAATGTTCTGCTTCTCGAACACCAGGCCCAGCACGATGGCGAGAATGCCAAGGCACAGGGTGGTGATCTTGGATACGCGCATTTCATCCTTCTCGTTGGCCTTGCCCTTCTTGATCACCGAGGCGTACAGGTCGTGCGACACGGCGGAAGCGCCGGACAGTGCCAGACCGGCAACCACCGCCAGGATGGTAGCGAAGGCCACCGCGGAGATGAAGCCGTAGAACACGTTGCCGCCTACCACGTGAGCCAGGTGGATGGCCGCCATATTGTTACCGCCGATCAGCTGGGTGAGCGGCTTGCCGTTCTTGGTGATGGTTTCCATCAGGCCCGGCTGGTTCAGCACCAGCATGATGGCGCCAAAGCCGATCACGAAGGTCAGGATATAGAAGTAGCCGATGAAACCGGTGGCGAAGAATACCGACTTGCGGGCTTCCTTGGCGTTGGACACGGTGAAGAAGCGCATCAGGATGTGCGGCAGGCCAGCGGTACCGAACATCAGCGCCAGACCCAGCGAGATGGAGTCAACCGGATCAGCTTTGCCCGGCGCCATGATGGCAGCGTGCTTGGCATGGATGGCTACCGCTTTCTGGAACATCACTTCCGGGCTGAAGCCCACCGAAGCCAGCACCATGACGGCCATGAAGGTGGCGCCTGCCAGCAGGATCACCGCCTTGATGATCTGTACCCAGGTGGTGGCCAGCATGCCGCCGAACATCACGTACATCACCATCAGCACGCCTACCAGTACCACGGCCACGCTGTAGTCCAGGCCGAACAGCAGCTGGATCAGCTTGCCGGCGCCCACCATCTGTGCGATCAGGTACAGCGCCACCACCACCAGGGTGCCGGTAGCGGCGAAGGTGCGCACCGGGCCTTGCTGCAGGCGGTAGGAAGCCACGTCGGCAAAGGTGAACTTGCCCAGGTTGCGCAGGCGTTCGGCCACCAGGAACAGGATGATCGGCCAGCCCACCAGAAAGCCCATGGAGTAGATCAGGCCGTCATAGCCCTTTTCGAACACCATGGCGGAAATACCCAGGAAGGACGCGGCGGACATGTAGTCGCCGGCAATCGCGAGGCCGTTCTGGAAACCGGTGATACCGCCGCCGCCGGTGTAGAAGTCGGAAGCGGACTGGGTACGGCGCGCCGCCCAGTAGGTAATGAACAGGGTGATGCCCACGAAGATGACGAACAGGATGATGGCAGTCCAGTTGGTAGCCTGCTTCTGCACCTCACCCTCAATGGCGCCGGCAGCCATGGCCAGGCTCGGCAATGCGGCCAACGTGGCAATTGCTGTATTTTTCAGCCATTTGCTCATTTTTTTGCCTCCTCAACGATCTGCTGGGTGAGTTCGTCGAACTCGGTGTTGGCCTTGCGCACATAGATGCCGGTCAGCACGAAAGCCGACACGATGATGGCAACACCGATGGGGATGCCGACGGTAGTCGTGCCGCCGGAGAGGGAAGCGCCCAGCGTGGCGGGCGAGAAGGCAAGTACCAGAATGAAACCGTAGTAGATTGCCAGCATGATGATGCTGAGCAGCCATCCAAAGCTGGTCTTCTTGTGCACCAGTTCTTTGAACTTCGGATTGGCTTGCACCCGTTGCAGGATGTCCTCGTTCATTGTTTCCTCCTTTGTCGTCGCGGACAGACGGGGGGCCGTATCCGCGTGCTGGGAAATTAAGGCGCACTGGCAATAGGGGCTAATCGTTTTTTCTGATGCGGCGGATAAGGTTGGGCGTGTTATCGAAAAAAAATCTTTATTTGTCAGAATGTTGCAACCGAGCATTTGCTTTGTTGATACATGACATAAGTGATTTTTATCCAGAAAACTGCGCGGGTGCCCTTGTCGTCGCGCGGGTGCTTGTAGAGAATGGGGGCCGATAACTGGCAGGCCGCCCAAGCAGGCTGGCCGCACTCGGGAGGGTGGGCGCGGGATGGAAATCTATCAGCTGAGAACCTTTGTCACCGTGGCGCAACTGGGCCACCTGACGCAGGCCGCTGAGGTGTTGCACTTGTCACAGCCGGCGGTTACGGCACAGATCAAGGCGGTGGAAGAAGAAGTCGGCATGCCGCTGTTCGAGCGCACCGCCGGCGGCGTGGTGCTGACCCGTGCCGGGCAGGAGCTGCTGCCGCAGGCGCAGGAGATACTGGCTTCCGCCAAGAACCTGCTCAACCACGCACGCAGCCTCAAGGGCCAGCTTACCGGCAAGGCGCAGATCGGCATCACGCTGATGCCGGCGGTGCTGCGCATCGGCCCCTGGGTGGCGCGGCTTACCGAGCGCTTCCCGCTGCTGGAAGTGTGTCTGCAGCAGGGGGTGACCGGCGATGTGATCAACGCGGTGCGCAAGAAGGAACTGGACGGCGGCTTCTACCTTGGCAAGAACCCGTACGTGAACGTGCATACCGTGCTGCTGGACAATATGCGCATGCGCGTGGTGCTGCCCAAGGGCTGGCTGGCGCGGGTGCCGGACGGCAACCCGCGGGAACTGGGCAAGCTGTGCTGGGTGGGCGTGTCACAGTTTTCCAGCTTGTCCAAAATCGTCAGCGAGCTGTGGCGCGAGCTGAATATCTCGCCGAAGAAAGTTTCGGAAAGCGACACTTTCCTTACCGCCATGGAACTGGTCAAATCCGGTGTCGGCGTTGCCCTGCTGCCGGAGGCTGATGCCCTGGCGGCGGAGCAGGCCGGCGAGCTGGAGGTGTGGCCGGAGCTGGTCAAGACCGCGGAGCTGCAGTTCGTGTTCGCCGCCGACAAGGCCAGCGACCCGGTGCTGCAGGTGCTGATCGGCGAACTGGCGCCGGTATGGGGTATCGCCATTCCCAACTTTGAATAGCCGCTGCCGACAGGCGGCTTCGCAACGGAGGCTTCATGCCCAACGTGTTGCAGCAGTACCTGGATGTGTTCCAAGCCGCCCAGCAGCGCTGGCTGGAGGCTCACTCGGACTACCTGCAGCAGCTGTGGCGGCAGCCGCTGTTGCCCACTCATCGCCAGCAGCTGGCGCAGCAGCTGGAAAACTCGCTGGCATCCGGCGCCTCCCTGCTGCGCGCATCGGCTGACCTGCACAATGATCTGCAAGTGCTGAACGAGCGCTGGCTGGGGCGGCAGCAGAAGTGCTGGCAGGAATATCTGACCACGCTGCCCAAGCCGTTCGGCCACTGCATGCTGCCGATGGACGCCAGCCTGTCTGGTTGTCTGATCGCCAGCCGCGCCAGCCGGCAGATCAACCACTTTGCCTCCACGCGGCTGTCCAATGCGCCTTTGCAGGCGGTGCGCGGGGCGCAGCGCAGTTATCGCCAGCCGGACAAATAACCCTGCTGCCAGGCGCTGTTTGTCTGGCGTGCGACTCTCTAAAATAGATGGAGCCGGCCTTGTGCCGGCTCCATGCGTTTGTTCATGGCCGTCGCGATGCCACGGCGCCGATGGTGGCGCCGCCGAGGATCAGTCCGCCGGCCAGCCAGCTGATGGCCGTCATTTTGCCGAGGCCGGACAGGGACAGCAGCATGGTCGACAACAGCGGTGTGAGGTAGGACAGCGTGCCGACCTGGCGCGGATCGGCCTGCTTCATCGCCTTGTCCCACAGGAAGAACGACAGCCCCAGCGGGCCGAGGCCGATGATGACCAGGGCCAGCCATTCCTTTGCATTGGGTACGATCGACGGCTCGAACAGTGCATGGCAAATACCGGCCAGTGCCGCCGAAATCAGGCAGAAGCCGCCCACCGCGCTGCTGGGAAAGCCGGGCATGCGGCGCAGCAGCAGGCTGTAGCAAGCCCAGGTGAAGGCGGCGGCAAGGGCGAAGAAATAACCGCTGGGCAGCGTTGGCGGCAATTGCAGATGGCCCTGGGTGACAATCAGCACGGCACCGCCGAAGCCGGCAATGGACGCCACGATGTGCAGCCAATGCAGGCGACCCAGGCGGAACAGCGGGCTTAGCAGCACCAGCAGCAATGGCCACAGGTAATTGAGCAGGTTGGCTTCCAGTGGCGGTGCAGTGCGATAGGCAGTAAACAACAGGCAGTGGTAGCCGAAAATACCGGCGACGCCAACCAGCAATACCCGGCCCGGTACGCGCCATTCGCGAAAACGGTGTATGGACAGCAGGCCGCCCAGTGCCAGGGCAACGGCGGTCACAAGAAACGGGGGTAGTCGCTGGGTAAAGGCGCCGAGACTGGCGATGGTGGACCACAACAGAATGGCAAGAAACGCCGGGAATAACGGGTGCTGCTTCATTAATCTGGGAGAGGCTGGTGTTGCAGAACCTGCCACTATCGCTACTGTACAGTTAATGGTCAAGCACTCGGTTGGCGTATCATTTCAGGCCGCAATGGCGGCAAAGCAAGAGGTTGAAAAATGCAGCAGCAAATAATGACGGCCTGGCTGGCTCAGAATCAGGCTAGCGTGAATGAGGCGGGTGAACTTAATCTGCCAGACTATGCCAAACAGTTGGCCGCAGTTGACGAGGGCAGGGCTTTTAGCTGGCTCAGCAAGTTTTCCGTACTGCGTATTAGCGGTGACGATGCCACGGCATTCCTGCAGGGGCAGTTTTCCTGCGACGTTGCGGCCATTGCCGAGCATGGCGTGAGCTGGGGGAGTTATTCCACGGCCAAGGGCCGGATGCAGGCCAGCTTTCTGCTATTCGGCAGTGGGGGTATTTTCCATTTGTTGCTGCGCCGCGATATCGCCGAAACCTTCCGCAAGCGTTTATCGATGTTCGTTTTGCGCGCCAAGGTAAAAATCGAAAACGTGGATGACAGCATTGCCGCTTTGGCGGTGATACGGCCAACTGCCTGCAGCGGGGCAATTCCGCAACGCGAGGCGGCGGACGGCAATGATCTGGCTGCTGCCATCAGCCCGCAGGCCAGCATCGTGCTGAGTGATGCGCCGGCGGCTTTGCTGGCGCAGTGGCAGCCTGCCCTTGCCGCGGTTGGCAGCACCGCCTGGGACCTGGTATTCGTGCAGGCCGGCCTGCCATGGGTATCGCTGGCCACTTACGAAGAGTTTGTGCCACAGATGGCCAACCTCGATCTATTGGGCGGCATCAATTTCAAAAAAGGGTGTTACCCCGGCCAGGAAATCGTTGCCCGCACCCAATATCTTGGCAAGGTCAAACGCCGGCTGTATCGGGCGCTGGTTTCTGCTGCCGCGGTAAAAGAAGGCGATACCCTGGTGGCGGCGAGTACGGGCGATCAGACGATAGGGCGCGTGATGCTGGCAGTGCCGAAAACGGATGGCCAAAGCGAATGTCTGCTGGTTATCCAGGAGGCTGCCTGGCAGGAAAATCCGCAACTGGCGAATAACCCGGCCGCGCAATTGCAGCAATTGCCCCTGCCTTATCAACTGGGCGATGTCATCTGATTGTTAATATTGCAGATAATGTGCTTGACTCTGCTTTGTTTTATGGCTAATTTCCGAGAGTCTGAAAACTCGATTGCCAAAGGGTAATAAAATGGATCTGTCTACTCTCGACTTTGCAGGCCTGTTGCAACTGCGTACCGATGTTGATGCTGAAATCCGCCGCCGCGAAAGCGAAGAAAAAGCAAAAGCGGCCAAGCAGGTAATGGACCTGATCCGCACCCATGGCCTGGATATTCAGGAGCTGGCGACCAAGTCCGTTAAATCCCCTGCCAGCGGCACCCGTAAGCCGGTGGATGCCAAGTACCGTCATCCGGATGATGCTTCCCTGTCCTGGACCGGCCGTGGCCGTAAACCGCTGTGGGTAGTGACCTGGCTGGATTCCGGTCGTGCGCTCGACGATCTGCTGATCAAGTAATATTGACGCTGCTCAGCAAAACGCCATGCTTATGCATGGCGTTTTGCTTTTAGCCTCCCCGGCGCAGGGCCTTACACTATACTGATAGACAATAAACAGCCGACCCGGCTTATTCCGCCTCGATATTCGGGATCATGCTAAATGGTTAAGATCGATTTCCTGTCGTTTGGTAACAAGAAGAAAAGCGAGCCACTGGATGACGCAGAGGCGGCGGCGGCATGGTATGCCCAACTGCTACAGGAGTTCGGAGCCGGCGCCCACCAGAAAGTGATCGACCTGCTGGCGCAGTACAACCAGCATGGTGAGAGCCTGTCGGTGGACACACTGGGTGCCTTGCTGAAGCTGGATGAGCTCAATATCCAGCAGCACCAGCAGCTGGGCGCGCAATACCTGCTCAACGGCCGTTTGCCCAAGTTGCTGGAAGAGCAACTGCGTGCGCGCATCACCAACTATGACCGGCAGATCGTGGCAGCCTACCGGCGCTTCCTGGTGCTGGCCGACGCCGAGATGCAGACGCTGGGCAGCCGGCTGCGACTGGCGATTGCCCGCACCCTGCATTACCTGTCGGAACAGGCGCTGTGGCATTACTACCGTCATGAGCAGCCCGGCACGGTGTTCTGGGAATCGGTGAACCAGCTGTTTGCCTGTGCCGAAAAACTGGAAATGGATGCCAAGCCGGTGGTGCTGTTCGGCGATTCCCCGGCCACCACGGTGCATGACCTTTACCTGTCGCTGCTGATGGTGGCGGTGCTGTCCAGCGGCAACCTGTCCGCCCGCCAGGTATCGCTGGCCTACCAGATGGCGCTGCTGGTCTCCAACCGCGCCACCTTGCAGCGCAGCGCAGGCAACTACCCCAGCTTTGTGGTGGATCTGGACAAGGGGCAGCCCCCAGGCCGGGTGCGTCAGGAAATACCGCCCGGCAATCTGCGCTACTGGAATACCGCGGAAGTGACCGAGCAGATAGACCGCTGGGGCGTGGTATGCGAGTCCGGTGTGATTCCCGTGGAACTCAAGGGCCTGATGATGACCGCCAGCGAAACCACGCTGCTGCGTTATCTCACGCGCGAATGGGCGGAGCGGCCGTATGTCTACCAGCGGGCGGAGCGCGTACGCACCGAATCCCAGCGCGTGGAAGTGGCGCACCGGCTGACGGTGATTCACCGCCTGGTGCGGGAGCTGGACGAGGGGACTGCGGCCAACTGGTCAAACTCCGATTCCGCGGCGGAAGAGGGCTTCCGCGTCTACGGCTTTGTCAGCAGCCGGCGGCGGGAGAAATACGCTTATTCCCAGGTGCAGGCGCCATCGCCCTTTCCATTCTGGGAGCTGGACAACAAGAGTGCTAGTGGCATCGGGGTCAACCTGCCGGCCCATGGCAACGAATGGGTGTCGCTCGGCGCGCTGATGTCTTTCCGCGAAATGGGTGAAGAGGGCTGGTCCATCGGCCTGATCCGCCGTTTGCAGCGGCCGGAGCCGGATCGCGTCTACCTGGGCATTCACGTGTTGACCAGCCGCCCGGTGGCAGCGTCGCTGCATCGCAACGATGGTGTGCCGCCGGATGCGGTGCTGCCGGCGGACATGATCTGGAACCGTGGCGAGATCGCCCTGTTCGTGCCATTGCTGCGCGAGGACAAGAAGCTGAACACGCTGCTGCTGTCGGTCAGCTCCTACAATGCCGGGCGCGAGCTGGAAATGCGTGCCCGCGGCAAGAACTTCCAGATTCGCCTGGGCAGGGTGCTGGAGAAGGGCGTCGACTGGTGCCAGGTGGAGATCGAGCTGATCAAGGCTGCTTGACGCAGTTGCTTGCGCAGCCACAAAAAAACGCCGGCTTGGCCGGCGTTTTTCTTTGTGCAGACTTCGCTTAGCGCAGTTCCTGCAGGATGCCGTAGATGGCGGACAGTGCAGCTTCGCCCAGGCGCAGGCTGCGCTGGCCGTTCCAGCCGTAGTCGTCGTCCGGCAGGTTGTCGTTGTCCTTGAACGGCATTTCCAGGGTATAGGCCAGGCACTTGAACTGCTCGCCCACCCAGGCGGTGGCCATGCTCAGGTTGGCCGCACCCGGCGCATCCTTGTCGTAGCCGTACTCGTCCTGGAAGTCGGGCGACGCCAGGCGCAGCAGGTGCTTGAACTTGTCTTCCAGCTTCGCCATGCGCTCGTCGTAGCTCGGTACGCCCTCGGTGCCGGCTACGAAGATGTAGGGGATGGTCTCGTCGCCATGGATGTCCAGGAACAGGTCCACGCCGGTTTCCAGCATCTTGTTGCGCACGTGGAATACTTCCGGGCTGGCTTCCTCGCTCGGGGTCAGCCATTCGCGGTTCAGGTTGGCACCGGCGGCGTTGGTGCGCAGGTTGCCCAGCACCGAGCCGTCCGGGTTCATGTTCGGCACGATGTAGAAGGTGGCGCGGTCCAGCAGCGCGCGCGAGGTCGGGTCCTGCGGGTCCAGCAGGCGGGTGATCAGGCCCTCGGTGAACCACTCGGCCATGGTTTCGCCCGGGTGCTGGCGCGCGGTGATCCAGATCTTGAGATCGGATTCCACCTGGTGGCCGATGGTCAGCAGGTTGATGTCGCGCTGCTGCACGGTGAAGCCCAGGTCGGATACCTGGCACAGGCCGGAGCTTTGCGCCATGCCGATCAGGTTCAGGTGCTGCTCGTGCGAGTAGGGCTCGAAGTAGGCGTAGTAGATGCTGTCCGCCAGCGGCGCATGCTCGATGACCAGCTGCTTGCCTTCCACGCGGGTGGGGACGCGGAACCAGTTCATGCGGTCGTAGGAGGCCACGGCCTGGTAGCCTTCCCAGCTGGATGGGTAGGCGGTTTCGTCCAGATTCAGGAAGCGCAGCGTGCAAGTTTCGTAGGCAGCGCCCTGCAGGCGGAAGTAGAACCACTGCGCGAAGTCCGAGGCGTTGTCCTTGCGGATACGCAGCTGGATGTCGTCAAAACCGGTGGCGGAAACTACCTCGATACTGCCGGCATCGAAATTACAGCTGATTTTCATTGGGTGCATCCTTCCTGATCAAGGTCGGCATTGTAGACCGCCTTGCCGTCGCCGTCATGGTTGGCCGCAAGGCTATTGCGTTACAGCGCGTACTGCTGTTCCAGTTGTTCCAGCTCTTCCTGCAGCGACAGCCAGTCCAGCTCGATTTCCTCCAGCTGGCTGCTCACTTCGCCCTGGCGCTTCACGCTGTCGCCCAGCTGCTGGCGGTTGGCGTCATTGTAGGCATCCTCGGATGACAAAAAGGCTTCCAGCTGCGTCTTTTCCTGCGTCAGCGCTGCCATGCTCTTTTCCAGCTTGGCGAGCTTGTTCAGTAGCGGTTTTTTCGCTGCCGACAGCTTCTGCCGCGCTTCGGCCTCCTGCCGCTTCTGTTCCTTGCGGCCAACGTTCTGCGCGTCGCCGCCGGACGGGCGCGCGTCCTGGCCCTGTTGTGCCAGCTGCGCCAGGCGCCACTGGCGATAGTCTTCCAGGTCGCCGTCGAAGGCTTGCACGCCGCCGTCCGCCACCAGCCAGAAATCGTCGGTGGTGGCTTCCAGCAGTGCGCGGTCGTGCGATACCACCACCAGCGCGCCGGCAAAGTCCTGCAGCGCCATGGTCAGCGCGTGGCGCATTTCCAGGTCCAGGTGGTTGGTCGGTTCATCCAGCAGCAGCAGGTTGGGCTTCTGCCACACGATCAGTGCCAGCGCCAGCCGCGATTTTTCGCCGCCGGACATCGGCCCCACCGGGTCGGTGACGTTGTCGCCGCGGAAGTTGAAGCCGCCAAGGAAGTTGCGCAGTTCCTGCTCGCGCACTTCCGGCGCCAGCTTCTGCATATGCCACAGCGGCGATTCGTCCGGGCGCAGCGTATCCAGCTGGTGCTGGGCGAAGTAGCCGATTTTCAGCATCTGCGCGCGGATCAGCTCGCCGCCCTGCGGCGCCAGTTCGGCGGCCAGCAGCTTCACCAGCGTGGATTTGCCGGCGCCGTTCACACCCAGCAGGCCGATGCGGCTGCCGGCCATCACCGACAGGTTGATGCGCTGCAGGATGGGCGTGGTGCCGTAGCCGACGTTGATGCCATCCAGCCGCAGCAGCGGGTTGGGCAGGTTGTCCGGGGTATCGAAATGGAAGTCGAACGGCGAGGCGATGTGGGCCGGGGCGATGCGCTCCAGCTTTTCCAGCGCCTTGACGCGGCTCTGCGCCTGGCGCGCCTTGCTGGCCTTGGCCTTGAAGCGGGTGATGAACGATTCCAGGTGGGCGATTTCGCGCTGCTGCTTCTCGAAGGCGCCCTGCTGCCGCGACAGCTTCTCGGCGCGCATCACCTCGAACTGGCTGTAGTTGCCGGTGTAGAGCGTCAGGCTCTGCGCCGCCACTTCCACGATGTGGCTGGTCACGCTGTCGAGGAAGTCGCGGTCGTGCGAGATCACCAGCAGGGTGCCGGGGTAGGCCTTGAGCCAGTCCTCCAGCCACAGCACCGTTTCCAGGTCCAGGTGGTTGGTGGGTTCGTCCAGCAGCAGCAGGTCGGAGCGGCACATCAGTGCCTGCGCCAGGTTGAGACGCATGCGCCAGCCGCCGGAGAACTCCGCCACCGGGCGCTGCTGCGCGTCCTCGCTGAAGCCCAGGCCGGTGAGCAGCCGCGCGGCGCGCGACGGCGCGGCGTAGCCGTCAACGCGCGCCAGTTCCTCGTGCAGGTGGCCGATGGCGTGGCCGTCGCCATGTTGTTCGGCTGCGGCCAACTGTTGTTCCAGGCTGCGCAGCTCGGCATCGCCATCCAGCACGTAGTCCAGCGCGCTGCGCTGCAGCGCCGGGGTTTCCTGTGCCACGTGCGCCATGGTCCAGTGTGCCGGCACGATGGCATCGCCGCTTTCGGCATGCAGTTCACCGCGCAGCAGCGCGAACAGGCTGGACTTGCCGGCGCCGTTGGCGCCGACCATGCCGACCTTGTTGCCGGGGTTGATGGTGAGGTTGGCCGCAAGCAGCAATTCTTTCAGGCCGCGGCGCAGGGTGAGGTTCTTTAGCTGGATCATGGTTATCGTTTTGCCACGGCGGCACAGGGCTGCGCACGCAAAAAGTGTGCTGGCTGTGCAGCTGCGGGTTGCGCATTGCTGCGGATGTCGGGTGTACGAAGCGGAGGCTTTCGTGCGCTCAGTATGCTTGTGTGGCGAATCATCACACCGCCGGCAGGCTGGACAAATCCCAGCGCGGTTTGACCGTAAAACCGCCGGCCGGCTGCGCGTGCTGCAGGCGCATGGCGCCGGCGAAGGCGATCATGGCGCCGTTGTCGGTGCACAGCTTCAGTGGCGGGTAGTACACCGCGAACTTGCGGCGTTTGGCTGCCGCATCCAGCGCCGCGCGCAGCTGCTTGTTGGCGCCCACGCCGCCGGCCACCACCAGCTGCTTCATGCCGGTCTGCTTCAGCGCCTGCTGGCACTTGGTCACCAATACTTCGACGATTGCTTCCTGGAAGGCGCGGCAGATGTCCTTGCGCGCCTGCTCGTCAATGCTGCCGTGTTCTGCCTGCACCTGCTTGCTCAGCGTCAAGACCGCGGTCTTGAGGCCGGAGAAGCTCATGTCCAGGTCGCCGGAGCGCAGCATCGGCCGCGGCAGGGTGAAGCGCGTCGGATCGCCTTCTTCCGCCAGCTTCGACAGTAGCGGGCCGCCGGGGTAGGGCAGGCCGAGCAGCTTGGCGGTTTTGTCGAAGGCTTCACCGGCGGCATCGTCCAGTGTCTCGCCGAGGATTTCGTACTGGCCCACGCCGCGCACCGCCATGATCTGGGTGTGGCCGCCGGAGACCAGCAGCGCCAGGAAGGGGAACTCCGGCCGCGGTTCGGCCAGCAGCGGCGACAGCAGGTGGCCCTCCAGGTGGTGCACCGGAATCACCGGCTTGCCCAGGCCAAAGGCCAGCGCGTTGGCGAAGCTGGCGCCCACCAGCAGCGCACCGCCCAGGCCGGGGCCCTGGGTGAAGGCGATGGCGTCGATGTCCTGCAGGGTAATGCCGGCCTCGGCGAGGCAGGCGTCGGTGAGTGGGCGGATGCGGCGGATGTGGTCGCGGCTGGCCAGCTCCGGCACCACGCCGCCGTACTCGGCGTGCATGGCCATCTGGCTGTGCAGCTGGTCGGCCACCAGGCCGCGTTCGGTGTCGTAGAGCGCGACGCCGGTTTCGTCGCAGGACGATTCAATACCGAGAACAAGCATTATCTGGCTTCAAAACAAATCAATCTTTCCATTTTACCGGTGATTCTTTGTCGGCCCAAATCGGCGATGTTAGGCTAGGCGCCTTGTTTCACGCGGAGAACAACAATGAAGGCAAGACTGAAGTGGGTGGATGGCGTGTGTTTCATGGGCGAAACCGGCAGCGGCCACGCGGTGGTGATGGATGGCGCGCCGGAAGGCGGCGGCCGCAACCTGGGCCCGCGCCCGATGGAACTGCTGCTGCTGGGTACCGCCGGCTGCACCAGCTACGACGTGATCAACATCCTGAAGAAATCGCGCCAGGACGTGCGTGACTGCTGGGTGGAGATGGAGGCCGACCGCGCCGAGGTTGATCCCAAAGTGTTCACCCGCATTCATTTCCACTTCGTGGTGGTTGGCCGCGGCCTGAAGCCGGAAGTGGTGGAGCGTGCCATCTCGCTGTCGGCAGACAAGTATTGCTCGGCGTCCATCATGCTGGGCAAGACTGCCGATATCACGCACGACTTCGAGATTCGCGACGACGCTTGATGCGGTTGGCCGCAAGCCGCTACGGTATGCCTGATACTACCGGATCCGGCTGACGGGCCGCCCCTGCCTGGCTCTGGCAGCGGCAGCCTTGCTGTTTTCTTCCCCATCTCTCCGCCCTTGCCTTGCAAGGGAGCCTCGCGGCGCGCGGGGTCTGCAACGCCACCGGCAAACGGTGGCGTTTTTCATGGGCGGCAGGCGGCAAAACTTGCCGTTGCCGCTGTTGCCGCCGCCGGCAGCCATCGGCAGAAGCCTGATTTTCTTGACCCCAATTGCAAAAAATTGTTGGCACGGATCGTGCTTTAGTTGCGGCATTCCACCGGGGGTGATGTGTCATGTTGAACAAGATGTCCGAGCAACTCGACTTTCTGCAGCATTCGCTCGATCTGCGAGCCAAGCGCGCGGAAGTCATTGCCAGCAACATCGCCAACGCCGACACCCCGGGCTACAAGGCTGTCGATTTCGATTTTGCCGAGGCACTGCAGGCACAGACCTCGGGGCAGGGCGGCTCGCTGCAGATGACGCAGACCGATGGCCGCCATCTCGCCGGCCAGGCACTGCCGGGCAGCGGCGGCCAGCTGCAGTACCGCAGCGCCGTGCAGCGCAGTATCGACGGCAACTCGGTGGATATGGATATCGAGCGTTCGGCCTTTACCGACAACGCGCTCAAGTACCAAAGCACGCTGACATTCCTCAGCAAGCGCATCAGCAACCTGATGGATGCCATCAAAGGCGGTCAATAATCATGTCCCTGTCCAACGTTTTCAACATTGCCGGCTCCGCGCTCACTGCGCAATCCATGCGCCTGAACCTGGTGGCCAGCAATATCGCCAACGCGGAAAGCTCCACCAGCTCCACCGGTCAGCCGTACCGCGCCCGGCACATCATGTTCACCGCCACGCCGGTTGTCGCCGACATGCCGCAGGTGGCCGGGGTGCGTGCCACCGCCGTGGTGGAAGACACCACGCCTTTTCGCATGAAGTATCAGCCGGGCCACCCGCTGGCAGATGAAAACGGCTACGTGAAGATGTCCAACGTGAACCTGGTGGAAGAGATGGCGGACATGATCTCCGCCTCCCGCTCCTACCAGACCAACGTGGAAATCGTGAATACCGCCAAGACCCTGCTGCAGAAAACCCTGCAGCTGGGCCAGTAAGTTGAAGTAGGGAGGGCGTCATGACCACTATTGCCAACTCGGGTTTTACCCAGTCACAACTGGACCAGATCAACGGTACCAGCAGCTCGTCTTCGACCCAGGCCAACCTGACCTCGGCCGAGGAAATCCAGAACCGCTTCCTGAAGCTGCTCACCACGCAGATCCAGGCGCAGGATCCGCTGAACCCGATGGACAACAGCCAGATGACCTCGCAGATGTCGCAGATCAGCATGGTGTCCGGTCTGGAAAAGCTCAATGCCACGCTGCAGTCGATGATGGATTCGCAGGCGTCCAGCCAGTCGATGGCGGCCACCAATGTGCTGGGCAAGAAGGTGCTGGCGGCCGGCAATGACATCAATCTGCAGCAGAGCAGCGCGGCCGGCATGCTGAAACTGGCAGGCCCGGCGGACAAGATCTCGGTGGATATTACCGACAGCAGCGGCAACATCGTCCGTAGCCTGAGCCTGCCGGCGGCAGGTTCTGCCGGCATGGTCAGCTACACCTGGGATGGCAAGGACAAGAACGGCAATCTGCTGGCTGATGGCAGTTACAGTGTGAATGTCACTGCCAGCAGCTCCGGCACCGCGGTGACAGCCACCCCGTTGCAGGGCTACCTGGTAAGTGCAGTGGCATTCGACACCGGCAAACCGCAGTTGCTGCTTTCATCCGGACAGCGCGTCAGCATGTCGGATGTGCAACTGATTACCGAATAAGCAGGGCGAGGAGACAATCATGGGTTTTCAGCAGGGTTTGAGCGGTCTGAGCGCTGCCAGCAAGGAACTGGATGTTATCGGTAACAACGTGGCCAACGCCAACACCGTCGGCTTCAAACAGTCGCGCGCCGAGTTTGCCGATCTCTACGCCAACAGCCTGACGGCGATCAGCAACACCCAGGTGGGTATCGGTGTGCAGACCGTCAACGTAGTGCAGAACTTTTTCCAGGGTAACGTTACCACCACGCAGAACCCGCTGGACCTGGCGATATCCGGCCCGGGTTTCTTCCAGGTGAACTCTGCGGAAAGCGGTCTCGGTGTAGCGGCCTACACCCGTAATGGCCAGTTCAAGCTGAACAAGGACGGCTACTTCGAGAACAACGGTTATTTCCTGACGGGCTATCAGCTGGATGACTTCGGTAATGAAATCGGCGCGGAAGGGCCGTTGAATATCCAGAACCTTGCCCAAGGTGTCGCCAAGGCAACCAGCAATGTGAACTGGAACTTCAACCTGGATGCCAGCTCCACCTCGACACCGCCAATTGCCACCCAGGCAAACGGTGGCTACGATGTGCCGGACCCGGCGGTGCGCGGCTCCTACTCCTACACCAATACCACTAAGTTTTTTGACAACCTGGGCTCTGCGCACTCGCTGACAATCTATTTTGTGAAGCGGCCGGCTACCCCGCCTGCCACGCAACCCAATACCTGGGATGTATTCCGCCAGGTCGATGGCGGGACGATTACCAATGACGATGGCACGGCTGCACCTGCTGTAGGTAATACGCCAACCCAGATCAGCTTTGATAGCCTGGGCCAGCTGCAGAACACGCCGGTGACTTTCCAGCTCACCGCCGCCCAGACTGGGCTTCCTTTGGCTAATCCGGTAGTGGTGCATCTGGATGGCACTACCCAGTATGCCGGCCAGTTTGCGGTAACCAGTGTCAGCAATGATGGCTTCCCGCTGGGTAACCTGGCCAGCGTGGGTGTTGGCAGCGATGGCCTGGTGACGGCGCGTTTCTCCAACGGCTACGTGAAGAACATCGGCCACGTCAAAATCTACAACTTCGTCAACCCGGAAGGCCTGCGCCCGGTGGGCAACAACCGTTGGCTGTATACCAGCGATGCCGGCGCCAAGACGGTGGGCAGCCCGGACTCCACCGGCTTGGGTGCGCTGCAGTCGGGCGCGCTGGAAGATTCCAACGTGGATACCACCGCCGAGCTGGTGAACATGATTACCGCCCAGCGCTTCTACCAGGCCAATGCGCAGACCATCAAGACCGAAGACTCGATCCTGCAGACCCTGCTGAACCTGCGTTAATACGTCGCATTGAAGGTGTGAACTGAATGGACAAGATGCTGTACCTGGCGATGAACGGCGCCAAGCATGTCGACCTGCAGCAGGCGACCACGGCCAACAACCTGGCCAACGTTCACACCACCGGCTTCAAGGCCGACCTGGTGGCGTTCCGCGCGCTGCCGGTGGTGGGCGATGGCGCACCGACCCGCGTCTACCAGGTGGACAACACCGTGGGGCACAACTTGTCGCAGGGCGCATTGCAGCAGACCGGCAATGATTTCGATTTTGCACTGTCCACACCGGGTTTTTTTGCCGTTCAGTTGCCGGACGGCAGTGAAGCCTATACCCGCGGCGGCGGCTTCGAGCTGGACGCCAGCGGCACCATGCGTACCCGTTCCGGCCTGGTGATCAACGGTCAGACCGGCCCGCTGCAGATTCCGGAAGGTAGCAAGGTGGTGGTGCGCGAAGATGGCACGGTATTTGCTGATCCGGGCAGCGGCGGTGCCCTGCAGGAAGTGGGCACCATCAAGCTGGTGAACCCGCCGGCCGGCAGCGTGTACAAGGGCGACGATGGCCTGTTCCGTCAGAACGACGGCCAGGATGCCGATGCCGACCCGGCAGTGCACGTGCGCAGCGGTTTTCTGGAAGCCAGTAATGTGAACGCCGTGGATGGTCTGGTCGAGATGATCAACCATTCCAAACAGTACGAGCTGAATGTCCGCATGATGCAGACCGCGGACCAGGATGCGCGTCAGGCGACCGAGATCCTGACGCTGAACGGTTAACGACAAGAATTAGGAAAACACCACCATGATGCGTTCGCTTTACATCGGCAAGACCGGTATGGAGTCCAGCCAGTTTCGCCTGGATGTGATCTCCAACAACCTGGCCAACGTGGGGACCAAGGCGTTCAAGCGCAGCAGTGCGGTGTTTCAGGACCTGATGTACCAGACCCTGCGCGAGCCGGGTTCGCGACTGCAAACCGGCGAGGAGCTGCCTACCGGCCTGCATATCGGCCTGGGCTCCGCGCCCACGGCAACCGCGCGCTCGCATACCCAGGGCAGCCTGTCCACTTCCGGCAACGTATTCGACCTGGCCATCAATGGCCGCGGCTTCTTCAAGGTAACGCTGCCGGATGGCGAAACCGGCTACACCCGCGATGGCGAATTCCAGCGCGGCGCCACCGGCCGTCTGGAAACCTCGGAAGGCTACCCGCTGCAGCCGGAGCTGACCGTGCCGGACGGCACCGGCTTCCAGGTGGCGGAAGACGGCACCGTGTCCTACATTCCGGCGGGCAGTTCCGCTCGCGCCGATATCGGCCAGCTGCAGCTGGCGGATTTCATCAACCCGGCCGGCCTCGAATCGCTGGGCGGCAACCTTTACCGCGAAACCACCGCATCCGGTGCGCCGATTGCCGGTACCGGCGGGCTGCAGAACTTCGGCACCATCAAGTCCGGCTTCCTGGAGGAATCCAACGTCAACGTGGCGGAGGAGCTGGTGGGCATGATTCAGGCGCAGCGCGCCTATGAAATGAACTCGCGTTCGATCAAGACCTCGGATGAAATGCTGCAGCGTCTGACGCAGATGTAAGAACCGGCTGCAAGCGGCTTGAGTTCCAGTTAAGGCAAGATCATGAAAAAACTGCTGCCGATGTTGATCGTTACTGTGTTGCTGACCGCATGCAGCACGCAATCGCAACCGATCACCCAGCAACCGATGTCGCTGCGGCCACAGCCGCCGGCGATGCCGGTGCCGTCGCAGGGCGCCATCTTCCAGGCTGGCAGCTTCCAGCCCTTCTTCGAGGACAAGGTGCCATTGCGGGTGGGGGACATCCTCACGGTGACCATCAGCGAAAACACCACCTCCTCCAACAAGGAAGACTCCACCGGCAGCCGCTCCAGCAACGTCAACGGCTCGATCGGCGCAGGCCTGTCGCTGCCCTTCGTGCCGGGCGCGCTGGAGAAGAAACTGGCCGGTACCAGCCTTAGCGGCAGTGGTTCCGGCAGCGAGTCTGGCAAGACCAGCAATACCACCAGCAACCAGTTCCAGGCCACCATCACCGTGACGGTGATCGATGTCTACCCCAACGGCAACCTGCTGGTGAGCGGCGAGAAGCAGATCAAGATCAACAGCGAGCATGAGTTCGTGCGCCTGTCCGGCGTGGTCAACCCGCGCGATATCAAGCAGGATCGCACCATCGATTCCACCCGCCTGGCGGATGCGCGGGTCGAAGAGCTCAACCAGGGGCGCAACCGTCTGTACAACGACACCGGTTGGCTGCAGAAGATTTTCCTGTCGGTGATGCCGTTCTGATGCGAGCAATGACCATGAAACGATTGATGCTGGCATTGCTGCTGGCCGTGCTGTGCATGGATGCCGGTGCTGCGCAGCGGCTGAAGGAGCTGGCGGCGGTGGCCGGGGTGCGTTCCAACCCCTTGCTGGGCTATGGCCTGGTGGTGGGTCTGGATGGCAGTGGCGACAAGTCCAACTCCTCGCCGTTCACCACCCAGTCGCTGACCAATATGCTGAACCAGCTGGGGGTGCAGGTGCCGGTAGGGACCAAGCTGGACCCGAAGAACGTGGCGGCAGTGTCGCTGACGGCGGTGATGCCGCCGTTTGCGCGCCGCGGCCAACCTTTGGATATCACCGTGTCCTCGATTGGCGACGCCAAGAGCCTGAAGGGCGGCACGCTGCTGATGTCGCCGCTGAAAGGGGCGGATGGCCAGATCTACGCGCTGGCGCAGGGTAATGTGGTGGTCGGCGGTGCCGGCGCCTCTGCCGGCGGCAGCAAGGCGCAGGTCAACCAGCTGAGCGTTGGCCGCATCCCGTCCGGCGGCTCGGTGGAGCGCGAAGTGCCCAATGCCTTTGTCGGCAGCGAGGTGGTGATGCTCAATCTGCTGGAGTCGGATTTCACCACCGCCAACCACGTGGTGCAGGCCATCAACCGCGAAGTGGGCAGCGGCACCGCCCGCGCGCTGGACGGCGCCACGGTGGAAGTGCACGCGCCGATGGATAGCGACAGCCGCATCCAGTTCCTGTCGCGGCTGGAGAACATCTCGGTGGAGCCGGGCGAAGAGAACCCGCTGGTGATCATCAATGCCCGCACCGGCTCCATCGTGATGAACAAGGCGGTAAAGCTGGACCCGTGCGCGATAGCCCACGGCAACCTGTCGGTTACCGTGAACAACACGCCTAACGTGAGCCAGCCGCCGCCGCTCAGTGGCGGCAATACCGTTACCACCAACCAGGCAAATATTGCCGTCAAGGCCGATGGCGGCAAGGTACTCAACCTGCCGCGCAGCGCCAACCTGTCGCAGGTGGTCAATGCGCTGAATACCCTGGGCGCCACGCCGCAGGACCTGGTTTCCATCCTGCAGGCGATGAAGTCCGCCGGCTCGCTGAAGGCCGATCTGCAAATCATCTGATTGCCGGGTTTCGGGCCAATTGTAAAAGGCACCTGCGGGTGCCTTTTACAATTGGCCCGATTCTTGCTGTAAGGGGGTATTGATTCCGGAGTTTGCCGCATGTCCCTGTCTGCCTCGTCCAATCGCCTGGTAATGGACCCGTCCGCCACCGATGCCTTAGCCGATCTGTCGCGCAAGGACCCGAAGACGGCGATGAAGGCCGTTGCCGGCCAGTTCGAGGCCCTGCTGCTCAACCAGCTGATGTCCGCCATGCGCGAAAACCCGCTGGGCGGGGAGGACGATTCGTCGGAGATGTCCACCTACCGCGGCATGTACGACGAGCAGCTGGTGCAGGGCATGGAGCAGAACGGCGGGATGGGGCTGAGCGACATGCTGAGCAAGCAATTGTTGCGGGCGGCAAATCTGTCCGACGAGCAGCAAGTTCTGCCGCCGGCAAGTTCATCGTTGCCGGTGCCGGTGTCCAGCGCGCGCCTGCAGCAGGCATACGGTTTGCCGGCCAGCAGCGCGGCGAGCACGGCAACTACGGCGAGCACCGCGGATGCTGCGGCCAACCTGCCGGCGGACAAACAGGCTTTCGTGGCGGCGCTGCTGCCGTCGGCACAGCGTGCCGCGGCCAAGCTAGGGGTAAGCCCGGACGTGCTGGTGGCCCACGCCGCGCTGGAAACCGGCTGGGGCCAGCGCATGCTGCGCCAGCCGGATGGCCAGAACAGTTTCAACCTGTTCGGTATCAAGGCCGGCGGCAGCTGGCAGGGCGGCACCGTTGCCGCGCTGACCACCGAATACCAGGCCGGCAAGGCGAAGAAGCAGGTGGATAATTTCCGGGCATACCAGTCCTATGCCCAGGCATTTGATGACTACGCGCAGTTGATCGAAAACAACCCGCGCTACCGGCAGGCCCTGAATCAGGGGTCGGATTTCGGCGCTTACGCACAGGCGCTGCAGCAGGGTGGCTATGCCACCGACCCGGCCTATGCCGCCAAGCTGCAGTCTGTCGCCAAGTACGTGGCGGCGCTTTAAGACTTCACATCTGAAGACTTCAAATCTGCCTGAAGCTGCCGATATAAAGAAGTAAGGAGAGAACGATGAACCTGTTGAGCTTGGGCGCTTCCGGGCTTGCGGCATCCAGGGTGAACCTGGATACCACCAGCCACAATATCAGTAACGTGAATACTGAGGGCTACTCGCGCCAGGTGGTTTCCCAGCAGGCCAATCTGCCGCTGTACAGCGGTTTTGGCTACCTGGGGCAGGGGGTCAGCATTTCCAGCGTCAGCCGCATGTTCGACCAGTTCACGGAAGACCAGCTGCGTACCTCCAATGCCAACATCAGTTCACTGCAGGCGCAGAAGAACTCGCTGGGCACCATCGACAACATGCTCACCGACAGCAAGACCGGCATCATGGCCTCGGTGCAGGATTTCTTTACCGCCATGCAGACCGCTGCGGCCAACCCTACCTCGATTGCCACCCGCCAGGTGGTGCTGAGCCAGGGGCAGGCACTGGTGGACCGCTTCCAGACCACCAACACCCAGATCGAAGAGATGCGGCAGAGCCTGCGCAGCACGGTGCAGGCTAATGTGCAGCAGATCAACACCCTGGCCGGCAATATCGCCAATATCAACAAGCAGATCACCATTCTGAGCGGCAATGGTAGTGCGGCCAACACCCCGAATGACCTGCTGGATCAGCGGGACAAGATGGTTCAGGACCTGAGCAAGCTGATCAACGTCAGCGTGGTGCAGTCCAATGATGGCAACTACAACGTCATCCTCGACAATGGCTCGTCGCTGGTGGTGGGGACCCAGGCGGGTTCGCTGGCCACCCAGTCTACCCAGAGTTCCATCAACGTGTTTTTCAATGCGGTGGATATCGGCAACCAGGTCAATGGGCAATCGGTGCCTATCGTCTATAGCGATCTGCGCGGTGGAGAGTTGCAGGGCAATCTGCAACTGCTGGGGCAGGATATTCCGCGGGTACAGATCGACCTGGGCAACCTGGCGGTCGAGTTTACCGATGCAGTCAACCGCCAACATGAGCTGGGGGTGGATCTGACCGGTAGTTACGAGCCGGCGCCAACCCAGAACTATCTGGACCCGGTAGCGAATACCGGCCCCTATGTGGCACAGGCCGGTGGTCTGTTCCAGGACTTGAGTGCCGAGCGTACACAGGCCGAGCAGGCGACTTCCATCACGCAGGAAGCGCTGGCCATGCAACTGGCGGTGGCGCATATGGCGGTAAAGGTGGGTAACCCGGCGCAGCTGGCCATGTCTTCCGGTGTGGTGGCAGTGGCGGGAACCAACCCGGATGGCTCGCTGGTACAGCCGCAGATTACCGGGGTGTGGCAAGAAGCCTATCTGCACC
This sequence comes from Vogesella sp. LIG4, assembly GCF_900090205.1. Lineage (NCBI taxonomy): Bacteria > Pseudomonadati > Pseudomonadota > Betaproteobacteria > Neisseriales > Chromobacteriaceae > Vogesella > Vogesella sp. LIG4. Next base: position 4,027,677 of record NZ_LT607802.1, on the reverse strand, counting down.
AGGACAATGCCACGCCGTTCGTGGGCAAGGAGGCCAACGCACGACTGGTGGATGTGCTGCCGGCGCCGTCTACCGGCTTGCCCAATGCCGGTTCGATCCAGATTCCGTTCAATGCGACCACCAATCCGGTGTTCGGCACCCCCACGGTAACCGTTCCCGGTTTTACGTGTACCGCGGTGACCAAGTCCACGACCCAGCAGGGCGTGTGGGAGTTCGAGATGACCTCGCCGACCAATCAAACGGTCAAGCTGGCGTTCAAGGCGGAGAACATGCCGCTGAGTGGCACCCAGACCCTGACGATTCAGGCCAGGAATCCGGCAACGGATGGCGTGAACGGCATGGACAACAACAATATGCTGGCCATGAACCAGATGCAGTCGCAACCGATTCTGGCCAGTACCAAGACCAGCAGCACGTCGTTGTACCCCAAGATCACCGACCCGGGCTTTACCCGCACCTCGACGATGGAGGTGTTCTTTGCGCAGACGGTGAGCTATGTCGGTACCCGCGGCAGTATTACCAATACCCAGCTGTCGGCGCAGCAGAACCTCAACGTGGAAATCAATGCCAAGAAACAGAGTCTGTCCGGGGTGAGCCTGGATGAAGAGGCATCGAACCTGGTGAAATTCCAGCAGGCCTACCAGGCTTCCAGCAAGGTGATTCAAATGGCCCAGGATACGTTCAAGACCCTTCTTGACGCCATCTCCTGACCTGAGGACTTGTCATGAGAATCTCGACGACTTCCCAATTCAGTTTGGGTGTGTTCTACATGCAGCAAAAGCAGGACACCCTGCAGCAGCTGTATCAGCAGATATCCAGCCAGCAGCGCGTTATCAACGCCGCCGATGATCCGGCTGCGGCATCGCAGGCGGTTGAAGTCACTGCGACTGCCAACCGTAATGACCGCTTTGTGAGCAATGCGTCGCTGGCGTATGACCAGCTGTCCATTTCCGACAGTACGCTGCAGAGCGTGTCGGACGCGATAACGAGTATTCGTGAACTGGCGGTGCAGGCAGGCAAGCCCACGCTGTCGACAACCGACAGGGCCGCAATGCGCAGCCAGCTGGTTGAGGATACGAAGAACCTTGTCGGGCTGTTGAACGCCACCAGTGCGGAAGGCAATTATATTTTTGGCGGTACCGCGACTGGCAGCAAGCCTTTCGACGTGCAGTGGGACCCGGCCATCAAGATTACCTACCAGGGCAATACCCAGCGCCAGGAGGTGGCCATTGGCACTTCGCGTACCCTGGCATTGACCGAGCCCGGCAATATGGTGGGCGGTTCGACCAGCGTGGTGCCGAATCTGACTACCCCGCTGGCGGCCGTTCCCGCCAGCCCGCCGGCGGTACCGAATGCCTTGCCTGCGGTGACAGTGGACCCGGATACCTTTACCAATGGCAACCAGCTGTTCCAGGCCATCTCCCGTCTCGATCAGCTGCTGCGCACCGGCCCCAATGACCCGGCCAGCACGGCGGCGTTTGATCGCATGCTGTACCAGTCACAGCAGGCACCGGTACCGAATCAGTTCCAGCCGTATCAGGACTTTGCCAACCGCCCGGATTGGCAACCAATAATCCAGCAGACTGGCAGCAGCGGCGCCGCTTACTATTCCAAAGGTATGGAGGCTGTATTGAGCGGGCTGGATGCCGGCTTCGAACAGGTGGTGTCGGTGAATACCGTCATCGGCTCGCGCATGAATGCCGCCCAGACGGTGAAGGATATCGGCGGTGCGCAGTCAATCAATTACTCGACACGGCTGGAGCAACTGGTGGGCCTGGGGCAGGATGCCTATGTGAAGGCCATTTCCGATTACCAGGCGGCGGTGACTTCGCTGCAGGCATCGCAGCAGACCTTCTCCGGCATCAGCAAGCTGTCGCTGTTCAACTACCTGTAAGCCCGGCTCGCCGGTTAATGGTATGATGCCGCCCTTTGTCGGCATGGCAGTGGGAGATATATGGAGACGGTGCGTTTGTCCAAACGCCTGGCGGAAATGGGCGTCTGCTCGCGTCGCGAAGCGGATGTCTATATCGAAAAGGGCTGGGTGAAGGTCAACGGCGCGGTAGCCGTGCTGGGGCAGAAAGTCGGCCCGGACGACCATATCGTGGTGGACAAGCAGGCGCTGGCGGCACAGTCGCAGCGCGTCACCATCCTGCTCAACAAGCCGGTGGGCTATGTCTCCGGCCAGGCCGAGGATGGCTACCAGCCGGCCGCGGTGCTGATCCGCCCGGAAACCCACTGGAGCGGCGACCGCAGCAATCACCGCTTCTCGCGAGACCATCTGAAAGGGCTGGCGCCGGCCGGCCGCCTGGACATCGATTCGGTGGGCCTGCTGGTACTGACCCAGGATGGCCGTGTGGCCAAGGAAATCATCGGCGAGAATTCCGAGGTGGAAAAGGAATACCTGGTGCGGGTGGAAGGCGAATTGAACGCCGACGGCCTGCGACTGCTGAATCACGGCCTGTCGCTGGATGGCGAGGCACTGCTGCCGGCCAAGGTGTGGTGGCAGAACCAGGATCAGCTGCGCTTCATCCTGCGCGAGGGCAAGAAGCGCCAGATCCGCCGCATGTGCGAACTGGTGGGCCTGCGCGTGGTGGGCCTCAAGCGCATCCGTATCGGCAGCATCATGCTGGGCGATCTGCCTACCGGGCAGTGGCGCTACCTGGCCGAGGACGAGCGCTTCGGCTGAGGCTTGCGGCCAACCTTGAGCATTGAAAAAACCTGCCGGCGGCAGGTTTTTTCGTTGCTGGCGTCAGAGAGTCTTTCAGCCCCACAGCTTCACCAGGAAGGCAGGGCGGATGCCGGCTTCCTTCTGCGATACCGGGCCGCTGATGGCGTACTCGCTGAGCGCGGTATTGCGCGGTAGCGGTTCGCCGTACATGTCGCCGCTGCCGGCGCGCACCGCCGCTACGCGCGGCGTGTTGCCGCGGCCTTCCGGCGGGCGCTGCACCACCACCGCGATTTCGCCGTTGACCAGGCGCACGAAGCTGCCAGGCGGGTAGATGCCGATTTCCTTGATCAGCAGTGCCACGAAGCGCGAGTCGAAGGCGCTGAAGTCGCCACGGTACAGCTTGCCCAGCGCCACTGACGGCAGGTGGCCGGGGCGGTGCGCATGGGTGGTCATCAGCGCGGTCAGCACGTCGGTGAGGTGAATCAGGTGCGCACCCGGGTCGATCTGCTCCTTGCTCAGGCCATACGGGTAGCCGCCGCCGTTCCAGTCTTCGTGATGCTGCTGCACCAGCAGGTGCCAGCGTTCGTCCTCCACTTTCAGATCGCGCAGGATGGCGGAGGTGAGCAGCGGGTGGGCATACATCTCCGAGCGCTGTTCCTCGTTCATCGGCTCCTGCTGCCGATCCAGCTCGGTGTGCAGCATGGTGGCGGAGATGTTCATGGTCAGCGCCGCGCACAGCAGTACGTGGTGTTCGGCACGCGGCAGGTTCAGCCGCTTGCCGAGGATGGCCAGCACGGCGGCAGTATGCAGGCTGTGGGTGCTGCCGTAGTCGCGTGCCGGCGCCAGCAGACAGGCGGCGATCAGGCCGTCCGGATGCTGCTGGGCGAGGCGGATCAGGCTGTCCGCCACGTGGCTGATTTCCAGCTCGAAATGGCGGAACTCGAAAAAGCGGTTCAGCAGGCCGGATACCTTGTGCGACAGCCGATCCATTTCCAGTATCGGGTTGCTGTTGCGGTTGGCCTGCTCGCGGCGTTCCTGCTCCTGCTTCTCACGGCGCTCGCGCAGCTCTTTTTCCACCAGCGCGGCGCGGTCGTGGCTGGTCAGGTGGCCATGTTCCACCAGGCGCTGTTTCTGCTCCTGGGTCAGTACATAGTGACCCTGCTTGATGAACAGCATGCCGTTCTTGGCGAACACATCGGCGGGAATCTTGCCGATGTTGATCATGTTGGCTGTCAGCGGGTTGGCGGGCTTGCTCATGTCGGTGTTGCCTTATGGCACGGCTGGATGGTCGGCATTACTGATCGTGCGGCAGCAGCGGCGTGATGCGCTGGCGTTTCCACAGGCTGGCCAGGTACTGCGGCCGGATGCCGATCTGTTGTTGATCCAGGGCGTGCATGATCTTGTATTGGCTCTTGCTGGCTTCGCGTAGCTGCGGCTTGCTGTAGGAGGCGCCGTCGTTGCTGCGCAGCGCGGCCACGCAGGGGGCGTTGGCGCGGTTGCGGCGTTGCAGTACCACGCCCATTTCCTGGTTGGCCAGCCGCACGAAGCAGCCTGGCGGGTAGATGCCCAGCTCCTTTACCAGCAGCGAGGTCAGGTGGTGGTCGAAGGATTTGTCCGCCTCCAGGAATACGCTGGCCAGCGCCTTGTTGGGTTTCAGCGCCGCCCGGTAGCCGCGCGGTGCCAGTTTGGCGGCGGTGACATCGGCCAGGTGCAGCAGGTGCGACAGCGTCTCGATGTGCTCGCGGCCGAGGCCGTAGGGGTAGCCGCTGCCGTTCCATTGTTCGTGGTGGGTCTGCACCAGCTGGTGCCACAGCTCGTCATGCACGTTCAGTTCGCGCAGCATGGCGGATGACAACAGCGGATGCGCCTCGATCTGTTGCTTCTGTTCGTCGCTCAGCGGTTTGCGCTGGTGGTGCAGATTGTCCATCAGCGAGGCAATCGACAGGTTCATGGTCAGCGCGGCGCACAGCAGGCTGTTCTTCACCTCCGGCGGCAGGTCCAGCTTGCCCGCCAGCATGGTCAGGATGATGACCACGTGCACGCTGTGCGCGGCGGCGTATTTGTTCACCGGCACCAGCAGCACCGCGGCCAGCATGCCGTCCGGCGCCCGCTGGGTAAACGCGGCCAGCCGGTTGGCCAGCGCGCGCACCCGCTGCTCGAAGCCCTGCGAACTCAGGCCGGCGCCCAGCAGGTAATCCAGGTGCCGCGCGGCATGCTGGACTTCCTCGAACGGGCTGAAATCGCCGATGCGCGCCAGATCGCTTTCCACCGGCGCCATGTGGCCGCCCGGCACGGTAACGCCCATGCGCACCAGCCGTTCGCGCTGGCTCTCGCTCAGCACGTAGTGGCCTTTTTTCAGCAACAGCAGGCCATTACGTGTATACACGTTCTCCTGCAGGGCTTCTCCCACCCTGAAGGCCTGGTTCAGTACTGGCGCGTTGTCCGGTTTAGCCATGGCATCGATATGTAAGCGAGTGCAGCAATACTATTCTGATTCTGGCACAAATGCGCGTGGGGACCGTGCCGTACTGTATTAATAATTGCGCGGCAATTCGTCCCATAGCTTCACTAGCCGTTTCATCGACACCGGATACGGAGTCTTGAGCTCCTGGGCGAATAAACTCACGCGTAATTCCTCGATATGCCAGCGGTACGCCTGCAGTTCGGCCGAAGGTTGGCCGCGTGCGGTTTCTTCCGCCATGCGCGCCTCCCATTTCGCCCAGACATCGCGAATCTCCGCGCCACGCTGGCCATCGCGCTGGGCGTTGGTGGGCTGCTTGTCCATGCGCAGGCTCATCGCCTTCATATAGCGCGGCAGCTGCGGCAGTTGTGGCCACGGTGTCACGGCAAGAAAGCCCTTGTACACCAGGCGGCCCAGCTGCTGGTTAAGCTCGAAGCCCAGCTTGTGCTTTTGCAGCCTGGGCGCCAGCGCCTGGTATTCGGCGGCGATCTGGTTCAGGTAGCTGGTCACTGCCTGCGTCACCGCCGGCAGGCGGGTGCGTGCGCGCGATTTCTGCTCGTTGAAGGCTTTTTCATTGCGCGGCAGCTCGTCGTCGCCGATGAAGGCGCGGTCGCAGATGGCGGCAATCGCATCCTGCAGCAGCTCGTCCACATTGCACACCGTGCGCAGCTGCAGGCCCAGCTGGGTCATGCCTGGCAGGCCCTTGCCCAGCTGCTTCATGTGTTCCTTCAACTGGTACTGCAGCAGGCGCACCACGCCCTGGCGGTGCGCATGGTTGGCCGCACCCTCGGTATCGAACAGGCGGATCGCCACGTGTTCGCCCTTGCCGTCGTTTTCCAGCGTCAGCGCCGGAAAGCCGGTGAGCTGCTGGCGGCCACGGGCGAACTGGATCGCCTGCGGCAGTTCGCCGAAGTCCCAGGCTTCCACATGATCGCGTTCGAATTCGGCGCTGGTGTCGCGGAAGGTGAGCTGCGCCGCCTGGCCGAACTGCTTCTGCAGCGCGATCAGGTCGCGGCCCATGCCGATCTCCTGTTTGCCGTCGTCGATGATGCGGAAGTTGAACTGCAGGTGCGGCGGCAGCTCCACGGTATCGAACTCCAGCGGGTCCACCTTCACGCCGCCGGTCTCGCGCAGGATGAAGTGCGCCAGTTGCGGGGCGATCGGCTTGAACTGATCCGGGTTGGTCAGCAGGAAGCGGGTAACGAAGTCCGGCACCGGCACGCAGCTGCGGCGAATCTGCTTGGGCAGGCTCTTGATCATGGCCTGCAGCTTGTCGCGGATCATGCCCGGCACCAGCCATTCGAACTCGGCCGGCTCCAGCGTGTTCAGCGCCGCCAGCGGCAGGTCGATGGTGACGCCGTCCAGCGGGTGGTTCGGCTCGAAACGGTAGCGCAGGCGGCAGCGGCTGCCGGCCAGCTCGCGGTATTCCGGGAACTGGGTTTCCGACACATTTTCGGCGGTGTGGCGCATCAGTTCCTCGCGGGTGAGGAACAGCAGCTTGGGGTTGGCCGCTTCCGCGTCCTTGCGCCAGGCTTCAAAGCTGGCGGCATCCACCACGTCGGCCGGAATGCGCTCGGCGTAGAAGGCGAACAGCGCCTCTTCATCCACCAGCACGTCCTGGCGGCGTGCCTTGTGCTCCAGTTGCTCCACCTCGCGGATCAGCTGCTGGTTGCGCTGGAAGAACGGCGCATTGCTGACGTATTCCATGGCCACCAGCGCGCCGCGGATGAATAGCTCGCGCGCCTCCTCCGGTGCGATGCGGCCGTAGCTTACCGGGCGGCGGGCGATCAGCGTCAGGCTGAACAGGGTCACGCGTTCGCTGGCCACCACCTCGCCGCGCGACTTTTCCCAGTGCGGGTCGAAGTGATGCAGTTTCACCAGGTGCGGCGCCACGTCCTCCACCCAGTCCGGCTCCACGCGCGCCACGCAGCGGGCGTACAGCTTGGTGGTTTCCACCAGCTCGGCGGCCATCAGCCACTTCGGGCGAGCCTTTTTCAGGCCGGAGCCGGGGAACATCAAAAAGCTGCCGCCGCGCGCGCCGTTGTAGTCGTCGCCTTCCTGCGACTTCATGCCGAGATTGCCGATCAGGCCGGTGAGCAGCGCCTTGTGCAGCTTCTCGTAGGCCAGTGCTTCGGCCTGTGCGCGCTTCTTCGGCGTGGCTTCGCCGCCGGTTGCGGCTGCCGGTGCATGCGCCGCCTCGCGCTCGATCAGGTTCATGTCGGCGGCAATCTCCGCCAGCTGCGCGTGCAGCTCGCGCCATTCGCGCATGCGCAGGTGCGACAGGAAGTGCTGGTGACACAGGTTCACCAGCTGGCGGTTGCTCTGCTTGTTGCTCAGCGCGTCGGCAAAGAAGTCCCACAGATGCAGGAAGGACAGGAAATCGGATTTTTCGTCGCTGAAGCGGGCATGGGCGCGGTCGGCGGCCTCGCGTGCCTCGAACGGCCGCTCGCGCGGGTCCTGCACCGACAGCGCGGCGGCGATGATCAGCACCTCGCGCACGCAGTGGTGCTCGCGGCCGGCCAGCAGCATGCGGCCAACCTTCGGGTCCACCGGAATGCGCGCCAGCTCCTTGCCCACCTGGGTGAGCTGCAGCGCCTCGTCCACCGCGCCCAGCTCCTGCAGCGCCTGGTAGCCGTCGGCGATCAGTCGGCTGGACGGCGGTTCGATGAAGGGGAACTGGTCCACCTGGCCCAGGCGCAGCGCCGCCATGCGCAGGATCACCGCCGCCAGGCTGCTGCGCACGATTTCCGGGTCGGTAAACGCGCCACGGGCGTTGAAGTCGGCCTCGTCGTACAGCCGCACGCAGACACCGGCTTCCACCCGGCCACAGCGGCCGGCACGCTGGCGCGCGGCGGCCTGCGAGATCTTCTCCACCTGCAGCTGTTCCACCTTGGCGCGCGGGCTGTAGCGCTTGATGCGCGCGAGGCCGGTGTCGATCACGTACTTGATGCCGGGCACGGTGAGCGAGGTTTCCGCCACGTTGGTGGCCAGCACGATGCGGCGGCCGCCGGAGGGCTTGAAGATCTTCTGTTGGTCCTCGTTGGACAGCCGCGCGAACAGCGGCAGCACCTCGTAGTGGCGGATGCCGCTGCGGCGCAGCTTGTCGGCGGTGTCGCGGATCTCGCGCTCGCCGGGCAGGAAGACCAGCATGTCGCCGGGGCCGTGACGCGAGATTTCCTCCACCGCCTCGACGATGGCGTCTTCCATCTCCATTTCGCGCTCGTCTTCGTCGCGCTGCTTCAGCGGGCGGTAGCGCACTTCCACCGGGTAGGTACGGCCGGAAACCTCGATCACCGGCGCGTTATTGAAGTGGCGGGCGAAGCGGTCGGCGTCGATGGTGGCCGAGGTGATGATCACTTTCAGGTCCGGCCGGCGAGGCAGCAACTGCTTCAGGTAGCCCAGCAGGAAGTCGATGTTGAGGCTGCGCTCGTGCGCCTCGTCGATGATGATGGTGTCGTAGGCTTCCAGGTGGCGGTCGGTCTGCGTTTCCGCCAGCAGGATGCCGTCGGTCATCAGTTTGATGACGCTGCGCTCCGACAGCTTGTCGGTGAAGCGCACCTTGAAACCGACGTGGTTGCCCAGCTCGCTGCCCAGCTCCTGCGCGATGCGGGTGGCTACCGAACGGGCGGCAAGCCGGCGCGGCTGGGTGTGGCCAATCAGCCCGTACACGCCGCGGCCCAGCTCCAGGCAGATTTTGGGCAGCTGCGTGGTTTTGCCGGAGCCGGTTTCGCCGCAGATGATCACCACCTGGTTGGCGGCAATCGCCGCCTTGATGTCGTCCAGCTTCTGGTTGACCGGCAGCGCGTCGTCGAAGCTCGGCCTGGGCAGATGCTGGGCGCGCACCGCGGCGCGGCTGGCGGATTTGGCGATCTGTGCGGCGATGTCGGCCAGCAGGCGGTCTGCCGGCTGCTGGCGCTTGCTGCGCTGCTCGGCGTCGGCCAGCTTGCGCTTCAGGCCATAGCGGTCGCGGATCAGGCAGGTGGACAGGGCGGCTTTGAGTTCGGGCAGGGTGGGGGTGGTCATGCGGCGGGCAAAGAACGTGAATTCGGCAAAGCCGGCAGTATAGCAGAGCGCCTCGCCGCGCCAGGCAAGGTGATACGGCTCAAAACGATGCGGCCAACCTTAGAGTGTGTTCACGATCTAGCGAGCTAGGGCGAGACAAGGCGAAAACGGCTGAGGAAGCGGAGTTGACATGAAGTCAATGAGCATTCCGAAGACGTTTTCAACGCGGTATCGCCGAAGCGCAGCAGATCGTGAACATGCTCTTAGGGGTTGGCCGCAAGCGGATAGCGCCTGCCGCGTCAGGCTGCCGCCTGGCCGCTGCTGTTTGTGCCGCCATCGGCGGTGGTGGTGCTGCCATCATTGCTGCCGCTGTTGTCCGGCAGGGTAATCGGCCCGTTGGCCGGCAGGCCGTCCTTGGACCAGCGGTCGAACTCGGCCATGATCGTGTCGTAGGTCTGCTTGCTGATGTCCGGCAGTGCGCCGCCCAGCGCCGCCTTGGCGTCGTCAAAGCCCTTGCTCACCGCCTGGCGCACCGCATCTAGCCGGCTGGGGTCGTCGCCTATCATGCTGCGGGCAAAGCTGAGGATGCGCTGCGCGGTGTTCTTCACGCCGAATTCGCCATCCGGGGCGATGGCCGCCTGCGCCGCCTTGATGGTCTGCGGGTCGGCGCTCAGGTGTTGTTCACCGCTGATGACCTTGCTCCACTCCAGCCCCTGCTTCTGCAGCATACCGCCCAGCATCTGCATGAATTCGCTGACCTTGCGGTCGGACTCTTCCAGCATGGCGGCCAGATCCTGCGGGCCTTGCGTGGCGGGTGTGGCCGCCGTTGCCGCCGTGCCCGCTGCATCCGGGTCGGCAGGCGTGGCCGGGGTGGCGCCTGGCTTGCCGTAGGTAAGCGGGGCCTGCTCATCCTGCGTCTGGCTCAGGGTAACCCGTTCCTGCTGTACCGCCTGCTTCTCCTCCGCCCTGGCCTTGGCGGCGGTGCTGACCAGCTGCCCAGGCGGCATGAACCCGGCAGAGTTGATGCGTGAAACGTCCATGATCCGGCTCCGGCAAGGCGTGACGATACTTATTTATCGTTCACCGGCAGGGGTTTTGCCGGCATTCTCTGGCTGGTGTCGGCGCGGTTTGTCGTCATCGCATTGCGCCGCGTGGTTTTGAAACAGATATTTATTGCTGGATGATGGATGTTATTGGAATTGATTGAATATGTAGTGGATTGATTAAATGTGATGACTATCGAATAATGTACTTACTCTTTTTTACAGAATTTGTTTCTTATCAATGTCTTTCAGCTGGATGCGATGAATATAAAGCACTTGGCTGCAAGTACTGTCTGGAGCACGCGTGACCTTTACCGCTGTTGAATCGATCGTTTCCCGTAATGTGCTGACCTGCGCGCCGGATACCCCGGTAAGCGAGGCAGCGCAGGCCATGTGCCATGCCCGCTGCGGCTCGATAGTCGTGGTGGATGGCAGCGGCGGGCCGCTGGGAATCTGGACCGAAAGCGACGTGGTCAAGCTGGACCTGTTCCACCCCGATGTGGCGCAGTGCGCGGTGCGCGGCTTCATGACCTCTCCGGTGCTGAGCATCCCGGCCGATGCCTCGATACAGGATGCCGCCGCCTGCATGCACGAAAACAAGGTGCGCCACCTGATCGTGACCGACCCGCGCACCGGCAAGCTGCTGGGCATGGTGTCGGCCACCGATATCGTCATCAACCAGGATGCCGAGTTCTTCCTGCGCCTGAAGCGGCTGGACAATATGCTGCACAAGCCGCTGGTGGTGGTGGAGTCTGACGCGCTGGTGGTGACGGCGATGAGCCGGATGAGCGAACTGTCGGTGGAGGCGCTGGGCGTGCGCTACCCGGACGGCAGCTGGGGCATTCTGACCCAGCGCGACGTGGTGCGTTTTGTCGCCGGTGGCGACAGCAGCCTGCAGGTGTCGGCGATTGCCAGCCACCCGCTGCGCACGGTGCCGAACCAGATGACGCTGCTCAATGCCCGCCGCGTGCTGCTGGAAGGGCGCACCCGCCACCTTGGCGTGGGCGCGGACAATGGCAGCTTGCTGGCCATCATCGGCATGTCCGACATTCTGGCCACCATGGAGCAGGAGTTCCTGGTGGAGCTGCGCACCGCGTTGCGCGAGCGCGACGAGGCGCTGCTGCGCTCGCGGCAGAGCCTGCAGCTGGCGGACAAGGTGTTTGAATCCACGCTGGAAGGCATTGTGATCACCGACGACAGCGGTGTGATCCAGTCGGTAAACCCGGCGTTTACCCGCATTACCGGCTACACCCTGGCGGAAGTGCAGGGCAAGACGCCGGCGGTGCTGAAATCCGGCCGCCAGTCGCCGGATTTCTACGAGCATATGTGGCGCCAGCTCAAGCTGGACGGCTACTGGCAGGGCGAGGTGGTGAACCGGCGCAAGAGTGGCCTGCTGTACACCGAGCACCTCACCATCACCGGCATTCCCGACGGTAACGGCGGCATCCGCCATTACGTGGCGGTGTTCTCCGACATCACCCAGCGCAAACAGGCGGAGGAGCGGCTGCACTTCCTCGCCAACCACGACGCGTTGACCGGCCTGCCCAACCGCACCCTGTTCGGCGAGAAGCTGCAAAGCGCCATCGAGCAGGCGCGGGAACATAACCAGCGCATGGCGTTGATGTTCATCGATCTGGACCGCTTCAAGCTGATCAACGACACCCTGGGCCACCAGGCCGGCGACGAGCTGCTGGTGAAGATCGCCTCGCGGCTGCAGACCGAAGCGCCAATGGGCTGCACCGTGGCGCGGCTGGCCGGCGACGAGTTCACTCTGCTGCTGCCCAATGTCGGCTCGCCCAACAGCGTGGCCAGCCTGGCGCAGGACGTGCTGGACGGCATTGCCGGCGAGGTGGTGCTGGGCGGCAGCAGCAAGGTATTCGTGTCCGCCAGCCTGGGCATCGCCATGTACCCGGAGGACGGCAGCACCGCCGACAGCCTGCTGGTGAATGCCGATGCCGCCATGTACCGCGCCAAGAACCGCGGCAAGAACGCCTTCCAGTTCTACACCGCCGACATGAACGCCAGCGCCATGGCGCGGCTGAAGCTGGAATACGGCCTGCACCGCGCGCTGACGCGCAGCGAGTTCCAGGTGTGGTATCAGCCCAAGGTCGATCTGGCCAGCGGCAAGCTGGTGGGCATGGAGGCGCTAGTGCGCTGGCAGCACCCGGAAATGGGCCTGGTGTCGCCGGTGGAGTTCATTCCGGTGGCGGAAGAGTCGGCGCTGATCGTGCCGCTGGGCGCCTGGGTGCTGAGCGAAGCCTGCCGCTATACCCACGCGCTGCAGCAGGAGCTGGGTTTTGCCGGCCGGGTGGCGGTGAACCTGTCCGGGCGCCAGCTCAAGTTCGGCAATATCGTCGACACGGTACAGCAGGTGCTGGATGAAACCGGCCTGCCTGCGGCCAGCCTGGAGCTGGAAATCACCGAAAGCACGGCGATGGACAGCGACCTGGAGGTTGGCCGCGCGCTGGAAGGGCTGCGCGCCATGGGCATTACCCTGTCCATCGACGACTTCGGCACCGGCTATTCCTCGCTGGCCTACCTCAAGCGCCTGCCGGTGCAGGTGCTGAAGATCGACCGTTCCTTCATCGCCCACCTGCACGAGGACAAGGACGATGCCGCCATCGCCTCGGCAGTGATCTCCATGGGCCGCAGCCTGGGCCTGTCCATCGTGGCCGAAGGCGTGGAGCTGCCGGCGCACCGCGACTTCCTGCGCGAGCAGGGCTGCCACATGGCGCAGGGCTATCTGTACGGCAAGCCGATGCCGGGCCCGGAGTTCCGCCACTACGCACAGCGCTTCGACCCTGCGGACCACTAGCCGCCGGCTGTAAAAACAAGGGCTTGCCCGCTTTTGCCGGGCGCCATTGTCGCCTTTTTGTTGCACTGTCCCCGCCCGAGGCGGCGGTTTTGTACCTGCCGGCGTCGCCTGTGGCAAGGATGTCGCCTGACGACCGATCCACACCGTTTTCCACGCGTTTGCTGCCCATGTCGGGCAGGTAGTCTCGCGGACGCGGCACAGCCCGTGCCGTGCCGGCGCCACCCTGCAAGCCAGGGCCGCCGCTGTCAGTCACTACCCATCGAACAAAGCGGAGACATGCAATGAGCAACAATCGCGGTGTGGTGTATATGGGGCCTGGTAAGGTCGAAGTGCGCGAGATCGATGATCCGCGCATGGTGGACCCGCGCGGACGCGCAATCGGCCACGGTGTGATTCTGAAGGTGGTTACCACCAATATCTGCGGTTCCGACCAGCACATGGTGCGCGGCCGGACTACCGCGCCGATCGGCCTGGTGCTGGGCCACGAAATCACCGGCGTGGTGATCGAGGTTGGCCATGACGTGGAAACCCTGCAAGTGGGCGACCTGGTGTCGGTGCCGTTCAACGTGGCCTGCGGCCGCTGCACCACCTGCAAGGACCAGCATACCGGCGTGTGCCTGAACGTGAACCCGGCGCGCGCCGGTGGCGCCTACGGCTACGTGGACATGGGCGGCTGGATCGGCGGCCAGTCCGAATACGTGATGGTGCCGTACGCCGACTTCAACCTGCTGAAGTTCCCGGACAAGGATCGCGCCATGGCCAAGATCCGCGACCTGACCTGCCTGTCCGACATTCTGCCTACCGGCTACCACGGCGCGGTAATGGCCGGCGTGAAGCCGGGCGCCAGCGTGTACGTGGCCGGTGCCGGCCCGGTGGGCCTGGCAGCTGCCGCCTCCGCGCGCCTGCTGGGTGCCGCGGTGGTGATCGTGGGCGACATGAACGCCGACCGCCTGGCACATGCCCGCGCGGTAGGCTTCGAAACCGTGGACCTGTCGCTGGACGCCACCCTGGGCGAACAGATCGCCGCCCTGCTGGGCTCGCCGGAAGTGGATTGCGCGGTGGATTGCGTCGGCTTCGAGGCACGCGGCCACGGTGCCGGCAGCCATGAGGAAGCGCCGGCCACGGTGCTGAACTCGCTGATGGAAATCACCAAGGTAGCCGGCGGCATCGGCATCCCCGGCCTGTACGTGACCGACGACCCGGGCGCAGTGGACGCGGCAGCCAAGAAGGGCAGCCTGAGCATCCGCTTCGGCCTCGGCTGGGCCAAGTCGCACAGCTTCCACACCGGCCAGACCCCGGTGATGAAGTACAACCGCAACCTGATGCAGGCGATTCTGTGGGACCGCCTGCCGATTGCCGACATCGTCAACGTGGAAATCATCACGCTGGACCAGGCACCGGAAGGCTACCGCGCCTTCGATGGCGGCGCGCCGAAGAAATTCGTGATCGACCCGCACAACACGCTGCAGCTGGCATAAACCGGCAGGCAGCATGACAACGGGCCTCTGCATGCAGAGGCCCGTTTTGCATTGCGCGGCTAAGGTTGGCCGCATGCGGCCAACCTTATGAGCAAGTATTAAGCGCCGATCTTGTCCTTGCCGCCCATGTACGGACGCAGCGCTTCCGGAATGGTCACGCTGCCATCGGCGTTCTGGTAGTTCTCCAGCACCGCTACCAGCGTGCGGCCCACTGCCAGGCCGGAGCCGTTCAGGGTGTGCACCAGCTGGTTCTTGCCGCCCGCGTCCTTGTAGCGGGCCTGCATGCGGCGCGCCTGGAAGGATTCGCAGTTGGAGCAGCTGGAAATCTCGCGGTAGGTATTCTGCGCCGGCAGCCACACTTCCAAGTCGTAGGTCTTGGCGGAGCCAAAGCCCATGTCGCCGGTGCACAGGGTAATCACGCGGTAGGGCAGGCCCAGCGCCTTCAGGATGTTCTCGGCGTGGCCCACCATTTCTTCCAGCGCGGCGTAGGAGTCTTCCGGCTTCTCGATGCGCACCATCTCCACCTTGTCGAACTGGTGCTGGCGGATCAGGCCACGGGTGTCGCGGCCGTAGCTGCCGGCTTCGGAGCGGAAGCAGGGCGAGTGCGCGGTCAGCTTCTTCGGCAGCTCCTCTTCCTTCAGGATGCTGTCGGACACGGTGTTGGTGAGGGTGATTTCCGAGGTGGAGATCAGGTACTGGTCAACGGTGCCTTCCTCGCCGCCGCGGGTCACCTTGAACATGTCTTCGGCAAACTTGGGCAGCTGGCCGGTACCGAACAGTGCGCTGTCGTTGACGATGTACGGGGTGTAGTGCTCGGTGTAGCCGTGCTCGCCGGTGTGGGTGTTCAGCATGAACTGCGCCAGGGCGCGGTGCAGGCGGGCGATCTCGCCCTTGAGCACGGTGAAGCGCGCGCCGGACAGCTTGGCGCCGGTGTCGAAATCCAGGCCCAGCGGTGCGCCCACGTCCACGTGGTCTTTCACCTCGAATTCGAACTGGCGCGGGCTGCCCCAGCGGCGCACTTCCACGTTGTCGTTCTCGTCCTTGCCCACCGGCACCGATTCGTGCGGCAGGTTGGGGATGGACATCAGCCAGCCGTCCAGCTTCTGCTGCACGCCGGCAAAGCCTTCCTCGGCAGCCTTCAGCTCGTCGCCCAGGTTGGCCACCTCGGCCATGATGGCGGACACGTCCTCGCCGTTCTTCTTGGCGATGCCGATCTGCTTGGAAACGGTGTTGCGCTTGGACTGCAGATCCTGCATGCGGGTCTGCAGGAATTTGCGTTCGGCTTCCAGCGTGTTGAAGGCATCCACGTCCAGCGTGTAGCCACGGCCGGCCAGACGGGCGGCCACTTCGTCGATATTGCTGCGCAGCAGTTGAATATCCAGCATGGGTCAAATCCTGTGTTCTTGAATTTTGTGATATCTGCCGCCCGCCGTGGGCGAACGGGGCAAGTCTTGCCGCCGGTTGAGCACCGGCTGCGCCGATCAGGGCGCGAACTACGCAAGTGTAATGGTTTGCGGCGGGGTTTGTCCCGTTTCGCGCACGTGCGGCCAACCTTGGCGGGGAGTCGGGTGCCGTGGTGGTGCTGGTGTTCGATGCGGCTTTGCGCTGTGCAGCCGCTGCGCTAGCGCAGCGGCTTCATTCCTTGCCGGCGTCCTCGTCCAGCTGGCGCAGGAAGGCCAGTTTGTCGGCGATCTTGCTCTCCAGGCCGCGTGGCACTGGCTGGTACCAGCCGGGTTCGTCCATGCCGTCGGGGAAGTAGGTTTCGCCGGCGGCGTAGCCGTGCGGCTCGTCGTGGGCGTAGCGGTAGTCGTGGCCGTAGCCCAGCTCCTGCATCAGCCTGGTGGGGGCGTTACGCAGGTGCACCGGCACTTCGCGGCTCTTGTCCTGCTTCACGAAGGCGCGGGCCTGGTTGTAGGCCATGTAGCCGGCGTTGCTCTTGGCCGCCACCGCCAGGTAGATCACCGCCTGCGCCAGCGCCAGTTCGCCTTCCGGGCTGCCCAGCCGTTCGTAGGTGGCGGCGGCGTCATTGGCGATCTGCATGGCGCGCGGGTCGGCCAGGCCGATGTCTTCCCACGCCATGCGCACGATGCGTCGCGCCAGGTAGCGCGGGTCGGCGCCGCCGTCCAGCATGCGTGTCAGCCAGTACAGCGCGGCGTCCGGGTGCGAGCCGCGCACCGATTTGTGCAGCGCGGAGATCTGGTCGTAGAAGTTGTCGCCGCCCTTGTCGAAGCGGCGGGCGCTGACGGTGAGCACCTCGGCCAGGAAGTCGGCCGCCACACTGGCGATCTTGCGCGCGCGCGCGGCGGTGATGGTCTGCTCCAGCAGGTTGAGGAAGCGGCGCGCGTCGCCGTCGGCGTAGCCGGCCAGCGCCTCGGCGGCGCCGTCGGCAAAGCTGATGCCGTCCAGCCGGCCGCTGGCCTGCACCCGCTGCAGCA
The DNA here is from genome assembly GCF_900090205.1 of Vogesella sp. LIG4. NCBI lineage: Bacteria > Pseudomonadati > Pseudomonadota > Betaproteobacteria > Neisseriales > Chromobacteriaceae > Vogesella > Vogesella sp. LIG4. The sequence continues at coordinate 4,010,775 of NZ_LT607802.1, read as the reverse complement.
GCGCCAGCAGGTCGGCGCTCTCCAGCGATTTCAGCACGTAGACCTGGGCGCGCGACAGCAGCGCGGCGTTGACTTCGAACGAGGGGTTCTCGGTTGTGGCGCCGATGAAGGTGAGCAGGCCGGATTCCACGAACGGCAGGAAGGCATCCTGCTGGCTCTTGTTGAAGCGGTGCACCTCGTCGACGAACAGGATGGTGCGCCGCCCGCTCTGCTGCAGCGTGGCATGGGCGCGCTCCACTGCCTCGCGGATTTCCTTCACCCCGGACAGCACCGCCGACAGCGGGATGAACTCGGCGTCGAAGGCACCCGCCAGGATGCGCGCCAGCGTGGTCTTGCCCACGCCGGGCGGCCCCCACAGGATCATGGAGTGCGGCACCTGTGCTTCCACCGCCAGCCGCAGCGGCTTGCCGGCGCCGATCAGGTGCTGCTGGCCGATGACTTCATCCAGCGAGGTTGGCCGCATGGCTTCGGCCAGCGGTTTTACCGGCTCGCGCGCAAACAGGTCCATGGCTTACTCGCTGACCACGTCCACGCCCTTGGGCGGGGTGAAGCTGAAGTGGCCGGCAGCCAGCGGCGGGTTCTTCTTGATGTTGCTGAAGCTGATGCGGGTGACGTTGCCGAAGCTGTCGGTGAGTTCCATCTCCACCAGCTGGTTGGCGGTGAAGCCCATCTTGATGCCTTCGAAGGTGTTGTCGGCCTTGCGCGGGGTGGCGGCCAGCCATTCCACCTGGCCCTGGCTGCCTACCTCGCGCAGCAGGTAGTCACGCTCGATGGCATTGCTGCCGGCCAGCAGTGCCGCCGGGCTGCTGCCCAGGGTGCTGCCCTGGTTGCGCTTGGTGATCTGCGCCAGCTCCTTGTCGTACACCCACAGTGTCTTGCCGTCGCCGACGATCAGCTGCTCGTAGGGCTGGGTGTAGGTCCAGCGCAGCTTGCCGGGGCGCTGGATTTCCATCTGGCCGCTGGCTTTTTCCTGGCCGTTCTTGCTGGTCACGGTCTGGCTGAAGCTGGCGGAAAGGGTCTTGGTGCCGGCAACAAAGGCCTTGAGCTGCGGGATGGCGGCGGCGTTGGCCGGGGCGATCAGCGCGCAGCACAGCGCGAGACTGGCGAATGCTTTCATGAGGTTCCTGTCGGTGAAACGGTCCCGAATCTGACCATGCTTCCCGGTGACTGTTCGTGCACTTTTGTTAACGAATGCGTGACGTTGGCCGCAAGCCTGCGGCCAACCTTGCCGCCGCCGCTTACATGAAGCGGTTGGTGATCGGGTAGCGCCAGTCCTTGCCGAAGCCGCGGTGGGTGATGCGCGGGCCTACCGGCGCCTGGCGGCGCTTGTATTCGTTGATCTTCAATAGCCGCACCACCTTGTTCACGTCCGCTTCGGCAAAACCGGCGGCCACAATGTCGGCGGCGGACTGGTTGCCTTCCACGTAGCGCTCCATGATGGCGTCCAGCACCTCGTACGGCGGCAGGCTGTCCTGGTCTTTCTGGTCCGGGCGCAGTTCGGCGGACGGCGGGCGGGTGATGATCCGCTCCGGAATCACGTCGCCCACGGTATTGCGCCAGCGGCACAGCGCGAACACCAGGGTCTTGGCCACGTCCTTCAGCACCGCGAAGCCGCCGGCCATGTCGCCGTACAGCGTGCAGTAGCCGGTGGTCATTTCCGACTTGTTGCCGGTGGTCAGCACCAGCTTGCCGCTCTTGTTGGACAGTGCCATCAGCAGGGTGCCGCGGATGCGCGCCTGCAGGTTTTCCTCGGTGGTGTCGGCATCCAGGCCAGCAAAGGAGGGCGCCAGTGCCTGCATGAAGCTTTCGTACATCGGCCAGATTTCGATTTCGTCGTACTTCACGCCCAGGCGGGCGATCATGTCGCGGCTGTCCTCCACGCTGATGTCGGCGGTGTAGCGCGAGGGCATCATCACCGCGTGCACCTTGTCGGCGCCCAGCGCGTCTACCGCCACCGCCAGTGTCAGCGCGGAATCGATGCCGCCGGACAGGCCGAGCAGGGCGCCGGGGAAGCGGTTCTTGCCGATGTAGTCGCGCACGCCCACCACCAGCGCGCGGTAGATACTTTCCAGCTCGTCCGGCAGCGCGGCAACCGGGGCAGCGGCGATGTCGCCGTCGATCACGTCCAGCAGCAGCAGCTCGTCGTCATAGGCGGCGGCCTGCGCCACCACGTCGCCGGCCTGGTTGAGGGCGAAGGAGCCGCCGTCGAACACCAGTTCGTCCTGGCCGCCGGTGAGGTTGACGTAGGCCATCGGCACGCCGGTTTCTTCCACGCGGTAGCGCAGCACTTCGTGGCGGGTGGCGATCTTGTTGCGGTGGAACGGCGAGGCGTTCAGCGACACGATCACCTGCGCGCCGGCATCGGCGGTTTCCGCCGCCGGCTCCACCGACCACACGTCTTCGCAGATCAGCACGCCCACCTGCACGCCGTTCTGCTCGAATACCAGCGGCGCGGCGCCGGGGGTGAAGTAGCGGCATTCATCGAATACTTCGTTATTCGGCAGCAGCATCTTGTGATACTGGCCCAGTCGGTGGCCGTCGCGCAGCACGGTGGCGGCGTTGAAGCGCTCGTTGCCCAGCTTCACCGGGTGGCCGATCACCAGAGTGATGCCGTCCAGCATCTCCAGCGCGTCCAGGCCGCGGGCGATGTCGCGATAGAACTGGTCGCGCAGCAGCAGGTCTTCCGGGCTGTAGCCGGTGAGCGCCAGCTCCGGGGTGACCAGTATGTCGGCACCCTGCGCCATGGCGGCATGGGCGAGGTCGAGAATCTTCTGGGTGTTGCCGGGGATGTCACCCACCACCGGGTTGAACTGGGCAAGAGCGATACGCATGGCTTGAAAACAGCTTGTTGTAAGTTAACAGGTGGATTCTACCTGATCGGCCGCCAGCCTGGGCTTTGCCTGCCGGATCAAGTGCTTGCCACGAAGGCTGTTGCCGGTGTGGCGCAGGGTTGGCCGCAAGGTGCTGCCCGATGTGCATTTTTCTGCAAAAAAGCTTGCCAATATGGGGAGCCTCCCCTAGAATGCGCAGCCTCTGACGACGAAACGCCTAGCGCCGTTGTCAAAGCCATCTGGAGAGGTGGATGAGTGGTTTAAGTCGCACGCCTGGAAAGCGTGTTCAGGGTAATACCCTGACGGGGGTTCGAATCCCCCCCTCTCCGCCAGATTGCCTCAAAGCCGGTTTCAAACCGGCTTTAAAAATTCGGTTTTATAGAATTCTGGAGAGGTGGATGAGTGGTTTAAGTCGCACGCCTGGAAAGCGTGTTCAGGGTAATACCCTGACGGGGGTTCGAATCCCCCCCTCTCCGCCAGAATGTGAAAAGCCCCGAGCAATCGGGGCTTTTTGCTTTTCCTGCCCGCCGCTTTGCACCATGCTCAAAGCGCACCGCCGCCTGCGGCCAACCTGCCCGGAGCTACCCATGTCTGCCATGCACCCCATCGACGCACTGATCGCGCAACTGCCCAAGACCGAGCTGCACCTGCATATCGAAGGCACGCTGGAGCCGGAGCTGATGTTCGCGCTGGCCGCGCGCAACGGCATCACCCTGCCGTATGCCGATATCGCCAGCCTGCGCGCCGCCTACGACTTCGGCAATCTGCAATCCTTCCTCGACCTGTACTACGCCGGCGCCGGCGTGCTGCAGAGCGAGCAGGATTTCTACGACCTGACCTGGGCCTACCTGCAGCGCGCGCACGCCGACGGCATCGTGCATACCGAGATCTTCTTCGACCCGCAGACCCACACCGCGCGCGGCATCGCCTTTGCCTCCGTCTACCACGGCATCAGCCGGGCGCTGGAAACCGCCGAGGCGGAGTGGGGCATGACATCGCGGCTGATCATGAGTTTTCTGCGCCACCTCAGCGAGGAAGACGGCTTTGCCGTGCTGGAGCAGGCCATGCCCTATCTGTCCGGCATCGACGGCTTCGGGCTGGATTCCAGCGAGGCCGGCCACCCGCCGTCCAAGTTCCAGCGCCTGTTCGCCCGCTGCCGCGAGCTGGAGTTGCCCTGCGTCGCCCATGCCGGCGAGGAAGGCCCGGCCGCCTACGTGCGCGAGGCGCTGGAGCTGCTGCAGGTATGCCGGATCGACCACGGCGTGCGCAGCCTGGAAGATGCGGCGCTGGTGCAAAGGTTGGCCGCAGAGCGCATGCCGCTGACGGTGTGCCCGCTGTCCAACATCAAGCTGAAAGTGTTTGCCGATCTGGTCGAGCATCCGCTGCGCCGCATGCTGGAAGCCGGCCTGGTGGCGATGGTGAATTCCGACGACCCGGCCTACTTTGGCGGCTACCTGGCCGACAACCTGCTGGCCTGCCGCCGCGCGCTGGATCTGGGCGCCGACGAGATCGTGCAACTGGTGCGCAACAGCTTTGAAGCCAGCTGGCTGGCGCCGGCACAAAAGGCCGACTGGCAGCGCGCCATCAGCCACATTGTGGCGGCGTGGCAGGCCGAGCAGGCGCTGTGAGTCTGCGCTAGCTGCTGCGTGGCAGGAACTTGCCCGCTTCGGCCGCTTTCCTGCTTACACAACAAAGCCCTTTCGCGCAGCGAAGGGGCTTTGTCATTTCTCCCGGCCCGGCACTGCCGGGCTGTTGGCATTTGATCGCTGGCGACTTTGTTATCTAGTGCAAAAATAGGAATGTTCTTAATGGATTTTCAGGCATCGGGTTGGACAATGCAGTCCATCCTGTACAAAAAATCCATTGTTGTGCTGCGCGTCGGCAGCGCCGCCCGGCAAGCATCTGGGAGAGATGATGACCGCACTCTACAACGCCATTGTCGATGCGCACCGCCAGCTGCGCCCGCAAGTCCGCTATACCGCACTGGATTACAGCCCGGCGCTGTCGCAGCTGACCGGCTGCGAGGTCTACCTCAAGGCCGAGCATCAGCAGCACACCGGCTCCTTCAAATACCGCGGCGCCAGCAACAAGATCCGGCTGCTGCCGCCGGCTGCGCGCCAGGCCGGGGTGATCACCGCTTCTTCCGGCAACCACGGCCAGGCGGTGGCGCTGGCCGGGCGCGCGGTCGGCGTGCCGGTTACGGTGTATGCCGGCGAGCACGCCGCCAGCGTGAAGCTGGACGCCATCCGCAAGCTGGGTGTGCACGTGGAGCTGGTGGCGGGCGACGCGCTGGCGGCAGAGTTGGCCGCACGCGCCGCAGCGGAACAGCAGGGGCTGACCTACATCTCGCCGTACAACGACCCGCAGGTGATTGCCGGCCAGGGCACGGTAGGGGTGGAGCTGGCCGAGCAGTGCCCCGACCTGGCCGCCGTGTGCGTGGCGGTGGGCGGCGGCGGGCTGGTGTCCGGCATTGGCACGGCGTTGCGGCAGCTGCTGCCGCAGGCAGACATCGTTGGCTGCTGGCCGCTGAACGCGCCGGCCATGTACCGCTGCCTGCAGGCGGGGGAAATCTGCGACGTGGCCGAGCAGGATACACTGTCCGACGGCACCGCCGGCGGCGTGGAGCCGGGCGCGGTGACCTTCGAGCTGTGCCGGCAGCTGATCGACCTGCGCACGCTGGTGAGCGAGGGAGACATCCGCCACGCCATGCGCCTGCTGGCCGAACACGAGCACTGGATAGTGGAGGGCGCCGCCGGGGTGGCGCTGGCAGGCCTGCTGCAGCTGGCCCCGCACTACCGGGGGCGCAAGGTGGCGGTGGTGCTGTGTGGGCGCAATATCAAGCTGCAGGATTTCCTGGCGGCGATCCAGGCGGGAGAGAGCCAGTGAAAGTGCTGGGCAAGGCAGAGATTCTGCAAGCCTTCCGGCCGGCGCTGGCGCTGCGCCTGCTGCGCGAGGGCTTTATCGCCTATTCGGCCGGCCAGGTGCAGCTGCCACCGGTGCAGCACTTCGGCTTCGATGCCGGGCAGGGCGATTGCTGCATCAAGTCCGGCTACCTGGACGGCGACGATCTGTTCGCGGTGAAGGTGTCGGCCGGCTTTTATCACAATCAGCAGCATGGTCTGGCCAACAACCAGGGGCTGATCATGACCTTTTCCGCCCGCACCGGCGCACCACAGGCGCTGCTGCTGGACGAGGGCGTGCTGACCGGCCTGCGCACCGCGCTTACCGGCCGGCTGGTGGCCGAGGTAATGGCGCCGCTGCGGGTGGATGCCATCGGCGTGCTGGGCACCGGCCTGCAGGCACGGTTGCAGCTGGAGGCGCTGCACGAGGCGCTACCCTGCCGCAGGGTATGGGTGTGGGGCAAGAGCGAGACCGAGCTGGCGCGTTTCATCAAGCCGTTTGCCGAGCAGGGCTACGACATGCGGCCAACCCTGGATGCGCGGGAGGTGGCACGGCATTGCCAGTACATCGTCTGTTGCACGCCGTCCACCAGCCCGCTGCTGCAGGCGGAGTGGATCGCCCCCGGCACCCACATCACCGCGCTGGGGGCGGATGCGGTGGGCAAACAGGAGCTGGCCACCGAACTGGTGGTGCGTGCCGACGTGCTGGTGGCGGATTCTGTCGAGCAGTGCACCGGATTCGGCGAGCTGCAGCATGCCTTTGCCGCCGGGCTGATCGACGTCGGCCGCGTTCGCGAGCTGGGCACGGTGCTGGCTGGCCGGCAGCCGGGGCGTGGCCGCCCCGACGACATCACCATTGCCGACCTGACCGGGCTGGCGATACAGGACGTGCAGATTGCCAAGAGCGTGTTGCTGGCGCTGGGTTGAGCCGGGAGCGGGATGAACAAGGGCCAGGCCGCTAATACCGGCCTGGCCCTTGTCATTGCTAAAGCAGGATTGCGTTGGCGCCGGTTCTGCTCTGGATAGGCCAATGATAAATTCACAATGAAGCAAAGCCTATGCAGAAAGGCTACCATCAGTAGCAACAGGGCAGCTCGTAAAACCCCGCTTTCGTCGCGATACTGCGTTGCTCACGAAAAACGCCTCCTGACATAGCCACCCTATGCTGCGTCGGCGTTTTTCATTCGCGCCTTGTCTCGCCTGGCAAGCAGCGTTTTTCGAGACACCCTGCAAATAGCATTGCAGCCAGCCCGCAGCGGCAAGGCTGCAGCAGGTGTTCAAGGGGCCTCGTGTGGAAATCTATACCAGCAAGCAAATCATCAATGCCTTCAAGCCGGACCTGGCGGCGGCAATGATCCGCGACGGGCTGATCGCCTATTCCGCCGGCAAGGTGCAGCTGGCGCCGGCGCAGCACATCAAGTTCGATGCGCTGGAGGCCGACTGCGTGATCAAGTCCGGCTACCTGGAGGGCGACAAGGTATTCACCGTCAAGGTGTCGTCCGGCTTCTACCAGAACCCGCAGCAAGGGCTGGCCAGCAATCACGGCATGCTGATCGTGTTTTCCGCCCGCACCGGCGTACCGCAGGCGCTGTTGCTGGACAAGGGCTGGCTCACCGCGCAGCGCACCGCCATGACCGGCCGGCTGGTGGCGGAGGCCATGGCCCCGGCGGAAGTGGAGGCCATCGGCATCCTGGGCACCGGCCAGCAGGCGCACATGCAGCTGGAGGCGCTGGGCGAGGTGCAGCCGTGCCGCAAAGTGTGGGTATGGGGCCGCCACGAGGCCGGGCTGAATGCCTTTTGCGAGCACTTCCGCGACATGGGCTACGACATGCGGCCAACCCAGGACGCGCAGCAACTGGCCGCCGCCTGCCGGCTGATCGTCACCTGCACGCCATCGCCGCATCCCTTGCTGCAGGCGGAGTGGATCATGCCGGGCACCCATATCACCGCGGTGGGGGCGGACCGCAAGGGCAAGCAGGAGCTGTCCTGCAACCTGGTGGCGCTGGCCGACGTGCGGGTGGCGGACAGCCTGTCGCAGTCGCTGGAATTCGGCGAGTTCTCGCACGCTTTCGAGGCCGGGCTGATCAGCCAGGCCGACGTGGCCGAGCTGGGCAATGTGCTGGCCGGCAAGCTGCAAGGGCGGCAGAGCGCCAGCGACATCACCATCGCCGACCTGACCGGGCTGGCGATACAGGACGTGCAGATCGCCAAGAGCGTGCTGGCGATGGCGGAATGAAAAACCTGCGGCCAACCTTTGAATGAAGGTTGGCCGCAGGTTGGCGGGCGTGGCTTAGGGTAGGGCAGGTTGGCCGCAGGCCATACCCGCGCGGGCTTGCCGGGGTGCGCGGGTATGAACCTCCGGTTCAACCCGCCCTACGGGGGCAGGGTGCTATCAGTCCGCCTGCCGCCTTGCCGCAAGCATCAGCACCAGCAGCAGCACGATGGGCAGCAGCAAGGCCCAGAAGGATAGCCGTACATAGCCGAAACCCCCGCCGATGGCGCCGGCGGCAAACGCCACGATGGGCCCCAGGAACTTGCGCACGCGCGCCGCGACCGTCGGGTCGTGGCCGGGGCTGGCCAGGTCCAGCAGGTCGATCACCAGCTGGGTGACATTGCCGGTCATCACCGTGGTGGGGGTGAGCGCGCTCAGCGCCAGCCGGCTGGCGGCGTTCTGCACCCCCATGCCGGCGGCGCCGAACATGCCGGCGATGATCGCCATGGCCGACGGGCTGTCGGCCAGCGGCAGCGCGGACACGCCCGCCAGCATGAAGCCGCTCAGCAGCAGCATCTGCACGCCGTACAGCCACGCCAGTGGCGATTGTTCCCCAAGTTCATGCCGGCGCACGATGGCCCGCGCCAGCGCGATTCCGGCCACAAAGGCGGGGAAGGCAAGGAGCTTGATCAGCACGCCATGGCCCGGCCGTGCCAGCTCGCTGCCGATCAGCACGAAGTTGCCGGTGACGTGGGCGGTGAACAGCCCGAACAGCGCCATGAAGCCCAGCGTGTCCACATAGCCGGCGATGAAGCCCAGCCCCACGCCGACCCAGCCGTTGCGCCGTGCAGCGCCTTGCCTGGCGTTATCGCTGGCCATCGATCGAATACCTCCCCGGGCCGGCCAGTGCGATGCTGCCGAACACGATGATCAGCAGCCAGGCGAACTGGCCGCTGGCCACATCCCATTCCGGGTGCACCAGCAGTATGGAAACCACCAGCAGGAACAGGATGGGCAGGGTGGCCAGTCGCGTCAGCCAGCCGGCGGCGATCAGCAGCGGGCAGACGATTTCGGCAAACAGCGCCAGCAGCAGCGTCAGCCCGCGCCCCAGCTGCAGCGGGTCGTCGATGTGCTGCAGCTCGCTGCCGTAATGCAGCAGCTTGGGCAGGCCATGCACGTACAGCAGCAGGCTGCTGCCAGCCAGGCGCAGGAACAGCAGGCCGGCATCCGGCGGCGGCAGGGTGGCAAGGGCGGGGCGGTTCATGACCCGCTCCCGGCCAGCACATAGCCCAGCGTCATGGCTACCACCAGCAGTGCGCCGATGGGCGACGGCGGCGCCGGCGAGGGAATATCCAGCCAGCGGCACAGGCCGCCCACCGCGAGGCCCAGCATGGCGCCGCTCAACAGGGTTGTCATGTCTATTCCTTTTTCGCCAGATCATGCCCGCCGCAATGCTTCTTCTCCTGCGCGGGGCGTGACGCCAGATAGCGGTCCACCAGGTAGTAGCCGAGGCTCATCATGAATACCAGCAGCGCGCCGGACAGTGCCGGCGGCGATGGCGCCGGGATGCCGCCCAGCCGGCTGCCAGCGCCTACCAGCAGCGACAGCGCCAGGCCGAGCAGGATTTTTCGATGGTTCATGTTCGCTCCCGTGCCGGCTCAGAAGGCAAAGCAGCTGCAGCCGAAGGCGCCCCAGAAGCCGGCAAAGTCGGATACCGGCACCGTGGACTTGCGCGCCTTGTCGTGCGCATGCGCGTGCACGGCGCAGGCACCCAGGCACTGGTGCGGCAGCGCGGCGTGCTGAAGGTTGGCCGCAGCGCGGTAGTGGCCGGGCACGCTGCGCACCGGCGCCCAGTCCGGCAGCACCTGCAGCGGCGGCGGCGCCAGCGGGGTGAACTCGTCCGCGCCGTAGACGATGTTGCCACCCACCACGGTGAGTACCGATTCGATGGCCTTGATTGCCTCCGGTGTGACGCTGAAGTAGTCCGCCGACAGCACCGCCAGGTCGGCCAGCTGGCCGGCCTTGATCCGGCCTTTCTTGCCCTGTTCGCTGGAGAACCAGGCGCTGCCCGCCGTCCACAGCTCCAGCGCGGTTTCGCGCGACAGCCGGTTCTGCTCGTCGTACAGCGGCAGCCCGCCCACGGTGCAGCCGGAAACCAGCCAGTACAGCGCCGTCCACGGGTTGTAGCTGGCCACGCGGGTGGCGTCGGTGCCGGCGCCTACCGGCACGCCCATCTCCAGCATGCGGGCTACCGGCGGGGTATGGCTGGCGGCCTGCGCGCCGTAGCGTTCCACGAAGTATTCGCCCTGGAATGCCATGCGGTGCTGGATGGCGATGCCGCCGCCCAGTGTGCGCACCCGCTCGATATTGCGCGGCGAGATGGTTTCGGCATGGTCGAACAGCCAGTGCAGGCCATCGAAGGGAATATCGCGGTTTACCTTCTCGAACACGTCCAGCATGCGGCTGATGGATTCGTCGTAGGTGGCGTGCAGGCGGAACGGCCAGCGTTTGGCCACCAGGTGGCGCACCACTTTTTCCAGCTCGTCTTCCATGTCCGGCGGCAGCTCGGGGCGCGGTTCGAGAAAGTCCTCGAAGTCGGCGGCGGAAAACACCAGCATCTCGCCGGCGCCATTGTGGCGGTAGAAGTCGTCGCCCTGGCCGGGGGTGACCAGCTTGCTCCACTGCTGGAAGTCTTCCAGCTCCTGCCCCTTGCGCTGGGTGAACAGGTTGTAGGCGATGCGTATGGTCAGCTGCTTGTTCTTCGCCAGCTCGGCGATCACATCGTAGTCTTCCGGGTAGTTCTGGAAACCGCCGCCGGCATCGATGGCGCTGGTCAGGCCCAGGCGGTTCAGTTCGCGCATGAACTGGCGCGTGGAGTTCACCTGGTATTCCAGCGGCAGCTTCGGCCCCCTGGCCAGGGTGGCGTACAGGATGGTGGCGTTGGGGCGGGCGATCAGCATGCCGGTGGGGTTGCCGGCGGCGTCGCGCTGGATCTCGCCACCCGGCGGGTTGGGGGTGTCCCTGGTGTAGCCCACGGCACGCAGCGCGGCGCGGTTGAGCAGCGCGCGGTCGTACAGGTGCAGGATGAACACCGGCGTATCGGGCGCCACGGCGTTGATTTCATCCAGGGTGGGCATGCGCCGCTCGGCAAACTGGAACTCGGTCCAGCCGCCCACCACGCGCACCCACTGCGGGTTGGGGGTGCGTTCGGCCTGTTCCTTCAGCATGCGCAGGGCGTCGGCCAGCGACGGCACGCCTTCCCAGCGCAGCTCCAGGTTGTAGTTGAGGCCGCCGCGGATCAGGTGCAGGTGCGAGTCGTTCAGGCCGGGAATCACCGTTCTGCCGCCCAGGTCCACCATCCGCGTTGCATCCGAGCGGTGCCGCATTACATCGCTCTCTGCACCCACTGCCAGGAACGTGTCGCCTTTGATTGCCACGGCGCTGGCCTCGGGCCGGGCGCGGTCCACGGTGTGGAAGCGGCCGTTGAACAGGATCAGATCTGCACTCATGGGTGTGTCTCCAGAAGGAGCCGGCCGTGGTGGCCGGCCCGGGAGGGGTAGAGTCCTTGCGCCGCGCGCAAGGACTTTGTGCCGTAAACGGGAAGGCTGCGGACTCAGTGGCCTTCGCTGGCGCCGAACATGGTCTTGGCGTAGATCAGGCCCAGGCCATAGCCGCCGCCGTGCGCAATCGAGGTGGCAACCGTTTCGTTGTAGCTTTCGCCCCGCGCCCAGTCACGCTGCAACTCCAGCAGATACTGCAGCGAGGTCATCGGGCGTGCGCCCAGCTGCACCATGCGCTCCATCGCGCGTTCGTGCGCTTCGCTGCTCACGTCGCCGCAGGCATCGGCAATCACGTAGACCTGAAAGCCCTGGTCGAGCGCCGACAGCGCCGGGCCGACGATGCACACCGAGGTCCACAGGCCGGCCAGCACGATCTTGTCCTTGCCGATGGCGTTCACCCGCTCGGCGATGCGGCCATCTTCCCAGGTATTCATGGTGGTGCGGTCGATGGCAGCCACGTCCGGGAACACCGAGGTGATTTCCGGGAACAGCGGGCCGGAGAAGGACTTCTCGGCCACCGTGGTCAGAATGGTGGAGACCTTGAACTCCCTGGCCGCCTTGGCCACCAGTGCGGTGTTGTTGCGCAGCTGTACCGGGTCGATCGACTTGGTAGCAAATGCCATTTGCGACTGGTGGTCGATCATGATCAGGGTGTGGTTGCTGGGGTCGAGCAAGGTCTGGCCGGCTTGGGGTTTGGCAACGGGCATGGTTGACTCCTGGTGTGGTGGTGGGTGGTGGCGTGGCAAAAGCTGCTGCAAAAAAAAGACCGGCGCCCGGCACCTCATGCCGCCGCTGTGTCTTGCCGCTGAAATCTAGTGTTGCCGCCAGGAGTGGACAAGCGGACAGTTTCGACCGGGCTGATCGAAGTTTTCGACCCCCATGGTCAGCCGCTTGCCGGCGCGCTACGCTGCTGGCTAATCGAGAGGGAGAGCGAGATGAAACTGAGCCTGGACGCGCTGGAAGTGCTGGATGCCATCGACCGGCACGGCTCCTTTGCCGCCGCCGGGGAGGCGCTGTTCAAGGTGCCTTCCGCCATCAGCTACATGGTGGGCAAGCTGGAAGACGACCTGGGGGTGACCCTGTTCGACCGCAGCGGCCTCAAGGCAAAGCTGACGCCCACCGGGCGGGCGGTGCTGGAGGACGGACGGCGGCTGCTGCGCGGGGCGATCGCGCTGGAGCGGCGCGCCAGGAAGATCGAGGCCGGCTGGGAGAGCGAGCTGCGCATCGCGGTGGACGTGATCCTGCCGTTCCGCATCCTGCTGCCCTACATCGCCACCTTCTACGGCGAAAACACGCAAACCCGGCTGCTGTTCAGCCACGAAGTATCGGGCGGGCCGTGGGATGCGCTGCTGGATGGCCGGGCGGACCTGGCCATAGGCGCGCTGGATCGGGCACCCAATCTGCCCGGCTTCTCCAGCTGCGCCATCGGGCAGGTGCAGTCCGCCTTTGCCGTGGCGCCCGGCCACCCGCTGGCCGATGCCGAGCAGCCGCTGGATCGCTCCGAGATCGGCCAGTACCGGCTGGTGGAAATCCAGGACACCTCGCGGCATGGCCTGCCGCGCCCGCTGGAGCTGCAGATCGGCCAGGACTTCCTGCTGGTGCCCAATCTGGAGGCCAAGCTGCAGGCGGTGCTGGCCGGGGTGGGCTGTGGCTTTCTGCCCAGCTGCCTGGTGCAGCACTGCGTGGACCTGGGCAAGCTCAAGGTCAAGGAGGTGAAGGAGCCGCGGGCGCACAAGCAGTTCTTTGCCGCCTGGAATACCGGCGATGCCGGCCTGGGCGTGCAGTGGTGGGTGGAGAAGCTGTCGCAGGGGGATTTCATCAACGACGAGCTGATCGTCAAGATGCTGGCGGCGGCGCCTTTGGCCTAGCCAGCGCGGGCGGCACGGGAAAGCATGCGGCCAACCTTCCGCCGGCAACTACGCCGAAGGAGGTACAGGCAGGGCGGGCCGGCTGGCCTATACTGCGCGGATATTTATGACAAGGCGCAGCCAGCGCCTTGCCCACACACCAGCCAGACATCAAGGAGCAGATATGCTGACCAGCGCCCGTAACCAGTTCGCCGGCAAGGTAAGCGCCATCAAGCAGGGCGCAATCAACGACGAGGTGGACATCACCCTGCCGGGCGGCGACATCATCACCGCCGTCATCACCCGCCAGAGCACCGAGAATCTGGCATTGAAGGTAGGCTGCGACGCGCTGGCCATCATCAAGGCGCCGTGGGTGATCCTGGCCAAGCCGGATTCCGGCATCAAGCTGTCCACCCGCAACCGCCTGGAAGGCACCGTGTCCGCCGTGCGCCCGGGCGCGGTCAATACCGAAGTGGAAATCAGCCTTAACGGCGGCGACAAGCTGGTGGCCATCATCACCCAGGAAAGCGCGGATGGCCTGGGCCTGGCTGCCGGCAAGCCGGTCAGTGCCTTCTTCAAGGCTTCCCACGTGATTGTTGGCGTCAAGGCCTGAGCGACAGCACGGAATACCGGCGCTGAACCGGCCTTTCCATTCAGCGCCCGATGCAAAAAACACCCTGCCAGCCACGCTGGCGGGGTGTTTTGCCGTGCGGCCAAGCTTTGGGGTTGGCCGCAAGGCGTTTGCGGGCCGGGAAAGCGGATTGGCGGCTATGGCGGGTAGAGACTATGGTGTGACCAGACGGTGACGCCCCGTGTCCCGGCTGCCCGGCATGGATAGCTGACGCACGAAGCGTTATGCCGGCACCGCGCGGCAAGGCGTCGCGGTGAAAACCACGGCTTGTGCCCGGCAGCAGCGCTGCTGCGCCCCTTGTTGACCTGCCAGGCACCCGAATGGAGGCACACGATGACACGAGTTCGCGTTGAGGGCTTCACCATCTCGCTTGATGGCTATGGCGCTGGCCCGGATCAGGATCTCAACAACCCGCTGGGCGTTGGCGGCACGGAACTGCACCAGTGGCTACTCCCGACCCGCACCTTCCAGCAGGCCTTGTTCGGCAAGGACGACGGCAGCACCGGGCTGGACGATGATTTCGCCGCCCGCGGCTTTCGCAATGTCGGGGCCTGGATCCTGGGGCGCAATATGTTCGGTCCCATTCGCGGGGCCTGGCTGGATACAGCCTGGAAAGGCTGGTGGGGCGACAACCCGCCGTATCACGTTCCCGTCTTTGTCCTGACCCACCATGCCCGGCCCGCCATCGACATGGAAGGCGGCACCGTATTCCACTTCATCACCGGTGGCATCCGCGAGGCACTCGACCGTGCCCGCGAGGCAGCAGCCGGCATGGACGTGCGCATCGGCGGCGGGCCGGCCACCATCCGGCAATACCTGCGGGAGGGCCTCATTGATGAGCTGCACATCGCCATCTCGCCGGTGCTGCTCGGCCGGGGAGAGCCGCTGTTCGCTGGGCTGGATTTGCGAGCGCTGGGCTACGAGTGCGTTGAATTCGTCGCATCTGAGAAGGCGACGCATGTCGTGCTGCAGCGGAAGGGGGTATAACGGGGCCTGATCACTTGTTGCAGGCTGATGCGCTGATGAATGGGCTGCCTTGATGGCTGTAGCGCTTCGCCCTGCAGTGGTACGCAAGTGGTGGAATCACATAATATATACAATTGACATATATTTTCTCTGTCAGTAAGCTTTTGTGCTTAAGCCGTAAGCGCTCGCTCAACTGGCCCTGTATCTTGATCGAGCGTTAACGGTGGCAGAGATTCGGTACCGGTTTTCAGGTGAGTAAATGCGGTAAATGCATACGGTAAGTTCCGATGATTACCAGCAGCCAAGCGGTTCCATCTCATCCTTGCTCGGAGGCGATGTAATGCAGCAGTCCCTATGCGGCGCGGCAGCACTGTCTCCCTAAAACAATGTTAGGTACCTCAGTGCTATTTATGCGTAAGCTAATCGTTGGATGTTTTGTTGGTCTCTTTTGTTTATCAACGCAGGCGGATCCATTATTGCAGCGTTTATGGGGTGAGTACGTTGCCTACCGGCCTTGGAATATGTTGCTCCGTACCATTACCATCGGGGACAACGAAAGAGTAGTGGCCGCTGAAATCAGCGTTGGCACTCCGGGGTGCAGCGGTGCATTTTCTGGAATCGGAACTTCGGACGGGCAATCCCTAAAAATTCGTCCATACAAACCTGCTTTTCCCGCGGAGGCGCAATGCACTCTTACCATTAAATTAGATAAGTCTGGTAAGACCGCTACAGTATCGGAAGAGCATTGTTCTCAGTATCATGGCGCTCAATGCGAATTTACTGGGAAGCTAGTTGCCAAATGATGCAACCTCCTATCAACTGCCATGTTGAATATCCATTTTCCCATGGTGTATGGGCTACCATAGGTAGAAGCAACTTCCACTTCTGCATAACTCAGTAGTCTGTTCTGAGCAGCTCTTTTCCCATAGCGCCCTCCCACACAAAAACACCCCGCCAGCATTGCTGACGGGGTGTTTTGTCTTGCGGCCAACCTTGGGGCAATCCGTCGGTGTGGCCGGTGAAGCTTTGTCCGTTCGGCCGCCGCAACAGTCACCTGGGCGGCATCAGTTCCGGGGCCTTGAACGGGCGTCGGCGTGAGGCAGGAATTTATCTACCGTACCGGGACAGTCCACCCAGGCGCCAGGATCAGGTGCGGGCTGTTGCCGGCATACATGGCCGTTACCAGTGCCGACCGCCGATTCAGCACCGCGCGCTGGTTGATCGAGCCCTTGTCGGTGATTTCTCCGTGGTCGATGCTTGGTGCTTCCGTCATCAGGCACAGGCGGCTGATGCGGCTGGCGGAGCCGGTGGCCTGCCGGTTGAGGCTGCGTAGCAGTGCGGCAAAGCAGGCGCGCACCGCGGCATGTGACAGTATCGCTTCCGCGCCGGCTGGTTCTGCCAGCCCTGCCAGGCTGGCGCAGTGCTCCAGCCTGGGGAACAGCAGCAGGCCGATTTCATCGCGGTCCAGGCCGGTAACCACGGCATCGAGCACATACGGCGCGCCTTCGCTGATCACCCTGGCCCGCAAGGGGCCGACGCTGACGAAGGTGCCGGAGCTGAGCTTGAAGTCCTCGGCGATGCGGCCGTCGAACATCAGCCCGATCTGCGGCTGCGCGGCATCGTAAAAGCGTACCGCATCGCCGCTGCGGTAATAGCCGGCCTCATCGAATGCCGCGGCGCTGTGTTCCGCGGCGCGCCAGTAGCCCGGCATTACGTGCGGCCCCTTGAAGCGCGCCTCCAGCTTGCCGTCCACCGGTACCAGCCTGGCCTCGCAGCCAGGTGCCGGCAGGCCCACGTAGCCGGCCTGCATCACCGGGCCGGTGGTGAAGGTGCAGGACGGCGAGCACTCGGTCATGCCAAGGCCGGCCATGATGCGGATGCGCTCGCCGCAGCGCGCCTCGGTTACCCGCTCCAGCTTGTCCCACGCGGCCTGTGAAAGCCCTGCGCCGGCAAAGAAGAACAGCCGGACGCGGGAATAGAACATATCGGCCAGTGCGTCGTCCTGCTCCAGCGCCTCGGCCAGCATCTCCCAGCCCTTGGGCACGTTGAAGAACACCGTCGGGGCGATTTCCTTCAGGTTGCGCAGCGTTTCGCCAAAGCCTTGCGTGGTGGGTTTGCCGCCGTCGATGTAGTAGCTGCCGCCGTTGTACAGCGCGATGCCGAAGTTGTGGCTGCCGCCGAAGGTGTGGTTCCAAGGCAGCCAGTCCACCAGCACCGGCGGCTCCTCGCCAAAGCAGGGAAAGGACTGCAGCAGCATCTGCTGATTGCTGCACAGCATGCGGTGGGTGGTGATGACGGCCTTGGGTTCCCTGGTGGAGCCCGAGGTGAACAGGAACTTGGCAATGCTGTCCGGCCCGACGGCGGCATTGACGCGGTCGATGTCGCCGGGTGGCGTGGCCAGCAGCTCGCTCAGCGGGGTATGTGCGCGCCCGGCCAGGTTGCCGTGGCCAAGGGCGATCTCTACCTCGTCCGGCACGACGGCGGCCAGCGCCGGGCCGAAGGCGGCGCCATCGCTGGCGAACACCAGGCCCGGCGTCATGTGCCGCACCAGCCCGGCAAGTTTGTCGAAATCCTGCGCCACCAGCGAATAGGCCGGCGATACCGGGCAGTAGGGAATGCCGGCGTAGAGCGCGCCCAGCGCCAGTTGCAGGTGGGCAAGGTCGTTGCCGGACAGGATCATCAGCGGCCGCTCGGCGCCAAGGCCCCGTTCGCGTAGCGCCTGGCCGATGGCCCGTGCCTGTTGCAGCAGCTGGGCGTAGCTGAGGTGCACCCAGGCGCCGTCGGCGCCGCGTTGCGCCGCCAGGGTGCGCTGCGGGTATTGCTCCGCACCGCGCCGCAGGCAGTCGCCAAGGCGCTCGGGGTAGGGCGCGAGTGCCTCCTTTGAACGTAAGTGCCATACGCCTTCGCTATCCTGGTCGAACTCGACCGGCGCACTGCCCACGCTCACGGCGCGATAGCGCGCCGTTGTATTTGCTGCCATGTGATGGGACATGACCGCGCTCCTTAGATCGGGTAGTGGCGCGGGCCGGTCTGAATGGTGATCCAGCGCAGCTCGGTGAATTCGGTAATGGCCGCCTTGCCGCCGAAACGGCCATAGCCGCTGGCCTTGACGCCGCCAAACGGCATCTGTGCTTCGTCGTGCACGGTCGGGCCGTTGATGTGGCAGATGCCGGATTCGATGCGCCTGGCCACCGCCAGCGCCCGGGCAATGTCGCGGCTGAAGACCGCCGCCGACAGGCCGTATTCGCTGTCGTTGGCCAGCTGCACTGCCTCGTCTTCGTTGTTGACGCGCAGCACTGCCACGACCGGGCCGAACGATTCCTCGCGGTACAGCGCCATCGCCGGCGTCACGCCATCCACTACGGCCGGCTGCATGATGTTGCCGTCGAGCCGTAGCGGGCCGCCAGGCAGGCGCGCGCCCTTGGCCACGGCGTCGGCCACCAGCTCGGCCACGCGGCTTGCCGCCAGCGGGTCCACCATGCCGCCCAGCACCGCGCCGGGCGCGCCCGGTTTGCCAGCGCTGAGCTGGCTGGCCTTGTGCACGAGTTTTTCCACGAACAGGTCGGCAACCTTGGCATCCACGATGATGCGTTCGGTCGACATGCAGATCTGGCCCTGGTTGAAGAAGGCGCCGAAGGCGGCGGCCTCGACGGCGGCGTCCAGGTCGGCATCGTCCAGCACCAGCAGCGGGTTCTTGCCGCCCAGCTCCAGCAGTGCCGGCTTCAGGTGGCGTGCCGCCAGTTCGCCGACGATGCGGCCAACCCTGGTGGAGCCGGTAAAGTTGACGCGCCGTACCGCCGGGTTGGCGATCAGCCGCTCGACGATGGCCGGCGCATCCGCCGGCGCATTGCTGATGACGTTGACCACGCCGGCAGGAAAGCCGGCCTCCTCGAATACCGTGCCGATCAGGCTGTGCAGCGCCGGGCACAGTTCGGATGCCTTCAGCACCACGGTGTTGCCGCAGGCCAGCGGCATGGCCAGCGCGCGGGTGCCGAGTATCACCGGCGCGTTCCACGGCGCGATGCCCAGCACCACGCCACAGGCCTGGCGCACGCCCATGGCCACGCTGCCCGGCACATCGGACGGAATCAGCTCGCCACCGATCTGCGTGGTCATCGCCGCGGCTTCGCGCAGCATGTTGGCCGCAAGCATGACGTTGAAACCGTACCAGCCCGGCACGCCGCCGGCTTCGGCCACGCCGCGGGCGATGAAGTCCTGGGGGCGGCTTTCCATTACCTCGGCCGCCTTGAGCAGCAGGCGGCGGCGCTCGCCCGGCAAGGTGGCGGACCAGGCCGGGAAGGCCTGCTGCGCCGCGGCCACGGCGGCGTCTGCATCCTGCAGCGATGCGGCGGCGGCACGCGAGGCGACCTCGCCGCTGTTCGGGTTGATGCGCTCAAAGCAGGCCTGGCCAGTGGCGGCGTGTTGCTGGCCGCCGATCAGCAATCCGGTTTCGAACATCACGGTTTCTCCTCTTTCTTGTGTGTGACGCAGGCCGGCCCGCGCCGGCTGCGGTGCTGGCGGCTTATCAACCGCGCTTGTAGGTTTGCAGGCCCGGCTTGATGGTCTTGTCGTCCAGGAACTGCTTGAGACCCTGCTGGCGGCCTTGCTCCGGGTCGCGCCCGTTGGACTGGTCCACCTTGGCGTACAGGTAGTCTTCGTTCTGTTCCCAGGACAGTTCGCGGCAGCGCTTGAAGCCGTGCTTGGCGAAGCGCAGCACCACCGGGTTTTTCTCCAGCAGCTTTGCGGCCAACGTTTCCACCGCGTCGCGCAGCTGGGCGCGCGGTACGCTGCTGTTGACCAGGCCCATTTCGGCGGCCTGTTTGCCGGTGAAGGTCTCGCCGGTCATGATGTAGTACAGCGCGGCGCGGTGGCCCATGGTGTCTGCCACTGCCTTGCTTACCAGGTTGCCCGGCGGAATGCCCCAGTTGATTTCGGACAGGCCGAACACCGCCTCGTCGGCGGCAATCGCCAGGTCGCAGGCCACCAGCGGCGAGAACGCGCCGCCGAAGCACCAGCCGTTGACCATGGCGATGGTGGGCTTGGTGTAGAAGCGCAGCAGCTTCCACTGCCATTGCGAGCAGTCGCGGCGCATGCGTTCCTGCACGATCTCCGGCTTGCCGTCGGTTTCGCGGAAGTATTCCTTCAGGTCCATGCCGGCGGACCACGATTCGCCGGCACCGGTGAACACCAGCACCTGCGCCGCGTCATCCAGCTCCAGCGTTTCCAGCACATCGATCATTTCGCGGTTCAGCGTGGGGCTCATCGCATTGCGTTTTTCCGGGCGGTTCAGCGTTACCCAGGCAATACCGTTTGCCACTTCCACCTGCACCGTTTGCCAGCGTTCCTTGTAGTCGGCCATGTCTTGTTCCTTTATCAAATAAATATCAGGTTGCCTGATAATTGAATTCATCTTACTCATGCCGCGAAGGCGAAGGCAATAGCCGGCGCGAAAAATATCAGGATGGCTGATACTCGGCTTTGCGGGTAAGCTGGCGCTTTCCCTGTTTTCGCCCCAGACCATGACTACTGCCGACTCTCCAGCGCAGGACAAGCCAAGCGGCATTGCCTACCTGATCGGCCGGCTCGACCACGTGCTGAGCCGGCGCATGCGCGACAGCCTGCTGCCGCTGGGCCTTACCGTGCAGCAGTACACCACGCTGTCCTTCCTCTGCACCCAGGGCCAGCTGTCCAATGCCCAGCTGGCCGAGCGCTCGCTGATCTCGCCGCAATCGGCCAACGAGATGGTGAAGATGATGGAAGGCAAGGGCTGGATTGAGCGTGAGCCGGACCCGAGTCATGGCCGCATCATCCAGATCCGCCTGACCGAAGCGGGCAAGGTGCTGCTGTACCAGTGCGATGCCGCGGTGGCGCAGCTGGAGGCCGTCATGCTCGCCGAGCTTGGAGACGAGGAGCGCCCGCTGTTTCACCAGCAGCTGCGCACCCTGGTGCGAACACTGAGCGCACCGGGCATCTAGGTATTGCGCGTCTGGTCCGGCATGGCCGGGCGCGGCACGCCGGTATAACGCTGCGGAAACTTCACCGCTACCGGCTCCCCGTCGCTGCGCCAGCCGTGGCAGGAGTCGATCAGGCTGGCACCTTTGGCACTCAGCGCCGCCAGTTGCTCCGGCGCTTCCCACTGCGCCAGGTAGCGGCGGCCGGAGGCCAGTGTCTGCAAGGCCGTGGTGGCCATCGGGCCGAGCAATTCGGTGAGATGGGTGCAGCCGGCCCGCCCCTTGAACAGTTCCCGCACCTGGCCGGAAAACCCCGGCGCAATACGCAGCCCCAGCAGTTGCCGGTAGGCCGGATTGATCTCCGGGCAGGGTGGAAACGGCGCGTGCTCGGTGCTCGCTTCTGCGGCATGGATCAGCAGATCGTCATCCACGGTCAGGCGCAGATGCATCTCGTGCAGCGGCAGCCCCGGCGCCAGCGGCCGGCCATCGTAAAAGGTCAGCGCATAGCCTTTGGTATCGACGATGCTGCCTTCGATATCCCACAGACCATCCTGGCGGCGATAGCCACGACAGTGGATCTGGCGGTGGTGGAACAGGCTGCGTTCAGCGGGTGGGGATAAGGGCATGTTCAAATCCTTGCCTGGCAGGTTGGAAATATCTCCTGCGGCGAAACCAAAAAAGATCTGCAGACTGCCAAGCCCGCAGATCAAAGGAGAGCCGAGCGCTCAGAACGAGTAGATGAACTGGGTGCCGAAGATATCGTTGTCCCTGGAGAGCGAGCCGTCGCTGCGGCGGAACACCGCGTTATTGGCGAAGTCGTGCCGGTATTCGAGCTTGATCTGGGTTTTTTCGGTCGGGAAGAACTGCAGGTCGAACGCCACATCGGCGCGGTTGGTGCCTTTGCACGCCAGGCCGTTGTCGCTGGACTGGCTCAGGCACTGCTGATCCACGCCGAAGCCGCTGGTCGGGTTCAGGCTCGGGTTGCTGCCGGCAAGCCCGTACAGAATGCTGCTGCCGCCACCGCCGTTCCTGCTGTTGTTCAGGTAGTCAAAGCGGATGGTCGCGCCCATGCGCCCCAGGGATTCGCTATTCCATTTCTTGTTGGCCAGCAAGGAGACGCCGTACCACACCGCGGTACCGCCGTTCCAGGCAGCGCGCTGCTGCTGGCCGTAGTCGATCTGGGCGTTGTACTGCGTATCGGCCCAGGTGTAGGTCAGGTCGCCTTCGGCATAGAAGTAATTGCCGAACGGCGTGCTGCCGTTGCACTGGTAGCCGTAGCCGCCGCTGGGGCAGGGTGAAAACAGCGTTTGCCGGCCGATATTGGCGGACAGGCCCAGATCCAGCGAGGTGGTGTACTGGTAGTCCACCCGCGCGGCGAGGGTGGGGCTGTTATTGCTCCTGTTGGTGTCATTGGGCCCGCTGACGACGGAGCCGGCCGACTTGAGTTGCTCGTTGGCAAGCATCACCTGCCACAGCGTCTGGTAATTGTTGGTGAACCACTTGTAGTTCATGCCCAGGTAGGAAGCCGGCTCGCTGAAATCGAACAGCAGGTTGTGCGTCAGCGTCTGGGTCTGGGTAACCGGGTTGGGCTCGTAGCCTGCCAGGCTGGGCAGCAGGCCGATCTGCAGCGTGGCGGTGGGCGACAGCGGCAGGCTGACATCTGCCTGGTTGAAGATGCTGCTGGTCATGCCGCCGTTTTCATTGCTGAAGCTGGCGCCGCTGCCGCGGTTGGGCTGGATGATCAGCTCGGCACTCGGCGCACTGGGGCCCACGCCGAAGGTTTTCTTGATATCCAGGGTCACGTCGCCCAGATTGCTGTCGTAATAGTTGTAGGCGCCGTTCTTGTTCAGGAAACGGAAGCCGCCGGAGTTGGTGGCGCGGTTGTAGATATACATCGGGTCGATAAAGCCGCTCACGCTCAGCCCGGCAATCGGCCCGGTGGCTGCCGCCTCGGCCAGCGAATCGACTTTCATCTTCAGGCTGGTCACCGTTTGCTTGATGCTGTCTTCTTCCGGCTCCTCCGCGGCCTGTGCGCTGCCGGCCGCGGCTACCACCGGGGTGGGCGCCGTCACGCCGACCTGCTGGCGCAGTGCCTCCAGCTGCTGCTGCAGCAATGGAATCTGCGCATTGCTCTGTTGCAACAGCTGCACTTGCTGTTGCAGCACTTCGATCTGCTTTTCCAGGTTGGCGCTATTGTCGCTGCCGGCAAAGGAAGCTGCCGGCAGCCCCAGCAGCAGCGCGCTGATCAGTTTCAGTTTCATGGTTCATCCCTATGTAGACGTGCTGGCGGCTCCCGGATCAGCGGGTCTTGAATTCCTGCCACAGGCGGGTTTCCAGGCGCATGATTTCCGGTGGCAGCGCGTGCACGGTGAACATGGTGTTCATCTCTGCTGCGGCGGGATAAACGGTGGGGTCTTCCAGTACCTCCTTGTTCAGCAACTTCTTCGAGCCCGGTACCACGGTCGGGTAGTAGGTCTCGTTACTCAGCGCGGCGGCTTCTTTCTCCGAGATCACATGGTTGATCCACTTCATCGCCGCGTCGGCATTGGGGGCGGACTTGGGTACGGCCATCACGTCGAACCAGATGACAGTGCCTTCCTTCGGAATCAGGTACTGGATGTTGTACGGTTTTTTGGCGGCCTGTGCCGCCAGGCGGGCGGTATTCACATCGCCGGAGTAACCCATGGCCATGCAGATGTCGCCACCGGCCAGGTCATTGGCGTAGCTGACGGTATTGAACTGGCCGATATAGGGGCGGATGGCCTTGAGCATCTTCAGCACTTCCTGGTAGTCGGCCGGGTTGGTGCTGAGCGGATTTTTCTTCAGGTAGTACAGCCCCATGCCGAATACGTCTACCGGCGAATCCAGTAGCGAGACGCCACATTTCGCCAGCCTGGACACGTACTTGGGGTTGAACAGCAGTTCCCAGGTATTGAGCGGGGTGTCCTTGCCCAGGATGGACTGAACCTTCTGCCTGTTGATGCCGATGCCGTCAGTACCCCAGTTGATCGGCACGCCGTACTGGTTGCCAGGGTCGGAGCCGGCCAGGATCTTCATCAGCACCGGGTCGAGCTTGGCCAGGTTGGGGATCTTGGTCTTGTCCAGCTTGCGGTACAGGCCGGCCTGCAGCTGGCGGCCGAAGTAGGAATCGGACGGCACCACCACGTCGTAGCCGGAGCTGCCGACCAGCAGCTTGGTCTGCAAGGTGTCGTTGGAGTCGAACTCCGAATAGCGCACCTTGATGCCGGTCTGCTTCTCGAAGTTGGCATTGGTGTCACGGGCAATACTGTTGCCCCAGTTGTATACGTTGACATAAGCCTGTTCGGCCGAGGCCTGCGACGCCGCGAACAGGGCGGGCAGGGCCAGGGCACAGACTGTCTTGCTGAATGTTCTCATCTCGTTTCCTTTGCATGGATCATCGCTGTCTGCTGCAGCATCAAATTGCCGTCGGGTGGTCCGCGGCTTTCTTGTCGGAAGGCTTCAGGCCTGGTCTGCCCGCGAATACACCACTTCGCCGCGGAAACAGGTTTCGATCACCCGGGCCTGCGCGATCTCGCCCGCCGGGTGGCAGAACGGGTTGCGGTCCAGGATGGCGAAGCTGGCGTCCTTGCCGGCTTCGAGCGAGCCGGTGCAGTCGTCGAAGCGCAGCGCATGGGCGGCGTTGACGGTGTGCGCCTCCAGCATGGTCTGCAGGTCCAGCCGCTCGTCCGGGTTCCAGGGCGCGGCATCCGGGTGCTCGAACGGGATATGGGTGACACCGACCTGCATGATTGCCAGCGGGTCCATGGTGGATACGCTCCAGTCGGAGCCGCCGGCCAGCATGGCGCCGGCGTTGCGCAGGCTGCGGAACGGATAGTTGCGGGCGGTGCGCTCCGGCCCGATCAGCTCGCTGTAGAACTGCTGCAGCTCCGGGCTGGGCGCGCACCATAGCGCCTGCATGCTGGCGATGGCGCCCAGCTGGTGGAAGCGCGGCATGTCGGCCGGGTCCACCAGTTGCAGGTGGGCCAGCTGGGCTCGCCGGTCGCGCGGGCCGTTTTGCCGCTGCACGTAGTCCAGCGCATCCAGCGCCATGCGGGTGGCGCGGTCGGCCAGGGTGTGGAAGTGCAAGTCGAAGCCGGCGGCATCGGCCAGCATGGCGATCTCGTTGAGTGCCTCCTGCTCCCACAGCGCCAGGCCGGTGTCGTCGCTGCCGGCGTATGGCGCCAGCAGTGCGGCGGTTTTCGATTCAAGCACGCCGTCGATGAAGATCTTTACCGTGTGCAGGCGCAGATTGTCGTGCTCGAAATCACGCCGCCATTGGCTGAAGCGCGCAATCTGCTCGCGTGCACCGTGACGGGGGCTGGCGAGCAGGCCGGCGCTGACATACTGCTTGAGTTCGCCGGCGCGTTGCGCCGCGGCATATGCGGCCAACAGTGGCTCGTCGATACGCGCGTCGAACCAGCCGGTGATGCCGAAACCATGTGCCATCGCATGCGCCTTGCGCAGCGATTTCGGGTAGTTCTCCGGACTGAGCTGGGGAATCTGCGCAAAGATGCGGTACAGCGCCGCCTCATGCAGCACGCCGGTTGGCAGGCCGCTGGCCGGGTCGCGCTCGTGAATGCCGCCCGCCGGGTCCTGGGTGTCGGCGGTGATGCCGGCTGCGGCCAGGCCTTTGCTGTTGAGGCAGCCGCTGTGCACGTCGTGGCCAATCACCAGCAGCGGCCGCTCCGGCACCACGCTATCCAGCAGCTCGCGCGTCGGGTACACGCCGAACGCGGCCAGGTCGGCACCGCCGAGGTATACCCACGGCTCGTCCGGCGTGGCGGCCGCGCATTCCCGGATGCGGGCCAGCATCTGTGCCGGCGTGTGCAGCCCGGACAGGTCGAAGTCGCCCAGGATCTGGTGCCCCTCGATCGGGTGCACATGGCCGTCGATGAAGCCGGGCACCACCAGCCTGCCTGTCAGGTCGACCTGTTCGGTGGCCGGTCCGGCAAGCCGGCGGATTTCATCATTGTTGCCAACAGCCAGGATCTTGCCGTTGCCAATGGCCAGGGCCTGGGCAAAGCGGCGCTGGCCGTCGCCGGTATACACGGTACCGTTGAGGTAAACACGGTCGGGGTAGGACATCTCGATCTCCAACAGGCATGAGCAGAGTGCGCCGGGCACGGCGGCAGGAGTGCCCTGCCGCGTCCGCTTGCGCGTGTTGGAGTGATACTGGGGGAGGGAGGGGAGGCTGTCTGTCCTCGCTTTTTAGGACAGGGTGCAGCTTTAGTGGGTGGTTTGTGTCTCGCTGACGGCGACGCACCAGGCAAACAGTTCGGATTTGCTGCCCACGCCTATCTTGTTCAGCGCGCGGTCGAGATAGGTACGCACGCTGCACTGGCCGATGGCGAGCCGCTCGGCGATCTGCGGAACGGTGATGCCTTCCATGGCGGCATGGCATACCAGGCGTTCGCGCGGGGACAGGCTGATGCGCGCACGGCTGAGGCTGCGGTCCAGGTACTGCAGCAGCACATCGCTGGAGCCGGAGACCGCCGTGGCGGACAAGCGCGCATGCTGGGCAAGCAGGGGGAACAGGAAGCTGCAGAGCTGGCGCAAGCGGCCCAGCTCGCCCAGGGTGAACGACGGCGCGTCACGGCGGCGGAAGATGGACAAGGTGTAGACATGGTCGCGCTCGCTGCCGATCAGCGTGCATTCCTCACCCAGCGGGCTCTGGGCGATCAGCCGGCCATAGTCGGTTGGCGGCAGCGCCTGGTGGTGCGAAAGGATCAGCTGCGGGTCGGTGGCGCGTTCGACATGGTTAAGCAGTTGCTCGTCACGCTTCCATTCATCCTCGCGCTGGTACAGCGAGAGCGCCAGCCGGGATTCATCCGGGTCGGAATGGCCGGCAAAGAACAGCACATCCAGGTTCTCCACCGGG
The DNA here is from genome assembly GCF_900090205.1 of Vogesella sp. LIG4. Taxonomy (NCBI): domain Bacteria; kingdom Pseudomonadati; phylum Pseudomonadota; class Betaproteobacteria; order Neisseriales; family Chromobacteriaceae; genus Vogesella; species Vogesella sp. LIG4. Next base: position 3,983,978 of record NZ_LT607802.1, on the reverse strand, counting down.
CTCATCAGGGCCGGGCGGCGAAAGCGCAGGGCGGCAATATGGTAGGACTGCGGCTCCACCGTGCTGTGTAGCCACGACCATAGCCGGGCCGGAAATTGCTCGGTGCCGAGGTTGGCCACCAGCTCGCCGGCGATGGAAAACGGAATTTGTTCAGTTGTCATCGGTCTTGTCCTGTCACCGTCGCCGGCCTGCCATAGCCAGCAGGTAAGTACGTCATCAATATCAACCTTCCTGATATATAACGACTTTCTTTCCAGGTGTAAACAGCGCTTGCCGGCCGCCTGCCACGTTTGCCAATGCGTTTGTAATAGCCGGCTTGCCGGTGCTGCTGGAAGTCATGCGGCCAACCCAGGACAAGGTTGGCCGCATGGTGTGCTCACGCGCTGAATGCTGACTCGCCCCCGGCTTGCGAAGCTGGTCTTGCCCGGCCACGGCCTGGCGGCTGCGGACGGGCAGAATGCCAGGCCGTCAGCTCAATCCCACTGCGGCGCCAGGCCGGCGGGGTCGACTTCGCGGCCGTTGCGTTCCAGGGCGGCAATCTGCGCCATGTCCGCGTCGCTCAGGCGCAGGGTCTGCGCCAGCAGGTTGCTGGCCAGGTTTTCGCGCTTGGTCGACGATGGAATCACCGAGTAGCCCTGCTGCAGTGCCCAGGCCAGCGCTACCTGCGCCGGTGTTGCGCCAAGCCGCTGCGCGATGGCACCGATCACCGGGTCGCCCAGCACCTTGCCGTAGGCGAGGGTCATGTACGAGGTGATGTGGATGCCTTCGTGCTGCAGGAATTCCACCAGCTTGCGGTTCTGCAGATAGGGGCTCAGCTCGATCTGGTTGGTGGCAATCGCCTCCTTGCCAACCGCGGCGATTGCCTGTCTGGTCAGTTCGATATTGAAGTTGGAGATGCCGATCTGCCGGGTCAGGCCCCTGGCCCTGGCTTCGGCAAGCGCGGTCATGAAAGTGTCGAGCGGCACGCCGTTGCCGGGCGCCGGCCAATGGATGAGTGTCAGATCCACGTAGTCGGTGCGCAGCTTGGCGAGGCTTTCCTCCAGGCTGGGCACCAGCTTGTCCGCGGCGTAGTTGTCCACCCAGATCTTGGTGGTCAGGAACAGCTCGTCACGGCGCACGCCGGAAGAAGCGATTGCGCTGCCCACGTCGGCTTCGTTGCCGTAGATCTGTGCGGTATCGATGGTGCGGTAGCCGAGTTCCAGGCCGTTACGCACCGAGTCGATGGCAGCCTGGCCTTGCAGGCGGAAGGTGCCAAGGCCGAAAGCGGGAATATTGCTCATGGTGTTCTCCGTGGAGGTAATGGGCGGTAAGTCGATAGCGGGATTGTGCCAACCCTGATCCATGCGAAAAACCGCAGCAAACGCGAATTACAGTTGATAAAAAGTCAAATATCCTGCGGCGCGGCTTCGGCCAGCCGGCCGGATGCCGGCTGGCGCTGGCGGGCGATCTGCAGCAGTACCAGCAACAAACCCGATACCGCGATCAGCGCGCCGACAATGGGTACTGCCTGGTAGCCAAAGCCCGCCGAGATGGCGGCGCCACCGGCGGCGGCACCAACGGCATTGCCCAGGTTGAAGGCGCCGACGTTGACCGAAGAAGCAAGCCCCGGTGCTTCCGCCGCCGCACGCATCACCCGCATCTGCAGCGGCGGTACCACGGCAAAGGTTGCGGCACCCCAGACCACCACGGCGAAGGCCGTGCCCAGCTGGGTTTTTGCCAGCAGCGGGAACGCCAGCATGATGGCGACCAGCAGCAGCAGAAAGACGATGAGGCTGCCGTTGAGCGAGCGGTCCGCCAGCCAGCCGCCGGCCATATTGCCGATCGAGAAGCCCACGCCGACCAGCACCAGCATGACGGTGACGAACTGCGGCGTGGCGCCGGCCAGCTGTTGCAGCGTCGGGGCGATATAGGTGTAGAGCGTGAACATCGCACCGGAGCCCAGCACCGTGGTGGCCATGGCCATCAGCACCACCGGGCGGGTCAGCACCTTCAGCTCACCGCGCACCTGCGGCCGTTGTCCGGCCACTCCCCTGGGTAGTGCGGCCCGCAGCACCAGCATCGTGATCACGCCCAGCACCGCGGTGGCAGCGAACGACATGCGCCAGCCTATGGTCTGCCCCAGCCAGGTGGCGGCGGGCACACCGCCGATATTGGCGATGGTCAGCCCCATGAACATGGTGGCCACCGCGCTGGCCTGCTTGTGGCGGGGTACCACGTTGGCCGCAACCAGCGAGCCCAGGCCGAAGAAGGCGCCATGGTTGAGGCTGGTGACCAGGCGTGCCAGCAGCAGGGTGGTGTAGTCCGTTGCCAGTGCCGACAGCAGGTTGCCCAATGTGAAAATGCCCATCAGCGCAATCAGCGCGGTGCGCCGCGACCAGCGCGACAACACGATGGTCATCAGTGGCGCGCCTATCATCACACCCAGTGCGTAGGCGGTGATCAGCATGCCGGCGGTGGGGATGGAGACATGCAGGCCCTGCGCGATGACGGGCAGCAGCCCCATCGGGGAAAACTCGGTGGTGCCGATGCTGAATGCGCCGATAGCCAGCGCCAGCAGCGGCAGCCATTCGCTGCCGGTGCGAGCCGGTGTCGATGTGGCGGACTGGGTCATGTGGTGAGTTCCTTCTGTACGTGATGGAAATGCGGCAGGACTTCGCTGGCGATTTCGGCGAGCGTTTCCGCCAGCGGCCGGCGGTTGCGGCGGAAGTGCAGGCCGATGTGCTGCACGCCGGCGTCGCGCATGGCGGCCAGTTCCTCGATCAGCGCGAGGCGCCCGGCCCGTGCGCCGAAGCGGTGGCGCTGCAGCGGCTGCTGCGGATCGTCCGCGAGATCGAGATGGATGAAGCTGGTGTAGGGCTTGTCACCGGCAACGGCACGCCAGCTGGCAACGCGGCGGGCATGGTCGTCCGGCGTACCCGGGTAGGCGAGGCAGCCGTCCATATGCGTGCCTATCCACTGCGGCGACTGTTGTGCGAGGCCGGCGACCAGCAGCGGCAGCGTGTGCGTGGCAGGCAGTACCTCGATGCCCGGCGGCAGGTGCCCGCGGGCGCCGTCGCGCAGCAGGGCGACCTGCTGGCGGAAGTTCGCGCCGCGTGTTTCGAAATCGCGGCCGAACAGCGGGTATTCCACCGGGCGGTCACCGCTGGCAACGCCGAGCAGCAGCCGGCCGCCGCTCAGCGCCTGGATGCTTGCGGCCGACTTCAGCGTCAGCAGCGGCTCGCGCAGCGGCAGTACTACCGCCGCCGTGCCCAGCAGGATGTCGCGGGTGATGCCGGCCAGGTAGCCCAGGTAGGCAAACACTTCAAACACCTGGGCGGCATCGCCGAACGACGGGTCGTACAGCGGCACGTCGCGCACCCACAGGGCGCGAAAGCCGAGGCGGTCCGCCAGCTGGGCGAGTTCGGCGTGGCGTGCCAGGCTGGGCACACCGTGGCGGCGGCCGTCGCGTAGGCGGCTGGCTTCGCCATCCGGCGACCAGTCGTTGTCCAGCGGCAGCTCGATGCCGATGCTGAAGCCGCCGCTGCTCAGTTTTGCAAGTGGAGTAGGCATGGTCTGGCCTGTTCAGCGGGCGCGCAGGCTGCCGTCGAGCCGATGGAAATCGAGCGAAGGCGCGGTAAAGAAAGAACGCGAGGTGCCGGCGGCGAAGTCGTCGATATGCACGACGGTGGCGCGGTCGGCCTCCTGCCAGGAAATCGCGTAGCAGTCGCCGGCGATGTGCTGCCAGCTGTAGGCGACTTCGCCGGTTGCGCCGGCAAAAGCGCCTTCGGTGATCTGGTAGCGCATGTGGATGCCGTCGTCGGCATAGGCGTTGATGGCGGTAAGCCCGTCGTAGCGGACTTCGAAAGTCTTGCCGGCAAACGGCGGCAGTTGGGTCGGTGCAGTCATGCTGAGCTCCTGGGTGAAGGGAAGTGCCCGATGGGCGGATGCGCGGCCCGCCACATGGGCGGGGAGCATCCCGGTTTCCGGTAACGATGGAGCGCAGTGTGCCCGCTTTACTTTTGCGTAAAAACTGGTCTATAAGCGAAATTATTTTGACGAAAAATCAACAATGAAAGTCACACTCGACGAGCTGCAGGCCTTTGCAACCGTGGTGGACAGCGGCTCGATCACCGCGGCCGCGCAGCAGCTTGACCTCACGGTGTCGGCAACCAGCCGCTCGCTGGCGCGGCTGGAGGACAAGCTGCAGACCACGCTGCTGCGGCGGACCACGCGCCGCCTGGAGCTGACCGAGGAAGGGCGCAGCTTCCTGCAGAGTGCGCGGGCAATCATCGAATCGGTGGACAGCGCGGAAGAGCAGATGCTGGCGCGGCGCGAACAGCCGTCCGGGCGCTTGCGGATCGATGCTGCCTCGCCGTTCATGCTGCACGTGATCGTGCCGCTGGTGGGCGGCTACCGCGCCCGCTTTCCCCAGGTGGAGCTGGAGCTGAACAGCAACGAAGGCATCATCGATCTGCTCGAACGGCGCACCGACGTCGCCTTTCGCATCGGCCGGCTGAAGGATTCCACGCTGCACAGCCGGCTGATCGGCCACAGCCGGCTGCGCGTGCTCGCCAGCCCGGCCTATATCGAGGCGCACGGCCAGCCCCGCACGGTCAAGGAGCTGGACCGGCATGCGCTGCTGGGCTTCAACCAGCCGGAATCGCTGAACGTGTGGCCGCTGACCGCCGCGGATGGCGAGCCGTACCGGATAGCGCCGGCGGTGTGCGCGGCCAGCGGGGAGACGCTGCGGCAACTGGCGCTGGACGGGGCGGGCATTGTCTGCCTGTCGGACTTCATGACCGCGCAGGATCGCGAATCCGGGCGCCTGGTGCAGGTGCTAGCGCGCCAGACGCAGGATGTGCGGCAACCGATTCATGCTGTCTATTACCGCAACACGGCGCTTTCCTCGCGCATCGTGTCATTTGTTGATTACCTGGTCGACACGCTGGGCGGCAGGGGGACGGCACGGCCGGCGGCGACCTGGCTGGAGTGCTGAGCCTGGCCGCAGGCTGCCTGGTATTTCAATGCCGTTGATATAAGATGAATTCTCTTTGTCTTCAATATCGCCCTGCCGCCATGAACTCTCCAGAGCTAGAGCGTTTCATCGACCAGGCCAGCACGCGCAGCCACTTGCATGCGGAGCCGGCCGACTGCGTGCTGGCGCTGGCGCCGCTGATGCTGGAGCTGATCGAGCATGCCGGCTCCTTCCTGCAGCCGCAGCATTACCGCAGCAGTGACAGCGGCTATACCCGCAACCTGATTTACGAGGCGCCGGACAAGAGCCTGTCGCTGTATGCGCTGGTGTGGCTGCCGGGGCAGTGGACGCCGGTGCACGATCACGGCAGCTGGGGTGTGGTAGGCGTGGTGGAGGGCGTGCTGGAAGAACGCAGCTATGTGCGGCTGTCGCCGGATCGCGGCGCTGACGAGGGTATCGAGCTGGTTCGTGGCGGCATCGTGCTGCTGCGGCACGGTGCGGTAACCAGCTTCGTGCCCAACCCGGATCACATTCACATCACCGGCGTGCCGGCCGAGCGCGGTCGCGCGGTCAGCCTGCATCTCTATGGCCGCACGATGAACGATTTCAACACCTACGATGTGGCGGCAGGTACCCGCTGCCGGATCACCGTGGCGCACAACGAAAGCTGATCCGGCAGGCTCGCCGATACCACAAAGCCCGGCATGCCGGGCTTTGTCGCGTCAGGCAGGCTTACTTCTGGATGCCCAGCCGTTCCACCTGCAATGGCGGCTGCTCCTGCGGGAACCAGCGGCGGTGGATGGCGGCGAAGGTGCCGTCCTGCTTGATGGCTTTCAGCCCGGATTCCCATTGCAGAATGGTGTCACGCGGCACATTGGCCGAGAACGCCAGGTACAGGTCCAGCTTGTCCAGGGTGACGATTTTTTCCACCGCGCCGGGGGCAACGCCCTGTTCGCGCAGCACCCGGCTCATCACCACGTTGCCGTCCGCCCACAGTTTTACCCGCCCGGCCAGCAGCATGCGCGCCGACTGGCCCGGGTCGTTGGTTTCGCTTACCTGGAAGCCGGCGGCCTTGGCGCTGCTGGCGAAGATGCTGCCGCGATAGGCGGCCACCGGCAGCTTGCGCAGCTCGCCCGGCGGCAACTGGCGCAGGCTGGCGGCGTTCCTGGCCTGGGAAACGATGTCGGTACTGGACACCAGGATGGGCCCGAGCAGGGTCATCAGCCGTTCCCGCTCGGCGTTGCGGCCAACGGTGAACAGCATCACGTTGCCGTCATTGAGCAGGCTGCTATAGGCGCGCGCCCAGGGCTGCACCTGGATCGGGTTGCTGTCGCCGATGCGGGTCTGGATGGCGTGCACCACTTCCACCGCCATGCCGTCGGCCACGCCGCGGCCGTTCTGGAAGGTAACCGGCGGCCAGTCCTCGGTAAGCAGGGTCAGCGCCTGGCAGGGCAGTGCCTGGCCCAGCAGGGCCAGCAGGGTGCACAGGGGGAGTAATCGGGTGATCTTCATGCGGCAATCCATGGCTAAGCGCTTGCCCACGATCTGCTGCGCGTCGGCGAGACGGCGTTGAGTTCGACCCGGTAATGCGTACTGACTCCAGGTCAGTTCCGCTTCCCCGGCCGTTTTCGTCTGGTCTCGCTCTCGCTCGCGAGATCGTGAAAATGTTCTAACGCGGCAGTATAGCCATTTGGTTCCGGCCTGGGGCAGCCGGAACCTTTCTCGCTCAGATTGCCCGGGTGGCCTGTTGCAGCCAGGCCAGTGCCTCGCCGCTTACCAGCGGCGCGATGCGGCGCAGCACCTCGGCGTGGTAGTCGTTCAGCCAGGCGGTTTCGGCCGGGCTCAGCAACTCGCGCGCGATGCAGCGGGTGTCGATCGGGCACAGCGTCAGCGTTTCGAACTTCAGGAAGCTGCCGAAGCTGTTGTCGGCGGCGGCCACGTTCAGCAGCAGGTTCTCGATGCGCACGCCCCACTGGCCCGGGCGGTAGATGCCGGGCTCGTTGGAGGTGATCATGCCCGGCTGCATCGCCATGGTGGCTTCCGGCTGCGAGCGGGAGATGCTCTGCGGGCCTTCGTGCACGTTGAGGAAGTAGCCCACGCCGTGGCCCACGCCGTGGCCGAAGTCGATATCGGCCTGCCAGATCGGCGCGCGCGCCAGCGAGTCCAGCATCGGCGACGGGGTGCCCACCGGGAAGTGCGCCATGCTCAGCGCGATCATGCCCTTGAGCACCAGGGTGAAATCGCGCTTCTGCTCGGCGCTGGGTTGGCCTACCGCCACCACGCGGGTGATGTCGGTAGTGCCGTTCAGGTACTGGCCGCCGGAGTCGATCAGCAGCAGGCCGTTGCCGGCGATGTCGCTGTGGCTGGCCTCGGTGGCGCGGTAGTGCGGCAGCGCGCCATTGGCGTTGAAGCCGGCGATGGTGGCAAAGCTGGGGCAGACGAAGCCGGGGCGGCGGGCGCGCGCGGCGGTGATCTGCTCGTCGATGGTCAGCTCGCTGATGGCGCTGCGGCCAACGTTGGCTTCGAACCAGGCAAAGAACTCGGCCAGTGCGGCGCCGTCCAGTTCCATGGCCTGGCGTACGTGGGCGGCTTCGTCGGCGGTCTTGCGCGATTTCAGCAGCGTGCTGGGGTTGATCTGCTCGCTGATCTGAACCTGCACCGGTACCGCCTGGCGCAGGCCCAGGGTGATGCGGCGCGGGTCCAGCAGCAGGCGGCTGCCGGTCGGCAATGCCGCCAGCGCGGCCTTGGCGCCAGCGTAGTCGGCCAGCAGGATGCCGTCGGCAGCCAGCTCTGCTGCCAGTGCGGCGTCGATCTTGCCACCGCCGACGAACAGCGTGGCTCTGTCCTGGCCCAGCAGCAGATGGGCGATGAATACCGGGTTGTAGTTCACATCGCTGCCACGCAGGTTGGTGAGCCAGGCGATGTCGTCCAGGGTGGAGATGAAGTGCCAGTCGGCGCCGGCTTCACGCATGGCGCCGCGCACGGCGGTCAGCTTGTCGTTGCGGCCAACGGCGGCGTAGGGCGGCAGGTGGGCGTATACCGGCGCTACCGGCAGGGCCGGGCGCTCACTCCATACCTGCTGCAGCAGGTCGAGGTCGGTGCGCAGGGTAGCGCCCACGCCGTCCAGCGTGGTCTGCAGCGCGCGCGCCGCGGCCAGGCCCAGCACGTCGCCATCCACCGCCAGCGTGCTGCCGGTGGCAAGGTTGGCCGCAAGCCAGTCCAGGTGGTGGGTGCTGGCCAGGGTCTGGATCTTCATCAGCTGGATGCCGCTGCCGGCCAGTTCCTGCTCTGCCTGCACCCAGTAGCGGCTGTCCGCCCACAGGCCGGCAAAGTCGGCGGTAACGATCAGCAGCCCCACCGAGCCATGGAAGCCGGACAGCCAGCGGCGGCCCTGCCAGTAACCCGGCAGGTATTCCGAAAGATGCGGGTCGGAAGAGGGGATCAGACAGGCGGCAATGCCGTGTTGCTGCATGGTGGCGCGCAGGGCGGCAATGCGCTGGGGGATCTGGCTCATGGGGGATGCTCCAACAAAATATTGTATCCATTTTGCGGAAGCACCCAAGCGTGTGCAAGCGTTGCCGCGGTAAACCGCAACCGGCTGAACTAAGGGACAGGTCGCCTGGGGCTGTCTGCAGACAGTTGCCACGCGCCCGATGCGCCAGCCATGAAAAAACCGGGGCAGGGCCCCGGTTTGTCATGCGGAAAAGTAATGGCTTGCAGCCTGCTTACGATCTCGCGAGTGTGCTTACGGGCGCTCAACCGCCAGCGCCACGCCCATGCCACCACCGATACACAGGGTAGCCAGGCCTTTCTTGGCGTCACGACGCTGCATTTCGTGCAGCAGGGTCACCAGTACGCGGCAGCCGGAAGCGCCGATCGGGTGGCCCAGCGCGATGGCGCCGCCGTTCACGTTCACCTTGTCGGCGCTCCAGCCCAGCTCGCGGGCCACGCCCAGTGCCTGTGCGGCGAAGGCTTCGTTGGCTTCCACCAGGTCCAGGTCTTCCACCGTCCAGCCGGCCTTGTCCAGCGCCTTGCGGGTGGCGGCCACCGGGCCGATACCCATGATTTCCGGCGCGCAGCCGGTCAGGGCGTAGGACTTGATCACGGCCAGCGGCTTCAGGCCCAGGGAGGCGGCCTTGGCGGCGCTCATCAGCAGCACGGCGGCGGCGCCGTCGTTGATGCCGGAAGCGTTACCGGCGGTAACGGTGCCTTCCTTCTTGAACGCCGGGCGCAGCTTGGCCAGCGCGTCGGCGGTGGCGCCGAGCTTGATGTACTCGTCATCGACGAAGGCTACCGGGTCGCCCTTGCGCTGCGGTACCAGCACCGGAACGATCTCGTCCGCGAACTTGCCGGCTTTCTGCGCGGCTTCGGCACGGTTCTGCGAGGCCAGTGCCAGCGCGTCCTGCTCGTCGCGGCTGATGTCGTACTTGGAGGCCACGTTTTCGGCGGTGATGCCCATGTGGTACTGGTTGTACACGTCGGTCAGGCCGTCGGCCACCATGGTGTCCACCAGCTGGGCATTGCCCATGCGGAAGCCATCACGCGAACCCGGCAGGATGTGCGGGGACAGCGACATGTTTTCCTGGCCGCCGGCGATCACGATCTCGGCGTCGCCGCAGGCAATGGCCTGGGCGCCCAGGTGTACGGCGCGCAGGCCGGAGCCGCACACCACGTTGAGGGTGGATGCCGGGGTGCTGTTGGGCAGGCCGGCCTTGATCAGCGCCTGGCGCGCCGGGTTCTGGCCGCTGCCTGCGGTCAGCACCTGGCCCAGGATCACTTCGCTGACGTCTTCCGGCTTTACGCCGGTTTGTTCCAGCAGGCCCTTGATGACGGTGGCACCCAGTTCCGGTGCCGGGATTTTGGACAGGGAGCCGCCAAAGCTGCCAACGGCGGTACGCAGGGCTGCAACGATAACTACGTCTTGCATCGGTTTCTCCAAAGTGTCGGGTGATGTGCTTATTAGAGTGGTTTTCGCACGGGCGATACCCACTCTAGCACGGAACCTGTTTCAGATTATTGCAATGCAGCGAGAGCCGGCATTGCCTTGGCGAGTACATACTCGCCCGGTGCCGCGCACAGCGGCGGGAATTCCTTGCTGCCCATGGTTTTGGGCGTGGCGATCTTGTTGCCGGACTGCGGCGCAAGCCAGGCGTCCCAGTCCTTCCACCAGCTGCCGGGGCGGCTTTCCGCCGCGTCCAGCCAGGCTTCGCTGTTGGCCGCAGGCTTGTCGTTCACCCAGTAGTTGCGCTTGTCCTTGGTTACCGGGTTGATGGAGCCGGCGATGTGGCCGGAAGCGCCCAGCACGAAGTGGCAGCTCGGCGCGCCGGTCAGGTACTTCAGGCCGCCAAAGGCGGACTGCCACGGCACGATGTGGTCTTCGCGGGCGGCGAAGATGTACACCGGAATGTCGATGGTGCGCACGTCGATGGGCACGCCGCACAGGGTGATGCTGCCCGGCTTGGTGAGCGCGTTGTTGCGGTAGTACTCCTTCAGGAAGAAGGTATGCATCGGCATCGGCAGGTCCACCGCGTCGTTGTTCCAGTACAGCAGGTCGAACGGCGGCGGGGTCTTGCCCAGCAGGTAGTTGTTCACCACGTAGTTCCACACCAGGTCGTTGGCGCGCAGGCTGGCAAAGGTGCGGCCAAGTTCCTTGCCGCTGACGATGCCGCCGTTGCCGCTGGCCAGTTTGGCGTCTCGGGCGGCAAAGAAGTTATCGTCCAGGAACACCTTGATCTCGCCCGGGTCGGTATGGTCGATCAGCGAGGTCATGAAGGTGGCGGAATCGAAATACTTCAGGCCGCGAGCCTTGGCCACGCACAGCGCGGTGGTCAGGATCACGCCGCCGATGCAGAAGCCCAGCACGTTCATCGACGGCTGCTTGGTGATCTTCTTCACCGTCTCGGCGGCGGCGAACACACCTTCTTCGATATAGTTATCCCACTGATAGTTCTTCATTTCCGGGGTGGCGGAGCGCCAGCTCACCAGGAACACGCGGTAACCCTGAGCCACGAAGTGACGCACCATGGAGTTGTCCGGCTGCAGATCCATCAGGTAGTACTTGTTCACGCACGGCGGCACGATCAGCAGCGGCTTTTCGTATACCTCGCCGCTGGTGGGGGTGTACTGGATCAGCTCGATCAGCTGGTTGCGGAACACCACCTGGCCCGGTGTGCAGGCAATGTTCTTGCCGATGTCGAACTTGCTTTCGTCCGACATCGAGATATGCCCCTTCTGCAGATCGTCGATGACGTTCTTCATGCCCTCTACCAAGCTCTCGCCCTTGGTTTCGATGGCGCGCTTCACCACTTCCGGGTTGGTGAGCATGAAGTTGCTGGGCGACATGGCGTCGATGTACTGGCGGGTGGCGAAGGCCAGGCGCTCCTTGTCGCCGGCCTCCAGCTGCGCCTTGTCCACCAGTTCGGTCATCCACTTGGAAGTGAGCAGGTAGCTCTGCTTCAGGAAGTTGTAGAACGGGTGCTCGTTCCATTCCGGCGCCGAGAAGCGGCGGTCGCTGCCGGCCGCGGCGGTGCCGGCGGCAGCAGGCGCCTGCCCCAGGAACTGCAGCCAGATGTTCATCTGCTGCTGGTACAGGCTGTTCTGCATGGCGATGAACTGGTTGGCGCTTTCCATCATCTGCCCCCAGGCACCGGCCAGCGGGTTGCCGGCCTGATCGGGGCTGGCGCCAGCCGACATGGCGTTGACGAATTGCTGCATCCACTTCTGATTGTTTTCGGAGATGCTGGCAAAGAAACTATCCAGTGCTGCCTTTGGTTCCTGACTCATTTGGTTTCCTTACAGAAAATGGCAAGGTGGCCGACGGGGAGCTGTGCTTGTCTTTATGGCGGCCCGCAACCGGATGTAGGACAACCACTGTATCACCGCTTTATGACAAAACAACAGGCATTGCCGGCGTGGGCGGCGGCGCTTGAGGGCTTTGCGCCGCGCGGTTTGCCGGGCAGCGCCGCGTAGCGCCTTGCGGCCAACCTTGTCGCTGTTTTTCAGCGGGCGGGAAAGTCTTTAACTTTCAATGGTTTGTTATGTTGCAATGCGCAACCGGTTAAGGGCGGCCCGCTGCTAGTCAGCTCACCATGGATGAGAATCCGCCTGTTGCGGCGATGCACAAATGGCGCTGCGGCGGCCAGTGCGCAGCCGCATTGACGCGCAGCGGAGCCGGCACTACCTTTGCGGCTGATTTCCCGTTGATGGATGGCAAGATGAAGGTGGCAGCATGAGCAGGCAGCAGCAGGTGGAACAGGACGATGGCAAGCTGCGGCTGGACAAGTGGCTGTGGGCGGCGCGTTTCTTCAAGACCCGGCAGCTGGCGCACGAGGCGCTGGAGCTGGGCCGCGTGCTGGTGAACGGCGAGCGGGTGAAGGCATCGCGGGTGGCAAAGGTGGGCGATCTGCTGCAGATCCGCCTCGACAAGCTGGTCTACAACGTCAGCGTGCTGGCGCTGGCCAGCCAGCGGCGGCCGGCAGCGGAAGCGCGGCTGCTGTACAGCGAGAGCGAGGAGTCCATCGCCGCGCGCGAGCACCAGATCGGCCTGCAGAAGGCCGAGCACGCCAGCTTCCCCTACGGTGACGGCCGGCCCACCAAGAAGGCGCGGCGCGACATCATTCGCTTCAAGGACAACTGGTAGCGGCGCAGCCGCGCTGCCCACGGCGACCTGTTCGCCGGGTCAGTCGGCAGGCTGCCGTCATTTCCCCGGGCAGCGGCATTGCGATAGAATGCGCTGCCCGCTTGAAGGTTGGCCGCAATGCCTGTTTCGTTTGTTCCCCCGCTGGCAGCCATGGCTGCGTTCTACTTCAGTTACTTCGCCTTCCAGGGCCTGTTCGGGCCGTTCTGGTCACTGTACTTGCAGTCGCTGTCGTTCTCTCCGCTGCAGATTTCCATCCTGATGTCTTTGTCCACGCTGGCGCGTATCGTGTCGCCGGTGTTCTGGGGCTGGCTGGCCGACCGTGCCGGCAAGCGCCGCGCCATCATCTTCTGGACCTCGCTGGCCGCTGCCGCCAGTTTCGTGCTGGTCGCGTGGCAGCACAGCTTCTGGGGCATGTTCGCCGCGTTGGCGCTGGGCTTTTTCTTCTGGGCGGCATCGCTGCCGCTGGCCGAGGCCACCACCAGCCAGCTCACCCGCAGTCAGCCCGGCCGCTACAGCCGCATCCGCGTGTGGGGTTCCATCGGCTTTGTCTGCCTGGCCAGCAGCGGCGGCTATCTGCTGGAGTGGGTATCGCTGGCCAGCCTGCCGTGGCTGGTGTGCGGCCTGCTGGCGCTGGTGGTGCTGGCCGGCTGGGCGGTGCCCGAGGTGGCGGTGGAAAAGCGCAGCCGCACGCAGGAATCCATGCTGGCGACGCTGCGCCAGCCGCGCGTCATCGCGCTGTTCGCCTGCTGCTTCCTGCTCGCCTTCGGCATGGGGCCGTATTACAACTTCTACTCGCTGGGGCTGAAGGAAGCCGGCTACGACAAGGCCGCCACCGGCTGGCTGTGGTCGGTGGGGGTGATGGCGGAAATCATGGTGTTCTGGCAGATGCCGCGGCTGATGGCGCGCTTCAGCCTGGAGCGGCTGATGCTGGCCTCGCTGCTGGTGTCGGCCGTGCGCTTCGCGCTGATCGCCACCCTGCTGCCATTGCCGCTGGCGGCGGTGCTGGCGCAGTGTGGCCACGCCTTCACCTTTGGCATCCACCACGCCGCGTCGGTGGGGCTGATCCACCGCTTCTTCAGCGCGCAGCAGCAGGCGCGCGGGCAGGGCTTGTACACGGTGGCCTCGTTCGGCGTTGGCGGCAGCCTGGGCGGCCTGCTCGGTGGTGTGCTGTGGCAGCACGGCGGCGTGGCGCTGACCTTCGGCATTTCCACCGCCGCGGCGCTATTGGGGGTGGCGGTGTGTCTGAAATGGCTAAAGCCGCAGCCGGCTGTGTAATCGTGCGGCCAACCCTATAACAGCATCACCAGCTTCAGCCCCGGCGCATGCGCCAGCCGCAGGGTGAGCTGCTGGTAACACAGCTGGCCTTGTGCGACGTGGTTGAATACCCGCTCGCCGCCTTCGCGGCCCTGCACGTCCTGCTGCCGCCACAGGGTGTCGAATTCGCTGCTGTCCTGGCGCAGCCGTTCCAGCAACTCCGCCACCGCTTCGTCGTGGTGGTGGCTGATCTCGGCGCGGAACTCGGCCACCATGCGCCGCGCGCGCGTCGGCCAGTCGTCCACCAGCGTGCGTGCCAGCGGGTGCTGGAACATGAACTGCAGCAGGTTGTGGCCGCTGCCGCCGTCGTCCAGCCAGCCGCTGAACAGGCGGGCGGCCTCGGCGTTCCAGGCCGGTACGTTCCACAGCGCATCCAGCACGTAGGCCGGGCTAGCGATCTTGCCCACCGCCTGCGCCAGCGCCTGCTGCGCCTCGGGGTTGGCCGCAAGGCTGGCTTCCTGCGGGTCTTTCAGGCCGGCCAGGTCGAACAGGTAGTCGCGCTCGGCGCGCGACAGCATCAGCACCTCGGCCAGCCGCGACAACGTGCCGGCGGAGACTGACTGGGTGCGGCCCTGCTCGATCCAGGTCAGCCAGGTGGGGCTGATGCCTACCAGCTGCGCCACTTCCTCGCGGCGCAGGCCCTTGGCGCGGCGGCGGTTGCCGGCCGGCAGGCCGGCCTGTTGCGGGGTGATGCGTTCGCGATGGCTGCGGATGAATTCGCCCAGCGGGCCGGGGCCGTGCTGTTCCATGTCTGCCTCTGTGGGTGGTAGTGTTACTACTAGTATAAATGCTTATCTTGTACTAGGAAGCGTGCTGCGCAATGATGGCAGCAACGCCGCCTGACGGCACAATGATCCAGCGACCCCGGCGCCTGACAGCGCCAGCAAACGGAAAGCAAACCATGACCGCACAGACTCTCTACGACAAGCTCTGGAACAGCCACGTGGTACACCAGGAAGCCGACGGCACCGTACTGCTGTACATCGACCGCCACCTGGTACACGAAGTGACCAGCCCGCAGGCCTTCGAAGGCCTGAAGCTGGCCGGGCGCAAGCTGTGGCGTGTCGATTCGGTGGTATCCACCGCTGATCACAACACCCCCACCGACCACTGGGACGAAGGCATCAAGGATCCGATCTCGCGTCAGCAGGTGGAAACCCTGGACGCCAACATCAAGGCATTCGGCGCGCTGGCCTACTTCCCGTTCAAGGACAAGGGCCAGGGCATCGTGCACGTGATGGGGCCGGAGCAGGGCGCCACCCTGCCGGGCATGACCGTGGTGTGCGGCGACAGCCACACCTCCACCCACGGCGCCTTCGGTGCGCTGGCGCACGGCATCGGCACCTCGGAAGTGGAACACGTGATGGCCACCCAGACCCTGGTGGCGAAGAAGTCCAAAAACATGCTGGTGCGCGTGGACGGCAAGTTGGCCGCAGGCATCACCGGCAAGGACGTGGCGCTGGCGATTATCGGCAAGATCGGCACCGCCGGCGGTACCGGCTACGCCATCGAGTTCGGCGGTGAAGCGATCGAGAGCCTGTCGATGGAAGGCCGCATGAGCCTGTGCAATATGGCCATCGAAGCCGGCGCCCGCTCCGGCATGGTGGCGGTGGACCAGAAAACCATCGACTACGTGAAAGGCCGCCCGTTCGCGCCCAAGGGCGAGCAGTGGAATGCCGCCGTGGCCTACTGGAACACCCTGCACAGCGACGAAGGCGCACACTTCGACGCTGTGATCACCCTGGACGCCGCCGACATCCAGCCGCAGGTCACCTGGGGCACCTCGCCGGAAATGGTGACCGACATCAACGGCCGCGTGCCGGACCCGGCGCAGGAAGCCGACCCGGTGAAGAAGGGCTCCATCGAGCGCGCACTGGCCTATATGGGCCTGCAGGCCAATACCCCGATCAACGAGATTCCGGTGGACATCGTGTTCATCGGCTCCTGTACCAACAGCCGCATTGAGGACCTGCGCGAAGCCGCCGCGGTGGCCAAGGGCCGCAGCAAGGCCGCCAATGTCAAGCAGGTGCTGGTGGTGCCGGGCTCCGGCCTGGTGAAGGCGCAGGCCGAGGCCGAGGGCCTGGACAAGGTGTTCGTGGCCGCCGGCTTCGAATGGCGCGAACCGGGCTGCTCCATGTGTCTGGCGATGAACGCCGACCGCCTGCAGCCGGGCGAGCGTTGCGCCTCCACCTCCAACCGTAACTTCGAAGGCCGTCAGGGCCAGGGCGGTCGTACCCACCTGGTCAGCCCGGCCATGGCCGCCGCTGCCGCGGTTGCCGGGCACTTCGTGGATATTCGTACCCTCTAAGACGAATTCATCCTTCGTTACTGGAAAGAGCCGCCTCATGAAAACGTTCGCTATCAGCCTGTTCCTGGCCCTGCTGCTGTCCGCCTGCAATACCGTGCACGGCGTGGGGCAAGATCTGAAACAGGGCGGGGAAGCCGTGGGGCACGGCCTGCAAAAGGCAGGTCAGGCCATTGAAAACGCTGTGCAGTAAAGGCTAGCCGCCTCGGAGAGCAAAACAATGAAAGCATTCACTACCCTGAACGGGCTCGTTTGCCCGCTGGATCGCGCCAACGTCGACACCGACGCGATCATCCCCAAGCAGTTCCTGAAGTCCATCAAGCGTTCCGGCTTCGGCCCCAACCTGTTTGACGAATGGCGCTACCTGGACCACGGCGAGCCGGGCATGGACAACAGCACACGCCCGCTGAACCCGGACTTCGTGCTGAACTTCCCGCGTTACGCCGGCGCCCAGGTGCTGCTGGCGCGCGAGAACTTCGGTTGCGGCTCCAGCCGCGAGCATGCGCCGTGGGCACTGGAAGATCAGGGTTTCCGCGTGGTGATCGCGCCGTCGTTCGCCGACATCTTCTTCAACAACTGCTACAAGAACGGTCTGCTGCCCATCGTGCAGCCGGCCGAAGTGGTGGACCAGCTGTTCCGCGAGTGTGAAGCAGCGGAAGGCTACCAGCTGAAGGTGGACCTGGCGGCGCAGACCATCAGCACCCCGTCCGGCCAGAGCTTTGCCTTCGACATCACCGAGCACCGCAAGCACTGCCTGCTGGGCGGCCTGGACGAAATCGGCCTCACCCTGCAGCATGCCGAAGAGATCAAGGCGTTCGAAGCCAAGCGCCGCGCCGAACAGCCGTGGCTGTTTGCCTGATTTGCCCATGAGGTTGGCCGCATGCGGCCAACCTTTTGTCACTTAATCTGACGGGATACCAAACATGAAGATCGCAGTTCTGCCGGGTGACGGCATCGGTCCGGAAATCATTGCCCAGGCGCGCCGCGTGCTGGATGTACTGCGCCAGGATGGCCTGCCCATCGAAATGGAAGAGGCGCCGCTGGGCGGCGCCGGCTACGACGCCTACGGCGTACCGTACCCGGAGTTCACCCAGAAGTTGTGCCGCGAGGCCGACGCCGTGCTGCTGGGCGCCGTGGGCGGCCCGCAGTACGACAAGCTGGACCGCCCGCTGCGCCCGGAGCGCGGCCTGCTGGCGATCCGCAAGGATCTGAACCTGTTCGCCAACCTGCGCCCGGCCATCCTTTACCCGGAGCTGGCCAATGCCTCCACCCTGAAGCCGGAAGTGGTGTCCGGCCTCGACATCATGATCGTGCGCGAACTCACCGGCGACATCTACTTCGGCCAGCCGCGCGGCATCGCGGTGAACGAGCTGGGCGAGCGCGAAGCGTTCAACACCATGCGCTACAGCGAAAGCGAAATCCGCCGCATCGCCCACGTGGCCTTCGGCATCGCCATGAAGCGCAACAAGAAGCTGTGCTCGGTGGACAAGGCCAATGTGCTGGAAACCACCGAGTTCTGGAAAGAAATCATGATCGACGTGGCGCGCGAATACCCGCAGGTGGAACTGAGCCACATGTACGTGGACAACGCCGCCATGCAGCTGGTGCGCAACCCCAAGCAGTTCGACGTGATGGTGACCGGCAACATCTTCGGCGACATCCTGTCCGACGAGGCTTCCATGCTCACCGGTTCCATCGGCATGCTGCCGTCGGCATCGCTGGACCAGAACAACAAGGGCCTGTATGAGCCCAGCCACGGTTCCGCCCCGGACATCGCCGGCAAGAACCTGGCCAACCCGCTGGCCACCATCCTGTCCGCCGCCATGATGCTGCGCTACACCTTCAACCAGGAAGCCGCCGCCCAGCGCGTGGAAAACGCGGTGAAGAAGGTGCTGGCCCAGGGCTACCGTACCGCCGACATTTTCGAGGCCGGTTGCGAGAAGGTGAGCTGCTCCAGCATGGGTGACGCGGTAATCGCTGCGCTGTAAATACCTCTGCTGCCCGGTTTGAGAACGGCTGCGGATGCGGGTTTGCCATGGGTAAACGCCGTATTTGCAGCCGTTTTTGTTTTGTCGCCCGCGAGTGTGCGGGGCAGTGAACGGGCGCTGAAAATTACCGTTTTAATGCAGTTCAAATAAAAACAAACAACCCCATTGTGCGGTCGGCTGTTGCCCTGCACAATGGGGTTGATCATCGAATAGAGCCGGTGCGTCAACAGGCCGGCAAAACAGTTTCAAATCACCCGACAGACATTCAGGAGAAGTATCGTGCGAGTAGGTTTTGTAGGCTGGCGTGGCATGGTTGGTTCCGTGCTGATGCAGCGCATGCGTGAAGAGAACGATTTTGCGGTTATCGACGAGCCGGTGTTTTTCACCACCTCCAACGTGGGTGGTGCCGCGCCGGACGTTGGCCGCACTGTGCCGCCGCTGAAGGATGCGCGCAATATCGATGAACTCAAGGCGATGGACGCCATCGTTACCTGCCAGGGCGGCGACTACACCACCGAGGTGTACGGCAAGCTGCGCGAAGCCGGCTGGAAGGGCTACTGGATTGATGCCGCTTCCACCCTGCGCATGGAAGACAACGCCATCATCGTGCTGGACCCGGTGAACCGCGACGTGATCGACGCCGGCCTCGCCGATGGCGTGAAGGATTTCATTGGCGGCAACTGCACCAACTCCATCATGCTGATGGGTATGGGCGGCCTGTTCCGTGCCGGTCTGGTGGAGTGGGTTTCCTCCATGACCTACCAGGCTGCTTCCGGTGGCGGCGCCAACCACATGCGCGAACTGCTCAAGGGCATGGGCGTGGTACATGGCGCCGTGGCCGAAGAGCTGGCTACGCCGTCTTCCGCCATCCTGGAGATCGATCGCAAGGTGGCTGCGGCCATCCGCGAAGACGTGCCGACCGAATTCTTCGGCGCCCCGCTGGCTGGCGGCCTGATCCCGTGGATCGACAAGCAGCTGGACAATGGCCAGTCCAAGGAAGAGTGGAAGGGCCAGGCCGAGGTGAACAAGATCCTGGGCACCGATGCCACCATTCCGGTAGACGGCCTGTGCGTACGCATCGGCGCCATGCGCTGTCACAGCCTGGCACTGACCGTGAAGCTCAAGCGCGACCTGCCGCTGGACGAGATCGAGTCCATCATCAAGTCCGGCAATGAGTGGGTGAAGTGGGTGCCGAATGATCGCGAGATCTCGGTGAAGGAGCTGACCCCGGCCGCCATTACCGGCAGCCTGCAGGTAGGCGTTGGCCGCGTGCGCAAGCTGAACATGGGTAGCGAGTACCTGTCGGCCTTCGTGATCGGCGACCAGCTGCTGTGGGGCGCGGCCGAACCGCTGCGCCGTATGTTGCGGATTCTGATTGAGCGTTAAAATACGCTTGAAGCTGTTTCCTTCAAGGGCGCCGGCGGCGCCCTTTCTGTTTTTTATCTGGAAAGAATATGTCTGAAGCCATTCGTGTTGCCGTAGTGGGGGCCACCAATCTGGTGGGCCAGGCCGTGCTGGAACTGCTTGCCGAGCGCGAGCTGCCGATCGAGCGTGTGTACGCGCTGGATGTCGCCGACAAGGAAGGCGAAAGCGCTTACTACGGCAACCTGGAGCTGGACGTGCTGGCGGTGGAGGAGTTCGACTTCGCCAACGTGGCACTGGTGATCTTTGTGGCCGGCACTGCGCTGTCGCGCCAGTACGTGCAGGCAGCACGCGCCGCCGGCGCCGCGGTGGTGGATTTCAGCGCCGCCTACCGCCAGGCCGATGACGTGCCGCTGTACGCGCCGCGCATCAACGACAAGCAGCTGGACGACCTGGGCGAGGCGCCGCTGGTGTCCATCCCCAACTGCACCGTCACCCCGCTGGCACAGGCGCTGGCCACCTTGCAGGCTGCCGGCCTGCAGCGCGTGAGTGTTACCACCTTCCAGTCGGTATCCGGCAGCGGCCAGGCGGCACTGGAAGAGCTGGCCAGCCAGACCACCGCGCTGTTCTCGCAGCGCGACGCAGAAATGGAAGTGTTCCCCAAGCGTATCGCCTTCAACGTGCTGCCGCTGATCGGCAGCGTGGACGAGCAGGGCGTGAGCGAGGAAGAGCTGTCGGTAGAGCAGGAAGTGCGCAAGCTGCTGGCGCAGCCGGCGCTGGTCATCGAGGCCAGCTGCGTGCGCGTGCCGGTGTTCTTCGGCCATGGCTGGGCAGTAAGCGTGGAAAGCGCCGATGCGCTGAGTGCCGACAAGGCGCGCGAGCTGTTCGCGGCGGCCGGCCTGCAGGTGGTGGATGACCCAGCCGGCGACATGCCCTACGTCACCCCGCTGGAAGCTTCCGGCAACGAGGCAGTGTGGGTGAGCCGCGTGCGCCGCCAGGGCCGGGCACTGCAATTCTGGCTGGCCGCCGACAATATCCGTGCCGCCATTGCGCATAACTGCGTGGCCACCGCAGCAGCCTTGATGAAACGCGGCTATTTTGCCTGATGGCCTAACTACAGTTAGTATCGACGGTTAATATTGTATGTAGTTTGACTTGTTGATCTGCGCGCTTGATAGTTAAGGCAGCAGGCACGTCCCCGCGGGCTGTGTAGCGCCGCGGGGTACAGATAATCACAGCGAAAGGTAATGCAACAAGATGCTGGCCAAGAAAAGAATGAGTTCGCTGCTGTTGGCTTTGCTGTTTTCTACTTCTGCCTGGGCGGGGCTGGGCGGAATCGCTGTCCGCTCCAACCTGGGCGAGGCCCTGCGAGCGGACATCGACTTGACTGGCAGCGGCAAGGGGGATGAAGAAGTTGTCAGGGTGGGGCTGGCCTCCATCGATACCTTTCGCGATCTGCAAGTCGATTACGCCGGTGTGCTGAGCAGCCTGCGCTTCACGCTGGCCTACCGTTCCAATGGCAAGCCGTATATCCGTGTTTCCTCCACCCAGCCGATCAGCGAGCCTTTCCTGCGCTTCGTGGTGGAGGCGCGTGCGGCCAACGCCCGTTACGTGCGTGAGTACACCGTGCTGCTGGACCCGGCCGAATACGCCGGCCATGCCGATGAAATCAGCCGCAGCCCGGCGCCGGTCAGCACCGCGCCGCTGAAGCTGAACCGGCCGCAGCCGACGCCGGTGCGCACGCGCCCGGCGGCAACAGACAACGCCCCCGTGCCGCCGACCTACCCGACGGCGCACGGCAACATCGTGGTACAGCCGGGGCAGACCCTGTCCGGCATTGCCCACAGCCTGGGCATGGGCGGCGTGAGCCAGCGGCGCGTCATGGCGGCGCTGGTCAAGGCCAACCCCAATGCCTTCATCAACGGCAACCCGTCTTCGCTTCGGGCCGGCAGTGCGCTGAAAGTGCCGTCCGTAGCGGCGGTGCACGCGCTGCACGAGCAGCAGGTAGCGCAGATACTGGCCGGCAGCATGGCTGCCAGCCCGGTAAGCCCGGCCAAACCGCTGGCCGAGCCGGCTCCGCAGACGCCAGCAAAGCCTGCTGCCGCACCGGCTCCGCTACCCGCGCCGGCCCCGGCCGCCAAGGCTCCAGCCTTGCCGCCGCCGGTAGCATCGGCCGCGGCGGCATCGGCGCCGAGCGCCACGCCGGTACTCAAGCTGGAGGCGCCGGAAGCATCCGCCTCCGCCACCGACAAGGCGCTGCAGGACGCCCAGCACAAGATCGACCAGCTGGAGAAACAGCTCAAGGCCCTGCAGGCGCAGACCGCGGCCCAGGCCGCGCCGGCCAAGCCGGAAGGCGGGCCGTCCTTCATCGGCTCGCTGCTGGATAACCTGCCGCTGGTTGCCGGTGGCAGCGCCGCCATTCTGCTGCTGTCGGCTGCGGTGGTGTTCCTGCGCCGCCGCCGTGGCAATACCAGCACCTTGTCCCCGGCTACCATCAATATGCCGCTGTCGGACGCCGGGCACGCCACGGGCGCCGCCACTGCGACCGACAGTGCCTTCCTGGCCGACTTCACCCGCACCAGCATGAACACGGTGGATACCGTGGAAGTGGACCCGGTGGCCGAGGCAGAGGTCTACTTGGCCTACGGACGCGACCAGCAGGCGGAGGACATCCTCAAGGATGCGCTGAGCAAGGACCCGACCCGCCACGAAGTGCGCCTGAAACTGATGGAAATCTACGCATCGCGCCAGGATCGCGGTGCGCTGGAGACCCATGCCAAGGAACTGCATGCCGTCACCGGCGGGCAGGGCAGCGTATGGGGCAAGGCCGCCGGGCTGGGGCGTTCCATCGACCCGGATAATCCGCTGTATGCCGATCTGGCGCCGGCCGCCGCCGCGGGAGCGGTGGAGGTGGTTGCCTCCGACCAGGTGCTGGACCTGGACAAGGAGCTGATGGGCGACATCGCGGCAGATGCGCCGTCCGCGCCCACCGCTACCAGCCAGCCCGCCGGCAATATCGAGGCTGCATTGGCCGAGCCGGCACCGGCTGCCGACGACGACCTGGATGCGCTGCTCAACCCGCCCAAGCCGGCCACGCCGCCGGAGCCGGTGCCGCCCCCGCCGCCGGACAACAGCCACATGCTGGATTTCGACTTCAACCTCGACAGCATGCTGCCGGGTAATGAGGCCGCCAAGGAAACGGCAGCCGAGCCGGATGCACTGGAAACCTTCAGTTTCGACATGAGCAGCCTGGAGCCGCATGCTGGCGAAGCGGCGAAGCCGGCCGCGGCAGAAGCCGTGCCGACCACCGGCCTGGATGTCAGCGACGACCCGCTGTCCACCAAGCTGGACCTGGCGCGCGTTTACCTGGACATGGGCGACAAGGAAGGCGCGCGTGAAGTGCTGGAAGAGCTGGTGAAAGAAGCTCAGGGCAGCCTGAAGGCAGAAGCGGAAGCCCTGCTGAACACGCTGTAAGAGAGCCACGACCCAGGCTGCATGACGTGTGTTGTGCAGCCTGTTTTTGCATCGAATTTTCAAAGGGGATGATGGCGTGCGACTGAAGGCGCTGTCCGTTGCGCTGGCGCTGGGAATGCTGGCTCCGTTCGCCCATGCCGGGCTGGGCGAGGTAAGGGTGTTGTCGGCCGCCGGAGAGCCGTTTCTCGCCGAGATTCCGGTGCTGGACGAACCGGGCATGCTGGGGCCCTACGCCTCGCTGGCCTCATCGCAGCAATATCCCTTTCTGGGCAGTTATTCCGCCAAGGCGTTCCAGCTCAAGATACTGACCGTCGAGGACCAGCCAGGCCACTACATGATCCGCATCATGGGCCCGGTGATGAATGCCGACGAAGCACTGGATTTCGCGCTGGAGCTGGCCTGGGCCGCCGGGCGCGAAGTGCGCGCTTACCACGCTACACCCACTGCGCAGCAGGCACCGCAACGGCAGGATGCCAGCGCCGCCGGCGGCGACATGCCGGCCGCGGTGCCCGCCGACAATATCCTGGCATTTGGCGAGGCGCGGCTGCTGTCCAGGCATGGTGCGCCGCTGCTGGCGGAGGTGCCTCTACTGGGGCAGTGGCCGGACGCGCTGGGCGACCAGGACTTCGTGCTGCAGCGCACCGCGTCCACGCCGGACGACGGCATCACCGTGCACTACCACCAGGAACAGCAACGCCGCTGGCTGACGCTGGAGGGCGCGCAGCCGCTGCTGGCGGATGAACTGGCCTTCGTACTGGAAACCCGCGCCCGCGGCCTGCTGGTGGCCCGCAGTTTCCGCATTCCGCTGCAACTGGCGCCGGGGCAACTGGCACACGTGCCGCGCCAGCCCAAGCTGGCGGGCAAACACGCGCTGCACCGGGTGCAGCCGGGCGAGACGCTGTCCTTGCTGGTCAGCGGCATGGCGCACGGGCTGCATCGGCGCAACGAACTGGCGCTGCAGGTCGTGCGTGACAACCCGCATGCCTTCATCGATGGCAACCCCAATCGCATGCTGGCCGGTGCGCTGCTGCAGCTGCCGCAAGCCAGCCATGCACGGCAGCCGCAACCCGCCCACGCACGGCGGCAGCAGCTGCGCAAGGCTGCACCGGCGCCAACGCCGCAGGCAGCGCCACAGCCGCTGCCAAAACCGCTACCCAAGCCGGCGGCAGCGCCACCACTGGCAAGCCCGCAACCGGCGCTGGCCGACGCGGCATCCAGTGCCAAGGCCGCGCCGGCAACCAGTGCTGCATCCGAGGCGGCCAGTCAGGCGCAGGAACAGCAGCGCATCCGCCATCTGCATGAGGCGCAGACGCGCATCAACAAGCTGGAAGCCGAGATTCAGCGCATTGCCTCCGGCGCCAGGGGGCAGCCCAGCCCGCATGCCTTGCCGGCGACGGCACACAAACAACACGACGACGAGTTGATGTCCGCGCTGGACGACTGGATTCTTACCGGCGTGGGCGGCGCATCGGTACTGAGCCTGCTGGCCTGGGCGATCTGGCGCCGGCGCAAGCAGCAGACACAGGAAGAGCAGGCATCGCAGCAGGAGGCGCAGGAGTTGGCCGCACAGGCGCTACGCCAGCGTGCCGAGGACGCCCTGGTGCCGGTGGCGGATGAAGCGCCGGCTGCGACCCAGCCGCTGGCCATGCCGTCCGAGCCGGCGATGCTGGCGTTCGAGGAGCCTGAGCTGGCCACCATGGCCGCGCTGGCCGAGGAGGAAGCGCCGGCGATGCGCATGCCGTCCGAGGTATTGGCGGAATCGCAGCCGCCGTTGTTGGCGGCGGACGACGCGATGCTGGAGTTGCCAATAGCCGACGAGTTGGCGCCACAGGCTGCCGCGGCGGAAGCCGAACTGCCGGAGACCATGCTTGCCGCCGCGCAGGCCGACGACCTAACGGCAACGGCCGAGCCGGAGCCTGCGCAGCAGGCCGAGGCCGTGGAGCCGGACCCCCTGGAACCAGCGCCGCTGGAGCAGCAGACGGAGCCGGTACCGGAGGCCATGGCACAGGCGTTCCTGGCGCCAGAGCCCGTCGCACAAGAACCCATAGCACAAGAAGCCGAGGCCGATGCAGAGCCGCTGGCCGCCACCGATGGCGCCGTGACCAGCGCTGCTGCCGCCGCGCCCGCAGCCCAGCCGCAGAGCGTGGCCGAAGTGCTGGCCGAGGTCGATATCCAGATGCTGTATGGCCGCCGTGAAGAAGCGCAGCAGCTGCTGCGCAGCGCCCTGCAGCAGGACCCGCAGGCCGAGGCGTTGCGGGTGCGCCTGCTGCAGCTGCTGGCCGAGGCCGGCGCGCGCGAGGCGTTCGAAGCCGAGGCACTGGATGTCCTGGCGATGACCGGCGGTGAAGGTGCGCTGTGGCCGCGCGTGCAGCAGCTGGGCGCCAGCTTCGACCCGGCCAATCTGCTGTACCGTTCCACCGAGGCGCCACCAGCGCCGCCGATTACCCAGACCGCGCCACCGCGCGAACCGGTGCGGCAAGTGGTGCGCCGTGTCAGCGGCAACGAGGCGGTGCCGATGGCCGAACTGGCGGAAACCGATGACGAGACTGCCGCGCTGGCCGAGCTGTACCGCGAGATGGGCGACAAGGAGCTGGCCGAGGCGCTGCTCAAAGGCAACAGCAACTGATGCCGCGTCTTGCCGTTTCGCATTCCCTTACCCGCTGCGGCGCAGTCTTCTTCCCGGGGCTGAATCTTTCCCGACTGTTGCTGCCGGCCTTGCCGGTGCGCCATCTGCAGGCGCCGGCAATGGCACAAGCCGGTGCCGATAAGGTACAGTTGCCTCTTTACCCTTGGAACAGACGGGACGGCGCGCTGCTGGCGGGCCTCCTGATGGCGGTTGTAATGAAAGTAGTGGCATGAGGATAGCGCTGGGCCTGGAGTACGACGGGCGCGCATTTGCCGGCTGGCAGAGCCAGCCGCACGGCAATACCGTACAGGACAGGCTGAACCGGGCGATTTCCACCATCGCCGGCCAGCCCACCGTCACCGTGGCGGCCGGGCGTACCGACGCCGGCGTGCACGCGCTGCAGCAGGTGGTGCATTTCGATACCGACGCACAGCGGCCGCTGAACGCCTGGGTGCGCGGCGTCAACGCGCACCTGCCGGACAGCGTGGCGGTAACCTGGGCGCGCGAAGTGCCGGAGACCTTCCACGCCCGTTTCTCGGCGTTTTCCCGTTCCTACCGCTACCTGCTGCTTACCGACCCGGTACGCCCGGCGTTGACCGCCGGCCGCATCGGCTGGTATCACCAGCCGCTGGACGTGGCCGCCATGCGCACCGCGGCGCAGGGCCTGCTCGGGCAGCACGATTTTTCCAGTTTCCGCGCCAGCGAATGCCAGGCCAAGTCGCCGCTGAAAAACCTGCAGCTGCTGGATATCCGGGAGGCGGATGGCGTGATCAGCTTCGATCTGCTGGCCGATGCCTTCCTGCACCACATGGTGCGCAACCTGGTGGGCGCGCTGCTGTATGTGGGCAAGGGCAGCCTGGATAGCGCCGGCCTGCAGACACTGCTGGCCGCACGCGACCGCACCCTGGCGCCGCCCACCTTCATGCCGGATGGCCTGTACCTGACCGGTGTCGGCTATCCGCCGGAATTCGATGTGCCATCGCACGCCGCGCCAGCGCGGCTGACGCTGTGGAGATGACATGAGCGCGCGTATCAAGATTTGCGGTTTCACCCGCCCGGAAGACGCACTGGCTGCGGCCAACCTTGGCGCCGACGCCATTGGCCTGGTGTTCTACGCCAAGAGCCCGCGCCACGTGAGCATTGCCCAGGCGCAGGCCATCATTGCCGCGCTGCCGCCGTTTGTCAGCGTGGTGGCGCTGTTCGTCAACGCCAGCCGCGCGGAAGTGGAGAGCGTGCTGGCGCACTGCGCCATCGACGTGCTGCAGTTCCACGGCGAGGAAAGCCCGGAATTCTGCCGCAGCTTCCACCGCCCGTATCTGAAAGCGGTGCGGGTGCAGCCCGGCACCGACCTCGCCGCGCTGGCGGCGCAGTATCATGATGCCCGCGGCCTGCTGACCGACGCCTTCGTGGAAGGCGCGCACGGCGGTACCGGCAAGACTTTCGACTGGATGCTGATCCCGCCGCAGCTGCCGCTGCCCTTGATCCTGTCCGGCGGACTGGACGAATACAATGTGGCCGATGCGGTAGCACGCGTCAGCCCCGCCGCGGTGGATGTTTCCAGCGGCGTGGAAAGCGGCAAGGGCATCAAGAGCCCACAGCGCATGGCCAGTTTTATCGCCGCGGTACGTGCGGCACAGAATGACAGATCGGAAAAGCCCGGTTTCTAAGCGAGACAAGGCGCGAATGAAAAATCCCGACGCCGCATATGGCTGATATGTAAGGAGGGATTTTTCGTGAGTAACGCCGTATCGCGACGAAAACGGGGTTTTACATCAATGCCGCCGGTGTAAGCCGGCACACACCCACTATCAGGAGCATGCCATGAGCCAATACGACTTCCCCGATGCACGCGGCCACTTCGGCCCGTACGGTGGCGTCTACGTTGCCGAAACCTTGATGGCTGCCTTGGACGAGCTGAAAGCCGAGTACGCCCGTGCCAAGGCAGACCCGGCCTTCTGGCAGGAATACCACTACGAGCTGAAGCACTTCGTCGGCCGCCCCAGCCCGGTGTACCACGCCAAGCGCTGGTCCGAGCTGCTGGGCGGGGCGCAGATCTTCCTCAAGCGTGAAGACCTCAACCACACCGGCGCGCACAAGATCAACAACGCCATCGGCCAGGCGCTGCTGGCGCGCAGCATGGGCAAGAAACGCGTGATCGCCGAAACCGGCGCCGGCCAGCACGGCGTGGCCACCGCCACCGTGGCGGCGCGCTACGGCATGGAGTGCGTGGTGTACATGGGCGCCGAGGACATCAAGCGCCAGGCGCCGAACGTATTCCGCATGAAGCTGCTGGGCGCCACCGTGGTGCCGGTGGAGTCCGGCTCCAAGACGCTGAAGGATGCGCTGAACGAGGCGATGCGCGACTGGGTAACCAATATCGACACCACCTTCTACATCCTCGGCACCGCCGCCGGCCCGCACCCGTACCCGATGCTGGTGCGCGACTTCGTATCGGTGATCGGCGAAGAAGCCAAGGTGCAGATGCCGGAAATCCTCGGCCGTCAGCCGGACGTGGTGATGGCCTGTGTTGGTGGCGGCTCCAACGCCATCGGCACCTTCCACCCGTATATCGATGTACCGGGCGTGCGCCTGGTGGGCGTGGAGCCGGCCGGCGACGGCCTGGAAACCGGCCGCCACGCCGCGCCGCTGGCCTCCAATGCGCCGGCCGGCGTGCTGCATGGCTCCCGCAGCTACCTGATGCAGGATGCCAACGGCCAGGTCATCGAGACCCATTCCATTTCTGCCGGCCTGGATTACCCAGGCGTGGGCCCGGAACATTCCTGGCTGAAGGATAGCGGCCGCGCCGAGTACGTGGCGGTAACCGATACCGAGGCCCTGGCGGCCTTCCACGAATGCTGCCGCCTGGAAGGCATCATCCCGGCGCTGGAATCCAGCCACGCACTGGCTCAGGCGGTGAAGCTGGCGCCCACCATGGCGAAGGACAAGGCCATTCTGGTGACGCTGTCCGGCCGCGGCGACAAGGACATCAACACCGTTGCCGGCCTGATGGGGCTGACGCTGTAAACACCCAAGGGTTGGCCGCATGCGGCCAACCCTTGGCACTTTTCATACGCGGGCAGCAGGCGATGCTGCCCAGCAAGGAAACCTGCCATGAACCGTATTGCTGCCACCTTTGCCCGCCTCAAGGCCGCCGGCGAAAAAGCACTGATTCCCTTCATCACCGCCGGTGACCCGCACCCGAACCTGACCGTGGAGCTGATGCACGGCCTGGTGGACGGCGGCGCCGACATCATCGAACTGGGCATCCCGTTCTCCGACCCGATGGCCGACGGCCCGGTGATCCAGCGCGCCAGCGAGCGCGCCCTGGTGCACAAGGTAGGCCTGCGCGACGTGCTGGCGATGGTGAAAACCTTCCGCCAGAGCAACCAGAGCACCCCGGTGGTGCTGATGGGCTACCTGAATCCGGTGCACGTCATCGGCTACCAGCAGTTCGCCCAGTTGGCCGCCGATGCCGGCGTGGACGGCGTGCTGACCGTGGACTGCCCGCCGGAAGAAGCGGCGGAACTGTCCGCCGCGCTGGAGGCGGTAGGGCTGGATCCGGTGTTCCTGATCGCCCCCACCACCCCGGATGCGCGGGTGCGTGAAATCGCCAGCCAGGCACGGGGTTATGTCTACTATGTGTCATTAAAAGGCGTTACCGGCGCAGGAAATCTGGACATTGGCGACGTAGCGCGTAAAATTGCCGCCCTCAGACAATTTATCGAGGTACCGATCGGCGTCGGTTTCGGCATTCGCGATGCCGAGACTGCCCGTGCTATCGCCGGCACCGCCGACGCGGTAGTGGTGGGCAGCCGTCTGGTACAGGAAATCGAGGCGGCTACACCAGAAACTGCCAAAGAGCAGTTGACCCGTCTGGTGGCCACACTGAAGGCCGCCACCCGTTAGCACCTGATTGCGATCTCGCGTGTATTCCGAAGGCGTACGCACCGCGTAAGGTTTTCACCACGCGCAGCAGATCGCAGGCAGGTGATTAGGACAACGCTGGACACCCGTACCAGCAGCACTGCGGCCAACGC
Organism: Vogesella sp. LIG4; assembly: GCF_900090205.1. Lineage (NCBI taxonomy): Bacteria > Pseudomonadati > Pseudomonadota > Betaproteobacteria > Neisseriales > Chromobacteriaceae > Vogesella > Vogesella sp. LIG4. The sequence goes on along the minus strand of NZ_LT607802.1, from coordinate 3,954,279 downwards.
CAGGTTGGCCGCAGTATTTGATTCAAGGAGTCAGCATGAGCTGGTTGAACAAACTCCTGCCGCCGAAAATCAAGCGCGAAACCCGCGCCGTGAAATCGTCGGCGGTACCGGAGGGGCTGTGGAGCAAGTGCCCGGCCTGCGAGGCGGTGCTGTATCACACCGACCTCCAAAACAACCTGCAGGTCTGCCCCAAGTGTGACCATCATCACGCCATCGACGCGCGCGCGCGCATCGACATGCTGCTGGATGAGGAAGGCCGCCGCGAGATCGGTGCCGACGTCAAGCCGGTGGATATTCTCAAGTTCAAGGACAGCAAGCGCTACCCGGATCGCCTGACCGCGGCGCAGGGCAGCACCGGCGAGGACGACGCGCTGGTGGTGATGCAGGGCAGCATCCACAACCTGCCGGCGGTAGTGGCTGCCTTCGAGTTCCGCTTCATCGGCGGCTCGATGGGCTCGGTGGTGGGCGAACGCTTCGTGCGCGGCGTACAAGCCGCGGTGGAAGCCCGCGCACCCTTCATCTGCGTGGCCGCCTCCGGTGGCGCGCGTATGCAGGAAGGCCTGAACTCGCTGATGCAGATGGCCAAGACCTCGGCCGCGCTGCAACTGCTGACCGACTTCCAGCTGCCGTTCATCTCCATCCTCACCGACCCGACCATGGGTGGCGTATCCGCCTCCTTCGCCTTCCTTGGCGACGTGGTGATCGGCGAGCCGGGCGCGCTGATCGGCTTTGCCGGCCCGCGCGTGATCGAGCAGACCGTGCGCGAAACCCTGCCGGAAGGCTTCCAGCGTTCCGAGTTCCTGATGGAAAAGGGCGCCATCGACATGATCGTCGACCGCCGCGAGCTGAAAGAGCGCGTTGCCACCCTGCTGGCAATGTTGCAGAAAGAGCCGCCGGTAGCCGCCTGATCAGGCGACGCCATATGAAAAGCCAGTCTACGGACTGGCTTTTTTGCGTGCGGCAAGGTGATCGGCCACCTCATGCGGCCAACGTTGGCCGCATGGCTCAGCCCCATACCACGCCGCTGGTCAGCACTTCCTCGGCGCGGCGCAGCGCGGTGGTGAGGTCGGGCTGGATGTTGCCCACGCCCATCTCGTGTGCCAGCCGCGCGTTGCGCAGCATGCTGGTGACCTCGTTGCCGGCGCCGCACAGGATCAGCGTGCGGTCCTGCTCCGCCAGCCGCTGGTGCAGGGTGGACAGCGCCAGCAGGCCGGTGGTGTCCAGCAGCACCAGCCGGTGCAACTGCAGGATCACCACCCGCACGCTGGAAGGCTGGCTGACCAGCCGCTCCAGCGTATCGGCGGCGCCGAAGAACAGCGCGCCCTCCACCCGGTAGGCTACGCAGCCGTCCGGCACCGTCTTGCCGGCGATCGAATGCCGCTCGAACAGCTGGGCGTGCTCCGGGCGCAGCTGCTGCACGCTGGTGCTGGCCGCCATGCGGCGGATGAACAGCACCGCGGCACTCAGCAGGCCAATCTCCACCGCAATGGTCAGGTCGAACACCACGGTCAGCACGAAAGTGACGATCAGGATGGCTGTGTCCTGGCGCGGAAACTGCGCCGCCTTGCGGATATCCCAGTCGCCCATTTTCAGCGCCACCGCGATCAGTATTGCCGCCAGCGCCGCCAGCGGAATGTAGGCAGCCAGTGGCGCGGCCACCAGGATGATGATCAGCAGCAACAGCGCGTGCACGATGCCGGCCACCGGCGTCTTGCCGCCGTTGCCGATATTGGTGGCAGTGCGCGCCACCGCGCCGGTGGCGGGGATGCCGCCGAAGAACGGCACCACCATATTGGCGATGCCCTGGGCAATCAGCTCCTGGTTGGCGTCGTGCTTGTCGCCGGTAAGGCTGTCGGCCACCACCGCGCACAGCAGCGATTCGATGGCCCCCAGCAGCGCGATGGTGAAGGCCGGGGTGAGCAGGTCCGACAGGTGCTGCGGGTCCAGCGTCAGGCCATGGAAGGCCGGCAGCCCCTGCGGAATGCCGCCGAACTTGCTGCCGATGGTGGCCAGCGGCAGGTGGAACAGGCCCACGGTGAGGGTGGCCAGTACCAGCGCCACGAAGGGGCCGGGCAGGCGGCTGTTCAGGCGCCTGGGCCACAGCAGGATCAGCAGCAGCGAGGCGGCGGAGATGGCCAGCGTCAGCGGGTCGAAGTCGGCGATGTGCTGGCGCAGCGCATGCAATACCGCAAAGAAGCCGGCCGGCATCTGCGCGATGGGCAGGCCGAAGAAGTCCTTCAGCTGGGTAAGGAAGATCAGCACCGCGATGCCGTTGGTGAAGCCGGTGATCAGCGGCATCGGGAAGAACTTGATTACCTGCCCCAGCCGCAGCAGTCCCATCAGCACCAGCATTGCACCGGCAATGAAGGTGCAGATGATCAGGTTGGCCACGCCGTACTTCACCACGATGCCGTAGATGATGACGATGAAGGCGCCGGTAGGGCCGGTGACGCACAACCTGGTGCCGCCCAGCAGCGAGGCGAGCAGGCCGGCGATGACGGCGGTGAAGATGCCGGCCTGCGGCGGCACGCCGGAAGCGATGGCAAAGGCCATGGCCAGCGGCAGCGCCACGATGCCGACGGTAATGCCGGCCATCAGGTCCTGGCGCAACAGCGCGCGGCTGTAGTGTTGCAGGCTGTCGAGCAGGCGCGGGCGGAAGGCGGGCAGGGTGGGCATGGCGGCTTCTTGTTGCTGTTGTCCTGCTGGAAGACTACTGAACAAGACCGTATGAATTCAAGGGATATATGCCGCTGCCCCCTCCGCCTGGCGCTACAGCCGGATAGCGAAATACAGCGCGCAGATCAGCAGCGTGGCCAGCGTTACCGGCACGCCGGTACGCGCGTGGCGGCGCCAGTCGATGCGCACGCCGTGGCGGGCGGCGGCATCCACCACCAGGATGTTGGCGATGCTGCCGACGATCAGCAGGTTGCCGGCCAGGGTGCTGACCAGCGCCAGCATGCTGCCGGCCAGTGCATGGCTGGCTACCGGCAGCAGCAGCATCACCGCCGGCACGTTGGAGATGATGTTGGACAGTACGAAGGTGGTGCCGAACAGCGTCCACGGTTCGCTCAGCCGCACCCCTTGCGCCGCCAGCCAGCTCACTGCCTCGGCCGGCAGGCCGGTACCCTGCAGCGCGTGGTTGACGATGAACAGCCCGGCGAACAGCACCAGCACCTCCCAGTCCACCAGCCCCAGCATGCGCGCGGAGTGCAGCTTGCGGCTCATCAGCAGCAGGCCGGCGCCGGCCAGCGCTACCTGCTCGTGCGGCAGCGGCGAGAACAGGAACAGCGCGAGCAGCACGCCGGCCACCGCCAGGCCCTTGACGCTCTGCCAGCGGTCCAGCGGCGGCTCGTCGCTGCGCAGCTCCGCTGCCGGCGGCGCTGCTGCTGTGCTTGCCCAGTCGCCACGGGTCTGCCATACGATGATCGCCCAGCAGGCGGCCAGCCCCAGCAGCACCGGCACGATGGCCTGCAGCAGATAGCCGGCAAACGACAGTTGCAGCGTCTGGCCGATCAGGATGTTCTGCGGGTTGCCGATCAGCGTGGCGGCGGAGCCGATATTGGACGCACAAGCCAGCCCCAGCAGGAAGGGCACCGGGTTCAGCTGGCGCTGCAAACAGGCCTGCACCAGCACCGGCGCCATCGCCAGGCAGACGATGTCATTGCTGAACACCGCCGACAGTGCGCCGGACATCACGATCAGTAGTCCCAGCAGCCGCGGCGGCGATACCGGCAGCGCGGCCATGCCGCGGGTGGCCCAGCCGTAGAAGCCGCCCAGCCGCATCTGCGCCGATACCACCATGAAGGAGAACAGCAGGATGACGGTGGGCAGGTGAACGGCGGCTACCGCCTGCGGCAGGCTCACGGCGTCCAGGCCGATCAGCGCGATGGCGCCCAGCAGTGCCACGCCGGTGCGGTCCAGCTGCAGCAAGGGCAGGCCGCCCAGGATCATGCCCAGGTAGACCAGGGTGAAAATGGTGACGATGGTGGCGGTCATGTTCGGGTGGGGTAGTGGGAGGTTTAGTGATCCAGCGCCAGTTTGGCGCCAAAGCCGATGAAGGCGACGCCCAGCAGGCGGTCCATGCCGCGGCGTACCGCAGGTGCCTGCAGCCAGGCGCTGGCGCGGGCCGCCACCAGGACGAGCAGCGCGAACCAGATCACCCCTTCCAGCGCGTGGATCAGCGCCATGGTCAGGCTCATCCACAGCACGCTGTCCTGCGGCTGCAGGAACTGCGGCAGGAAGGTGAGGTAGAACAGCCCCACCTTGGGGTTGAGCAGATTGGTCAGCACGCCGCGCCAGAACCAGTTGCCGCCGGCTTCGCGCGTGGCATCAGGGTTGGCCGCAGGCTCGCTGCGGCGGCGCAGCAGCTGCACGCCCAGCCACAGCAGCCAGCCGGCGCCGATCACGCGCAGCAGCGTGTAGGCGAGGGCGGAGGTGTGCAGCAGCGCACCCAGCCCGCAGGCCACGATCACGCCCCAGGCCAGCACGCCGCAACAGATACCGATGCCGGCAGCCAGCGCGGCACGGCGGCCTTCGTTGACGGCGGTGCGCAGCACCAGCGCGGTATCGAGACCGGGGGTGATGGTGAGCAGGGCAGCGGTGGCACTGAACAGCAGCAGCGAGGACAGCATGGCAGGGTTCCTGTGGTGGGAGGCGGTAATGATAACGGCAACTGCGGCCAAGGTCAGGCAGCAAGGTTGGCCGCAAGCCGCCGTGAGAGTGCAAAAACGGCAAGCCGAGGCTTGCCGTTGTCGATAGTGCCGGCGCTTACCACAGCACCTTCACGGTGCGCTCGCCCAGCCAGTCTTCCAGCGTCACCAGCAGGCTGTCGTCCAGCCGCACGCCCCATTCCGGCGGCAGCATCAGGTCGCCCTTGGCCTTGTCGTTCTGGTAGCTGATGCGCACCGGGCAGCCGGCTTCCTCGCTGCGGTAGGGGGTGAGGATGTTGCGCAGCGAGGTCACGTCGTGGCTGGCCTTCATCTGGATCGCCAGGCTGCGCGCGTAGCGGCTGCGCGCCTCGCCCAGCTCGTACAGCTGGTCAGCCACGATGCGCAGGCCGCCGGAGAACTTGTCCTCGCTCACCTTGCCTTCCACCACCAGCACGATGTCGTCCTTCAGCTTGGTGCGGTTGGCGTCCACCGCTTCGGCGAACAGGCTCACTTCCAGCTTGGCGCTGCCATCGTCCAGCTGTACGAAGGCCATCTTGCCGCGGCTGCCCACCTTGGTGCGGATGCCGGTGACGAAGCCGGCCAGCAGCTGCGGCTCGCGCTTGGGCTGGATGCGGTTCAGCGGCGTCTTGATGAAGCCGCGCACTTCCTTCTCGTAGGCGGTGAATGGGTGGCCGGACAGGTAGTAGCCGATGGCGATCTTCTCTTCCGCCAGCTGCACCGCCGGGGTCCATGGTTTACAGTCCACCATTTCCACGCTGGGCGCCACGTCTTCGCCGAACATGTCGAACAGCCCGCCCTGACTGGCGTTGGCCGCTTCCTGCTCGGCGGCGCTCATGGCCAGGCCGACGTTGGCGAACAGCCGTGCGCGGTGCGGGTCGATGCTGTCGAAGGCACCGGCACGGATCAGCGCCTCGATTACGCGCTTGTTGACCAGTTTCTTGTCGGTGCGCGAGCAGAAGTCGAACAGGCTGGTGAATTTGCCGCTTTCGTTGCGCACCGCCACGATGTGATCCACCGCCGCCTCGCCGGTGCCCTTGATGGCGCCCAGCGCGTAGCGGATGTGTTTGCGGTCCACCGGCACGAAGCGGTAGAAGCTTTCGTTCACGTCCGGCGGCAGGAATTTGAGGCCGTTCTTGCTATCGATACTGTCGTCGTAGAACACCTTCAGCTGGTCGGTGTTGTCCAGTTCCGACGACATGGTGGCGGCCATGAAGGCCGAGGTGTGGTGCGCCTTCAGCCACGCCGTCTGGTACGACACCACCGCGTAGGCCGCGGTGTGCGACTTGTTGAAGCCGTACTCGGCGAACTTGGCCATCAGGTCGAACAGCATCTCGGCCAGTGCCGGGTCGTAGCCTTTTTCCTTGGCACCGGCGGCAATCTTGCCGCGGTGCTCGGCCATTTCCTCCGGCTTCTTCTTGCCCATCGCGCGGCGCAGCATGTCGGCGCCGCCCAGGGTGTAGCCGCCGATGATCTGCGAGATCTGCATCACCTGTTCCTGATACACGATCACGCCGTAGGTCGGGTCCAGGCAGGCCTGCAGATCGGGGTGGAAGTAGTCCACCTCCTGCTTGCCGGCTTTACGGAGAATGAAGTCGTCCACCATGCCGGAGCCCAGCGGGCCCGGGCGGTACAGCGCCAGCACCGCGATGATGTCTTCGAAACGGTCGGGGCCGAGTTTTTCCAGCAGCCGCTTCATGCCGTCCGATTCAAGCTGGAACACGCCGGTGGTGTTGGCCTGCTGCAGTACCTTGTAGGCGGCCGGGTCGGTGAATTCCAGCAGGTTGATGTCGGTGGTGAACGAGGGGTCCAGCGCTTTGATGTAGCGCACTGCCAGGTCGATAATGGTCAGGTTGCGCAGGCCCAGGAAGTCGAACTTCACCAGCCCGACCTGTTCCACGTCGTCCTTGTCCAGCATCGATACCGGCACCGCGTCGTCGCCGCTGGCCTGGTACACCGGGCAGAAGTCGGTGATCTTGCCCGGCGCGATCAGCACGCCGCCGGCGTGCATGCCGATGCCGCGGGTGAGGCCTTCTAGCTTCTTGGCCAGCGCCCACATCTCGCGCAGCTCTTCCTCGTTCTCCAGCCGCTCGCGCAGTACCGGCTCCATTTCCACTGCGTCGTCCAGCGAATACTGCTTGCCGGGCGCGGCGGGAATCAGCTTGGAGACGCCGTCGCAGAACATATAGGGCAGGTCCAGCACGCGGCCAACGTCGCGCACCACCGCCTTGGCCGCCATGGTGCCGAAGGTGGCGATCTGGCTCACCGCCTCGGCGCCGTAGGCCTGGCGCACGTATTCGATTACCCGGTAGCGGTTGTCCTGGCAGAAGTCGATGTCGAAGTCGGGCATGGATACCCGCTCCGGGTTCAGGAAGCGTTCGAACAGCAGCGCGTAGGCCAGCGGGTCGATGTCGGTAATGCCGATGCTGTAGGCCACCAGCGAACCGGCACCGGAGCCGCGGCCCGGGCCTACCGGGCAGCCGTTGTTCTTCGCCCAGTTGATGAAGTCCGCCACGATCAGGAAGTAGCCGGGGAAGCCCATGTCGATGATGGTCTTGCACTCGATGGCCAGGCGCTCGTCGTAGCGCGGGCGCTCGGCGGCGCGCAGTTCCGGGTCCGGGTACAGTTTTTCCAGCCGCGTCTCCAGGCCCTCCTTGGAGAGGTGCACCAGGTAGTCGTCCAGCGACATGCCGTCCGGGGTGGGGAATTGCGGCAGGTAGTTCTTGCCCAGCTGCACGGTGACGTTGCAGCGGCGGGCAATCTCCACCGAGTTGGCCAGCGCCTCGGGAATGTCGGCAAAGCGGGCCAGCATCTCCTCGGTGGACAGGAAGTACTGGCACTCGGCAAAGTCCTTCGGCCGGCGCTTGTCGGACAGGGTATAGCCTTCGGCAATGCACACCCGCGCCTCATGCGCCTTGAAGTCGTCCGCATCCATGAACTGGATGGGGTGGGTGGCCACCACCGGCAGGCCGGTTTCGCCGGCCAGCCATAGTGTGGCCTGTACCACGTTTTCCACCTGCGGGTTGTCCACGCGCTGCACTTCCAGGTAGAAGCCGCCGGGGAACATGCCGGCCCAGTAGTCGGCGCGCTGGCGTGCTTCGTCCAGGTTGCCGTTGGCCAGCGCCAGCCCCACGTCGCCCAGGTGGGCGCCGGACAGGCACAGCAGGTTGCTGTTGTCACCGGCTTCCAGCCAGCTGCGCTTGATCTGCGCGCGGCCGCGGTGCTGGTTGTGGGTGTAGGCCTCGGCCAGCAGCTCGCACAGCCGGCCGTAGCCGGCGCGGTTCTTCACCACCAGCATCAGGCGGCTGAGCTTTTCCGGGTCTTCGGCGTCTTCCACCCAGATGTCGCAGGACACGATGGGCTTGATGCCCTTGCCGCGGCAGGCCTTGTAGAACTTGACCATGCCGAAGATGTTCATCAGGTCCGACATGCCCAGCGCCGGCATGCCGTCCTTGACGGCGCGTTTTACCGCGTCGTCCAGGCGGACGATGCCATCGGTGACGGAAAATTCGGAATGGAGGCGGAGGTGGACAAAGCGGGGTGCATTCATCCCGCCATTGTAACGGGCGGGGGCGCGGGCGTCATGACGAGCTTGGCGGCCGGGGTTGGCCGCATGCGGCCAAGCTTGCGGCGGGGCTTGTTTTTCTTTTGGTTGCAGGGTGTAGGGCGGGTTGAACCAACGGTTCATACCCGCGTGAACGGTGCGATACCGCGCGGGTATGGCCTGCGGCCAACCCGCCCTACGGCAGGCGTTGCGGCCAAGCTTGCGGGGGGCTTATTTTTCTTTCGGTCGCAGCGCCGCCAGCGCCGCCCTTTGCATTTCCAGGGTCTTGATCTGCATGGCCAGCATGCCCAGGTTCATGGTGAGCCAGGTTTCCACCACCTTGAGTTCGGCGATCTTGCGGTCCACTTCTTCTTCCGTCATCGGCGGCAGGAAGGGCTGGGCGCCGGGCGGGGTGGCGGATTGCAGCAGCTGGCGGAACATGGCAAACGGATCGGCGGGGTTGAAGTCGGTGCTCATGGGATTCTCCGGTGGCGCCGGGATGAGCCGGCATGCTGGCCTCATCTTAGCGGGCACCTCGAAAAACTCCAGCTTTCGTTGCGATACTGCGTTGCTCACAAAAAACTCCTCCTTACATATCAAACATATGCGGCGTCGGCGTTTTTCATTCGCGCCTTGTCTCGCTTAAAGATCCGGGTCTTTCGAGGCGCCCTAAGGTATCACCTGCGGTGCCAACAAAAACGGGCACCCGAAGGTGCCCGTTGTGTCGATGACTGTTGCCGGCTTAGTTGCAGGCGGCATCCACGGCGGCCAGCGCCACCATGTTGATGATGCGGCGTACCGAGGAGATCGGGGTGAGGATGTGCACCGGCTTGGCCATACCCATCAGGATCGGGCCGATGGTCACGCCGTCGGAAGCGGAAACGCGCAGCAGGTTGTAGCTGATGTTGGCGGCTTCCACGTTCGGCATTACCAGCAGGTTGGCCGCACCTTTCAGGGTGCTGTCCGGCATGGCCTGCTGGCGGATGCTTTCCACCAGCGCGGCGTCGCCCTGCATTTCACCGTCGATTTCCAGTTCCGGGTGGGCTTCCTGCACCAGGGCCAGCGCGTCGCGCATCTTGCAGGCGCCATCCGAATTCCAGGTACCGAAGCTGGAGTTGGACAGCAGCGCAACCTTGGGCTGAATGCCGAAGCGGCGGATCGATTCGGCAGCCATCTCGGTGATGGCGGCCAGCTGTTCCGCGTCCGGAGTCGGGTTCACGTAGGTGTCGGCGATGAAGATGTTGCCGGTCGGCAGGATCAGCGCGTTCATCGCGGCGGCCACTTTATCTTCGCGGGCGTAGCCGATCACGTTCTCGATGATGTCGAAGTGCTGGCGGTACGGGCCGTAGGTGCCGCAGATCATGGCATCGGCCTCACCGCGGCGCACCATCAGCGCACCGATCAGGGTGGTGTTGCCGATCACGCGGCGGCGAGCCTGTTCCTGCGATACGCCCTTGCGCTTCATCAGCTGGTAGTAATCCTTCCAGTACTCGGCGTAGCGCGGGTCGGATTCGTTGTTCACCAGTTCGAAATCCTTGCCGGCTTCCAGCTTCAGGCCCAGCTTCTTCAGGCGCTTCTCGATCACGCTCGGGCGGCCGATCAGGATCGGGTGAGCCAGACCCTGGGAAACGATTTCCTGGGTGGCGTGCAGCACGCGCTCGTCTTCGCCTTCGGCCATCACCACGCGCTTGAGCGCCTTGCGGGCCTGGGAGAACACCGGCTTCATGAACAGGTTGGTCTTGTAGACGAACTGGGTCAGCTGGTCGATGTAGGCGTCGAAGTCCTTGATCGGGCGGGTAGCCACGCCGGAATCCATGGCGGCCTTGGCCACGGCCGGGGCGATCTTCACGATCAGGCGCGGGTCGAACGGCTTCGGAATCACGTATTCCGGGCCGAAGGACAGTTCCTGGTCACCGTAGGCGGTGGCCACTACGTCGTTCTGCTCGGCCATGGCCAGGTCGGCGATGGCACGCACGGTGGCCAGCTTCATCTCTTCGTTGATGGTGGTGGCGCCCACGTCCAGCGCACCACGGAAGATGAAGGGGAAGCACAGTACGTTGTTCACCTGGTTCGGGAAGTCGGAACGGCCGGTACCGATGATGGCGTCCGGGCGTACTTCCTTCACCAGCGGCGGCAGGATTTCCGGCTCCGGGTTGGCCATGGCCAGAATCACCGGGTAGGCGGCCATGGATTTCACCATGTCCTGGGTCACCAGTTTCGGGCCGGACAGGCCCATGAAGATGTCGGCGCCCACCATGGCGTCGGCCAGTTTGCGCTGACCGTTGTCCGGGATGGCGAAGCGTTTCTTCGATTCGTCCATCTTGTCGTCGCGATCCTGGTAGATCACACCCTTGGAGTCGCAGACGGTGATGTTCTCGCGCTTTACACCCAGTGCTACCAGCAGCTCCAGGCAGGCGATGGCGGCGGCGCCGGCGCCGGAGGCCACCACGCGCACGCTGCCGATTTCCTTGTTCACCAGGCGCAGCGAGTTCAGTACCGCGGCGGCGGCCACGATGGCGGTGCCGTGCTGGTCATCGTGGAATACCGGAATGTTCATGCGTTCGCGGCATTTCTTCTCGATGTAGAAGCATTCCGGCGCCTTGATGTCTTCCAGGTTGATGCCGCCGAAGGTCGGCTCCATCGAGCAGATGATGTCTACCAGCTTGTCCGGGTCGTTCTCGTTCAGCTCGATGTCGAACACGTCGACGCCGGCGAATTTCTTGAACAGTACGCCCTTGCCTTCCATCACCGGCTTGCCGGCCAGCGGGCCGATGTTGCCCAGACCCAGTACCGCGGTACCGTTGGTCACCACGGCAACCAGGTTGCCGCGGGCGGTGTATTTGTAGGCGTTAAGCGGGTCTTCCACGATAGCATCGCAAGGAGCGGCTACGCCCGGCGAGTAGGCAAGTGCCAGGTCGCGCTGGGTGGCCAGCGGCTTGGTTGGGGCGACCTGGATCTTGCCCGGCTGCGGGAACTGGTGGAACTCGAGTGCGGCTTGGCGCAGTTGCTCGTCCATTCTGTTGGCTCCTGATTTTTTGTGCAGAGGGTGTGGAGAGGGCAGCCATTATAAGGGCCAACCCTAGTATTGGGCTATGTCCGTGTCTGACAAAAAACCGCGGCGAAACATTCGCCGTGGTTTGAGGTTGTCGCCAAGCCCTTGCGCATGGCGCGAGGGCCTGGCGGTGTAAACGGCAAGGCTGCCTTTGCTGCCTGAACCGCGGCGAAACTTTCGCCGCGGTTTTGCCTTGCGGCCAACGTGCTTACATCATGCCCAGCGCACGCGGCAGCCACAGCGAGATCGATGGCATATAGGTCACCATGATCAGGAAGGCCAGCATGGTGAGCAGCCATGGCCATACCGCCACGGTAAGCTCGGTGATGCCCATCTTGGTGATGCCGGACGCCACGTACAGGTTGAGGCCCACCGGCGGGTGGCACATGCCTACTTCCATGTTCACGGCGATCAGGATGCCGAAGTGCACCGGGTTCACGCCCAGTTTCACCGCCACCGGGTACAGGATGGGCGCCATGATCAGCACGATGGCGGACGGGTCCATGAAGTTGCCGGCAGCCAGCAGCAGCACGTTGGTTACCAGCAGGAAGGCCACCACGCCCATGCCCTGGCTGGTCATCCAGGCCGCCATGGCCTGCGGAATCTGCTCCGAAGCCATCAGGAAGGAGAACAGCACCGCGTTGGTGATGATGTATAGCAGCATCGAGCTCATCGAGGCGGCGTTGATCAGCACGCGCGGCACATCCTTCAGCCCCATGTCCTTGTACACGAACACGGCGATGACGAAGGCGTACACCGCGGCCACGGCGGCGGCTTCGGTGGGGGTGAAAATGCCGCTGTAGATGCCGCCAATCACCAGCACGATCAGCAACAGGCCCCATACGCATTCACGGAATGCCTGGAAGCGCTCGCCCCAGCTGGCGCGCGGCAGGCGCGGGTAGTCGGCCTTCTTGGCGCGGAACCAGGTGGTGAGGCCCAGCAGCACCGACAGGCACAGGCCCGGCAGCACGCCGGCCATGAACAGCTGGCCTACCGAGGCGGTGCTGACCGGTGCGCCGGTCGGCCCGGTGACTTCCATGCCGGCGGTGGCGATGGAGTACATCACCAGGTTGATGGACGGCGGGAACAGGATGCCCAGCGCGCCGGAGGTGGTGATCACGCCGGCGCCGAAGCGCTGCGGGTAACCCTGCTTGACCATGGCCGGCAGGATGATGGAACCCACCGCCACCACGGTGGCGACGGAGGAGCCGGTAATGGCGGCAAACAGTGCGCAGGACACCACGCCGGCCAGGCCCAGGCCGCCATACCAGTGGCCCACCAGGGTGGTGGCGAAGCGGATCATGCGCCTGGCCACACCGCCGTGCATCAGGAAGTTACCGGCCAGGATGAAGAACGGAATCGCCATGATTTCGAACTTCTCGATACCGGTGAACAGCTTCAGTGCCACCGATTCGATCGGCACCTGGGTCATGGTGAACAGGAAGGTGAGTACCGTCAGGCCCAGCGAAATGGAAATGGGCATGCCGGTGAGCATCAGGGCCAGCAACAGCCCGAAAATGATCAAGGTGGTCATCAGTGCTTGCCTCCGTGCGAGATGTCATGCGGATGCAGGTTGTCGAGCGCTTCGTCGCCCTCGATGCCTTCCACCTGGCCGTGCTCGTGCTTGGGCAGCTCGCCGGTACGCACGAAGCGCCAGGCAACCTGCAGGAAGCGGAAGCACATCAGGTAGGAGCCGCAGGGAATGGCGAGGTAGACCAGCCACATCGGTGCTTCCAGGTCGGGCGAAGTCTGGTCGGTGTGGGCGATTTCCCACACGAAGTTGGCGCCCAGCGTGCCCACCACGCCGGTGAACAGCGCACCGGCCAGCAGGCCGAAGATGATGAACTTGGCACGGTTGCGGTCGGACAGGCGGTTGATCAGCACGTCTACACCCACGTGGATGCCGGTGCGCACGCCATAGGCGGCGCCGAACTTGGCCATCCATACGAACAGGTAAATGGTCAGCTCCTGTGCCCAGCTCATCTGGATGTGTTCCAGCAGCGGCTGCAGCGACGGGATGCCGGAGCCGTAGCGGTGCAGTACGGCGGCAAAGGTGACCAGCGTTGCCACGCCCATCAGCAGGGCAATGATCCATTCCTCAAGGTGGTCGAGGATCTTGAGCATGAAAGTCTCCTGGTTGAACAAAAAGAGCGCCGCCCTGTAGCGGGGGCGCTCGCTTGTCATCGGCTCGGCGCCGGCCCACGATCTGTTGCGCGTCGCGCGATGCGGCGTTGAAACCGGCTGCGGAATGCGCTTCCTGTGCCGGTTTCGCCTTGTTGCGCGGGCGCTAGATCGTGAACACGGGCTTATTTCGGGGCGCTGTAGCCGGTGGTCTGTTCAACCTGCTTGAGCAGGGCCAGGCCCACGCGGTCGGCCATCTTCTCGTGCACTTGCTTGAACACTTTCTGGAAGGCGGCTTTCTCGGCCGGGGTGGGGGTGTAGATCTGGGTCTTGCCGGAAGCCTTGATGGCGGCCAGTGCCTTTTCGCTGTCCTGTTGCGCCAGCTGGATCTCGTACTTGGTGGTATCCGCCATGGCGCCTTCCAGCGTGGTGCGGATGTCGGCCGGCAGGCCGTCCCAGAACTTCTTGTTCACCACGACCGCGTAACCCAGGTAGCCGTGGCCGGTCAGGGTCAGGTGCTTCTGCACTTCGTAGGCCTTGCTGGTGTACAGGTTGGACGGCTCCAGCTCGGTGCCATCCACCACGCCGGTCTGCAGCGCCTGGTACACCTCGGAGAACGCCATTACTTGCGGCAGGGCGCCTACTACGCGCATTTCCTCATCCAGCACCTTGGAGGACTGGATGCGGATCTTCACGCCTTTCAGGTCGGCCGGGGTGTGAATCGGCTTGTTGGAGGAGAAGTTCTTGAAGCCGTTGTCCCAGTAGCCCAGGCCCTTGATGCCCTTGGTTTCCAGCTTGCTGAACAGCTGTTTGCCGATCGGGCCCAGGGTAACCTTGTGCACTTCGTCGTAGTTGTCGAACAGGTAGGGCAGGTCGAAGGCTTCGAATTCCTTCACGCCCAGCGGGCCGAACTTGGCCAGGCTGGGGGCCAGCATCTGTACTGCGCCCAGTTGCAGCGCTTCCAGTTCTTCCTTGTCCTTGTACAGCTGGCTGTTCGGGTACACCTGTACCTGCACGCGGCCCTTGGTGCGCTGCTCGGCCAGCTTCTTGAAGTATTCGGCGGCCTTGCCTTTCGGGGTGTCCGGTGCCACCACGTGGCTGAACTTGATCACGATGTCGGCGGCGTTGGCGATACCGGGTACGGCCAGGGCCAGGCTGGCGATCAGGGCGGCATGCTTGAGTTTCATGTGTCTACTCTCCTGTGGTCACATGTTGTGTTGTGTCTTGTGGTTTCCGAGTGAGCTAACCTTGCAGGCAAGGTGTTCACGTCACATGCTCAACACTAGAAGCAGTTCGGCGCGGCAACCATTGGGGAATTCGGCATCAGGGAATTCCCCAATGGTTGGCCGCAAGGGGCTGCGCCACTGTCATTCGCCCAACCGTCACGAGCCTGGCCATGTTGCAGAAAGACTCCCTGTCGCACCCCTCATCGCCGCGCCGGCTATGGCTGGGGGCGGCGCTGATCCTGGTAGGCCTGCTGGCCGCGCTGTCCTGGCTGTTCCTGGTGGTCTACAGGGACTGGCAGGACGAGCAGCGCGACAGCCTGATCCAGGAGCTGCTGTGGCTGGACCAGAGCCTGCGCTTGCACATGGAGGAACATCAGCGCTGGCTGGACAGCATGAGCGACGGCCTGCCGCCGGCTTCTGCCGTGCAGGGGCAGCGCTTCCTGGCGTCGGCGCGGCTGCTGGAGCGCGAGAACCGCGAGATCGTGGTGGCGCAGTGGGTGGAGCGCGGCGGCCTGGTGAAGCTGGACAGCCTGGGCCGGCCGCCGCATCAGCTGGATGCGGTCGGTACCGATGCCATGTGGCGGGCGGAAAAACTCGGCCGCACCGCTTACGGCCAACCTTATCTCGGGCCGGATAACCACTACCGCTTCGACCTGGTGGCGCCGGTGCTGATCGATGGCCGCTTCGTGGGTGGCGTGCGGCTGGTGTACAGCATGAGCGGCCTGCTGCAGCAGCAGGTGCCGTGGTGGATCGCCTCCAAGTACCACATCAGCCTGGTGGACCTGGGCGGGCACCTGCTGGCCAGCAAGTTCGAGCAGGCGCCGCCGCTTGGCACCCAGTCGCACCAGATCAGCTTCGACCCGCCGGGCTTCGGCGTGATGCTGCGCGGCATCAGCTACCGCACCGGCATCGGCCTCACGCTGCCGGTGCTCAGCGCGCTGATTGTCGTGCTGGTCATCGCGCTGCTGTTCCTGCTGTGGCGCATCCGCCGCCATGTGCGCCAGCGCGCCAGTGTGGAACAGGCGCTGCAGCGCGAAATGTCGATACGCCGCGCGGTGGAGGACAGCATGAAAAGCGGGCTGATCGCCTTCGACCGCGACGGCGCCATCCTGCGCGTCAACCGTGCCATGTGCGAGCTGACCGGCCTGACGGTGGAGGAACTGGTGGGTCAGCGGCTGCCATACAGCTTCTGGGCGGAGGAAGATCACACACTGCTGATGGCCGCCATGCGCGCCATGCTGGCCGGCGAGCTGCCGGCACACGGCTTCGAGTTGCCGTTCCGCCGCCGCGACGGCGAGCGCGTCGAGGTGCGGCTGTACGCGGCGCCGCTGCTGCAGGGCGAGCGGCAGGAGGGCTGGGTGGCGTCGATGTACGACATTACCGAGCTGAAGAAAAAACGCCTGGCGCTGAACGCCTCGCACCAGCGCTTCCTCACTGTGCTCAATGGTCTCGACAGCGGCCTGTGCGTGGTGGACGGCGATAGCCGGCTGCTGCTGTATGCCAACCCGGCGTTTGCCGGCGGCTGGGGTGGCTTCGATGCCGAAGGGCCGTACTGCCCGCTGCTGCCGGGCATGGCGCGCGGGCTGGATCAGATGGCGGCCAACCTGGAGTTCTCGCCGGATCGCGGCCGCAGCTGGTACCAGCTGCAGTACCGCGCCATCGACTGGGTGGATGGCGAACCGGCCTGGCTGTGCATGCTGGTGGATGTCAGCGAATCGCGCGCCCGTGCTTCGCGCGAACGGGCGCAGGAGGAGCGCTTCCAGACCACCTCGCGGCTGATCGCCATGGGCGAGATGGCCTCTTCGCTGGCGCACGAGCTGGGCCAGCCGCTCACCGCCATTTCCACCTACGCTGCCGGCCTGGCGCGCAAGCTGCCCAGCGATGCGGCGCAGAACAACGGCGTGGGCGAGGCGGTGCAGGCCATCGCCGACCAGGCGCGCAGGGCGGGGCAGATCGTCAACAGCATCCGCGCCTTTGTTAAGAAACATGCACCGCAGCTGGAGCTGTGCGACCCGGATCTGGCGCTGCGCCGGGCGGTGGCGCTGGCGCAGCCGATGGCCGACAAGTACGGCATGCCGCTGCTGCTGGAGCCGGGGCCGGCAGGGCAGCGGGTGGAGATGGACCCGGTGCTGATCGAGCAGGTGCTGCTCAACCTGATCAAGAACGCCATCGAGGCGATGCGCGAGGCGGATAGCCTGCGGCCAACGGTACGGCTGAAAAGCGCCGTCGGCGCGCAGTTCTGGCGCGTGGAGGTGGTGGACAATGGCCCGGGGCTCAGCGAGGAGATTCGCGGCAACCTGTTCACGCCGTTCTACTCCACCAAGCCGCAGGGCATGGGTATCGGCCTCAACATCTGCCGTTCCATCGTCGAACACCACCGCGGTGAGTTCGGCGTCAGCGCACCGCTGACCGGCGGCTGCGCCTTCTGGTTCACCCTGCCGCTATATCAGGGCGAGTAGGGGGTAGATAGCAAAAAAGGTTGGCCGCATGCGGCCAACCTTGGAGATTGTCATCAAGCCCTGGCGCGTAGCGAAAGGGCTTGATGGTGAAAACGGAAAGGCTGCCGGTGTTGGCACTTGGCTGGAGCGGCCCGGCTGTGCCGGGTCCGGTAGCGCTTAAACAAAGTGCCAGGTCAGCAGCCTGAAGGTTGGCCGCATGCGGCCAACCTTTTTACTGCTGCACGACGCTTACTGCTGCGGCGTCAGAATGGTTTCCTGCGCCTCCGGCAGCGTGTCCGGGTAGTCGCGGCTGTAGTGCAGGCCACGGCTTTCCTTGCGCAGCAGCGCGGAGC
>NZ_LT607802.1:3541922-3619278 GCF_900090205.1 Vogesella sp. LIG4 | reverse complement strand
CCGGGCTCCACCACGCTGCCGATGGTGATCTTCTCGCGGGTACGTCTGGGTCTGAACCCGGAAATGAACGCCCTGGCCACCCTGTTCATCACCGTGGTGACCGTGGGCGTGGTGCTGGCCAACCAGTTCATGCGCGCCCAGGAACGCCGCCGCGCCGAAGAAATGCGCCTGGCGTTCGTGCAGGAATAAACACAAGCAGGACCGTCAAAGGTTGGCCGCATGCGGCCAACCTGAGCTAGTTGCACCCCGCCAGATTGTGGCTCTTGCCTATTGGTCGCGACTCAATGTCACTGAGTCTGCCACCCGAGTTACGGAAATTTCCCATGGATATCTGCATCAAAAGCGGTAGCCCGGACAAGCAACGCACGGCCTGCGTGATTGTCGGCGTATATGAGGCGCGCAAGCTCAGTTTTGCCGCTGCACTAATAGACCGCGCTGCCAATGGCTATCTCAGCGACGTACTCAAATGCGGAGATATGGAAGGCAAGCTCGGCAGCACTCTGCTGCTGCATGCAGTGCCAAACACCTTGTGCGACCGGGTAATGCTGGTTGGCCTGGGGAAGGAGTTAGAGTTTCAAGCCAAGGAATATCGTGAGGTGATTCGGGCCTCCGTCAAGTCACTGGCAAAGACCTCCGCCAGCGAGGCGGTCAGCTATCTAAGCGAAATAACTATCAAAAAGCACAACGTGGAATGGATGATCGAGCAGGCAACAGTGGCAACGCTCGATGTCATGTACCGCTTCGACAGGTTTAAAAGCAAGATCGATGATTCACTCTGTGCGCTCAGGAAACTGACGCTGACCGTTTCGCGCCGTACCGACCTAGCTGTAGGCGTGAAAGGCTTGGCGCGTGGTCTTGCCATTGCCAGTGGCATGCGCTTTGCCAAGGATATGGGCAACCTGCCAGGCAATATATGCACACCAACCTATCTTGCCGAAAGCGCGCGCGAAATGGCCACCCAACTGGGAGCCGAGGCTGAAATTCTTGGGGAAAGCGAGATCCGGGCGCTCGGCATGGGTGCGTTTCTGTCGGTATCGCAAGGTTCGGACGAGCCACCATACCTGATAGTGCTCAAACACTATGGAGCCAAGGACAAGCAAGTGCGGCCGGTGGTACTGATCGGCAAGGGTATCACTTTCGATACTGGCGGTATCTCGCTCAAGCCGGGTGAGGCGATGGACGAAATGAAATTCGACATGTGCGGGGCTGCCGCTGTCCTGGGCGCCTTTCGTGCCGTTGCCGAGA
Organism: Vogesella sp. LIG4; assembly: GCF_900090205.1. Taxonomy (NCBI): domain Bacteria; kingdom Pseudomonadati; phylum Pseudomonadota; class Betaproteobacteria; order Neisseriales; family Chromobacteriaceae; genus Vogesella; species Vogesella sp. LIG4. The sequence goes on along the minus strand of NZ_LT607802.1, from coordinate 3,618,033 downwards.
TGAAGCTTCCGATCAACCTCGTGGCCATCGTGCCTGCATGCGAAAATATGCCTTCCGGGCATGCAATCAAGCCGGGCGACATCGTAACCTCGATGTCGGGCCAGACAATCGAGATTCTTGACACGGATGCCGAAGGCCGGTTGATCCTATGTGATGCGCTGACCTACGCCGAACGCTTTACCCCGGCCGCTGTAATCGATGTGGCCACACTGACTGGCGCCTGCATCGTTGCTTTAGGCCATGTACTGTCTGGCCTGTTCAGTAATCATGATGCCCTGGCGCGCGAATTACTTGAGGCTGGCGAGGTAGTGGGGGACCGGGCCTGGCATATGCCACTGAACGAGGAGTACCACGAGCAACTCCAGAGCCCGTTCGCCGATATGGTGAACTTTGGTGGCCGGCCGGCTGGCAGTATTACGGCCGCGTGCTTCCTTTCACGCTACGCCAAAGCATACGATTGGGCGCACTTGGACATTGCCGGTACTGCTACACGAACGGGAAAAGATAAAGGTGCTACAGGCCGCCCTGTACCGCTGCTGGTGCAGTTTCTGCAAGCTCGTGCCAACCCCGCTCTCGCCAAAGTGGTTCGGCGAAAATCTGGCTGAATCGCTCTAATCTTGTAAGCACCCCCCCCATGGCCGGAAAGACCCGTAAAGCCGTCGATTAATCCATCCAGCCAATAAGGCCGCTTCGGCCGATCAGCTGGCTGATCACCATGCCCATCGGTAGGATCCTCGGCCGGAGCTGCCGATGGTACATATCTAAACCAGTCCGGTTTTGACCCGTGAGCCGTCGATATCTGTACTTGGCTGCGCAAGGCTGCAGCACACTGTTCTTGGCACTTTCGCAACTTCTCGCTTCGATGCCGAACCGACTTAAGGGGAAGGCCCACAGTAGCAGGCCTTGGGCGAAGTTAATGCGCAGGGCGACCCCTAACACCCAATATGAAAATGGGGCAGTGCCATAATGGATTTTCACTCCGGAGTCCAATCATGTGCCGCTGGCTCGCATACTCGGGAAACCCCGTTCCGCTTGAAACGGTGCTGTTTCAAGCAAAGCACTCCTTGATCGATCAGAGCCTGCATTCACGGCTCAGCACCTCAACCACCAATGGCGACGGTTTCGGCCTCGGCTGGTACGGGCACCCGGGCGAAACGCCATATCGCTACCGCAGCGTGCGCCCGGCGTGGAACGACCCCAACCTGCGCGAGGCGGCACGCGCCATCCATTCGCCGCTTTTTCTGGCCCACATCCGTGCCGCCACCGATACGCCGGTACAGGAGACCAACTGCCATCCGTTCCGGCACGGGCACTGGCTGTTCGTCCACAATGGCTTGGTGCGCGACTATCACACCGTGCGCCGTGATCTGATGCTGGCGGTGTCCCCCGAACTGTTCGCCTCGATAGAGGGGACGACCGATTCCGAACTGTTGTTCTTTCTTGCCTTGACATATGGCCTAGCGACCGAGCCGGTACTGGCGCTGGAGCGGATGGCAGCGCTGGTCGAGGAGACCGGGCGGCGCCATGGGGTGGAAGCGCCGCTGACGATGACCGTGTGCGCGACCGACGGGCAGCAGCTGGTCGCCGTGCGCTATTCCAGCGAGACACAGTCGCGCTCGCTGTTTCACAGCACGTCGTTCCACCACCTGCATGAACTGTATCCGGACGACCCGCGCATCACGGCTGCCGGCGACGATGCCTTCCTCGTGCTGTCCGAACCGCTTGTCGACCTGCCCGAGGTGTGGGAGGAAGTGCCGGAGCAAACCGCCATTGTGGCGCGCGCCAGCACGATCATGCAGCACCACTTCAACCCCCATCTGCCCTGAGGCGGGAGAGCCTACTGGATAATTTTCATTTTGCATTGATGGTAGAAGAACGGCCGGTATATGGCTTTGAATGGACGTTCGGGACGGGCAGGGTGAGGGGCAGCTTCGGCCGACGATCTGCCGCTGATCCCTCCTGGGGTTGCAGGTCGGCCAAAGCAGCCATCGAGTTTGTCACTTGAGATCAGTCGCTTCAGGGTTAAAAGCAGCCATTTGCGCTCCGCTCCGGCCGGAAGATAATTTGCCGAAGAACTGAACCATCGCCACGGTTCATTTAGTTATGACCTGTCATCCGAGGCATGGAGTGAGCCTTGTTTCGTGAATCTGTGTGCAAGGGTGTGATACAACGGCGGAGAAATTGCCTTGGAAAGAAGGCTGGCCAGAAAGGCGCAGGCAATCAGGCTGACAACCATGGCATGGCCGTCGATCATTTCCATCACGATGACAAATGCAGTAATGGGGGCCTGCGTCACTGCCGCCAGGAAGGCCGCCATGGACAAGGCGATCCAGACCGCGTTGTTGCTGGTGACTAAGTGTAAATTCGCCAGATCCTGCCCAATTCCTGCACCTACCGCCAGGCTGGGAGCAAAGATTCCGCCGGGAATGCCGGAATAGTAAGACAGCAGCGTTGCCAGTATTTTTCCTGGTGCATACCACCCGGGCAGTGGGGTAATACCGCTAAGGGCTTGCTGGGTAGGCAGGTAACCACTGCCGTGCACAGCACCATCTGACAGATATCCCAGCAGGGCCACCAGCAGGCCACACAAACCCGCAAACAGTACCGGCTGCTGTTGTTTGATCTGACCGGCAAGGCCTGGCCAAGAGGCGGCACCGGCAAGCATGAGCCGGGCAAATATCCCGCCACACAACCCTGCCACGCTGCCACTCAACAGAATGGGTAGCGCGAGCTGGCTGTCGATTGGACCCACAACGATCCGGCCAAAGTAGGTGTAGTTACCCTGCAGTGAAATGGAGATGACGCCGGCAAGAATAATGGCAGTCAACAGCACGCCATTCGTGCGCTCTTCGAATTTGCGGCCAAGTTCTTCGATGGCAAACACAATGCCGGCCAGCGGCGTATTGAAGGCGGCAGCGATTCCGGCAGCACCACCGGCAAGGATCAGATGATGCGAATGGATGGGAAAGCGTCTGGGCAACAGCTGGCGTACCGAATACATCAAGCTGGCCCCGATCTGCACTGAGGGCCCTTCGCGCCCACTGGAAAAACCACAAGCAAGAGCAGCCGTTCCCAGTAGCACTTTGCCGATGGCAATGCGCAGCGAAACCAGTTGCTGCTTACTGTGCTCAGGCGCCATTTTGAGCGCGGCGATCACTTGCGGGATGCCGCTACCCGCAGCGCCGTGGAAATACTGACGAGTCAGGTAAGTAATCAGCATGCCGCCTGCCGGTGTCAGCAGGAACGGTAGCCATGCAGATTGCAGTCGGAGCTGGTTGAAGAGGGTACTGGACCAATCGACCAGGCGCGCAAAGGCCACAATGACCAGCGCGGCCAGAATGGCTCCACTCCACACCACGAGTCGGCCTTTCCAGTGGCGCCAGTGGATCAGATGGAATAGACGGGAAAGTGGACGTTCCAGATACGGCATGATGACTCGGGGAAAAAGAGGGGGCGTGGCTCGATGGCCACGCCCCAGTCTAGTACTGATGCTGGTATCCACCCTGTAAGGGTCGCTCTCACACTCTTGATACCACGACAAGCTTAGCACGATTTTATTTTTGCACAAAAACAAAAACTGTCGAGGGTTTGCAGCGCGATCGCGGCACAAGCTCACCACGTGGCTACTTTGACGGACGAGGGGATTCACAGGTACACGACGAGTTTATGTTCAGGTATCCATCACGGGGTGGGGTCTTTGCGTATTGCTTGGGGGCAGTCTGGACGACCGCATGGTCTGAAGAAGGAGCCTGGTATTTGAAGGTGCTATTTGTGTTTGATGGCACGGCGCTGACCAGTGGCTGTGAGCGTGGCGAGTGGATCGCCATGTTCTGGCGGGCTGTTATCACAGAGGGCAAGGGAGGGCGTCGCGATTACGACTGTTGGTATCAGGAGGGGGAAGGGGGCGACCATGAAGGTTTTCAAACCTGGCAGGGTAAGTCGGGTGATGACGTGTCTTACCGATTGATCCGGCAGCAGGGACAGGGGGATGCCGTGCTTCAAGTAATTGGCGGACCAAGAGCACAAGAGCAGCTTCAGTGACGTGGCGCTCATACGCTGATTCTCATGTTGGCATTCGCAGAATAGCGTGCTCTCTTTAACGGGAAATAACGTTGTGGCTAATCCGGTTCTATGCGGGATTAGGCAAGAATGCCGCAGGACTGTGATATCGCCCTGCGCACCGTGATTCGTACACTTTCTGGCAAGGGGTACCGATACATCCGCGGGTGTTGACGTACTGTTTTTGGATTGAACAACTGCCGGAGGTGTACAACATGGGCATCACAATATCCAGAAAGCGCTTCATCCTGAGCGCCATGGCTGCGGGTATGGCGCTAGCCATCAGCAGCCATGCTGTGCGTGCCGTGGCCGCTCCTCTCGCAACAGAGGAGCATGCCATGCAACTGACGCAAGAATGGGATAAGACCTTTGCCAAGAGCGACAAGGTAGACCACCAAAAAGTCACCTTCAAAAACCGCTACGGTATCACCCTGGCTGCTGATCTATACCTGCCAAAGAACCGCCAAGGCCTGCGTCTAGCCGCACTTGTGGTGGGCGGCCCGTTTGGTGCGGTGAAGGAACAAGCTTCAGGCTTGTATGCGCAATCCATGGCCGAGCGTGGCTTTGTCACACTGGCGTTCGATGGTTCCTACACCGGCGAGAGCGGTGGCGAACCACGAAATGTGGCATCACCCGATATCAATACCGAGGACTTCATGGCGGCAGTGGACTTCATCGGTCTGCAGTCCTACGTCGATCGGGAGCGCATCGGTGCCATTGGCATTTGTGGCTGGGGTGGCATGGCGCTGAATGCGGTGGCAGTCGACAAGCGTGTCAAAGCCGTGGTGGCCAGCACCATGTACGATATGACCCGCGTCATGTCCAGGGGCTACAACGACAGCGTTACGCCGGAACAACGCCGTAAGACGCTTGAACAACTGAGCCGCCAGCGCTGGGAAGATGCGGCCAACGGCCAGCCCGCCTACCAGCCTGCCTACAACAAGTTGAAGGGGGGCGAACCGCAGTTCCTGCTGGACTACGCCGACTACTATATGACTCCGCGTGGCTACCATCCGCGGGCTGTCAACTCGGGCAATGCGTGGACGGTGACGACGCCGCTGTCATTCATGAACATGCCCATCCTTAGCTACATCAAGGAAATCTCGCCGCGCCCCATCCTATTCGTGCATGGCGAGTTGGCCCATTCCCGCTACTTTGCCGAAACTGCGTACGCCGCGGCAGCCGAACCGAAGGAACTGCTGATCGTCAAGGGCGCCAACCATGTCGATTTGTACGATCGTGTCGACCGCATTCCGTTTGATGCCATTGCTGACTTCTTCGGCAAGAACCTGAAGTAATCGCTTCCCTCAGGTTGCTGGACTACCCACGGTGGTGAGTAGTCCAGCCATGTCTTCATGCGTGCGCCACGGTTCTCGTGCTGCACGATCTGCCTCTTCTTGGGAATTCCATGTCTAATTTTTCTAGCGCTTCTGCCTCCAGCGCGGCACCGCATCGTAGCGCTGTCTTGTCGATGTCTTTCTGCGTGGCGATGCTGATTGCTGCTGAGTTCATGCCGGTCAGCCTGTTGACGCCACTAGCCGCTGACCTGGGTGCCAGCGAAGGCATGGCCGGACAAGCCATTGCCATTTCCGGCTTTTTTGCCGTGCTGGCGAGCCTGCTGATTACCCGTGTATGCCGGGGCATGGATCGGCGCCACGTGCTACTGGGCCTGACCGGTCTGATGCTGCTTTCGCTGGCTTGTATGGCACTGGCACACAACTTTGGCGTACTGATGTTGGCACGGGCGCTGCTGGGAGTCGTGGTTGGCGGCTTTTGGTCGTTGGCCACGGCAACAGTAAGCCGGTTGGTGCCGGCGGCAGCCGTGCCGTCTGCACTGGGGGCTCTGTATACCGGCAACGCTGTGGCTACCACGTTGGCCGCACCGCTGGGCAGCTATCTCGGCGGTCTAGTGGGGTGGCGCGGTGTGTTCTGGCTGATGGTGCCGCTGGTGGCCCTGAACCTGTGGTGGCAATGGCGTAGCCTGCCACCCATGCCCGCCCGGCAGACTGCGGCCAACCTCAGGCTGCGTAGCTTGTGGGCACGCTCTCACGTGCGGGTCGCCATGCCGGCGGTGATGTTGACTTTTGCGGGTGCTTTTACCAGCTTTACCTACTTCCGTCCGTTCCTCGAATCACAAACCCACGTTTCGCTGCCACAGCTCTCACTGCTGCTATTTGTGCTGGGTGTGGCGGGTTTTGCCGGCACACACTTGGCCAGCCGTCTACTGACATCGCATCTGTATCGCTTGCTGGGCGGGCTGCCGCTATTGCTGGCCCTGGCCACACTGGCCTTGTTGCTTACCGGCAGCGTGCCAGTGTGGGCAGCACTTTGTCTGCTGATCTGGGGTGGATTGAACGCCGCGATTCCGGTGAGTTGGTCCGCCTGGCTGGCGCACAGCCTGCCAGATGCGCAGGAGGCCGGTGGCGGCTTGCTGGTGGCCGCTATCCAGCTGGCAATTTTGCTGGGCGGTGCGCTGGGTGGCGCGCTGCTGGATCACCTCTCGATCCACGCGACGTTTCTGGGCGGGATGGTTCTGCTGTTGCTCGGCGCCTCCCTGGTCGGCCGCGGTCAGCGCTTGATGCCTGTTTGAGTCAGTGTCATTTACGGCATGTTTTTTACCGTGAGTTAATTAGTGGCGACGCTTTGCCACCACGGGGTCGATGCAGTCACTGTACTGTCCTGGTCGACTGACTCACTGATGCGCGGTGTTCGCTGCTGGTAGGCACGGCGCTGGCTGGCTGCCACGATACGCTCGAATGGCGTGTTCCAGCGGTGTCTTGCTAGGCTGAAGCGACACACCGCGTGCCGGCAGTAGCCGCCGCGCGCCCAACTGCGTGGCGGCCAGAGCGGACTCTTCGGACGTCATGTGTAACAGCGGCCAGCGTGTATGGTACATGCCCCATGTCCAGGGCCCTCTGGTCAAACGGCCCAGTCGTTGGCCGATATCGCGGAAGTGCGGCCTGTAGCCGCTATCACCACTGAATAGCGGGCGCTTCTGCTCCGACATCAGTACGTAGCCCGTCCATGGTCCATTCTTGATGCGAAGTTGTATGAACCCATGGTCTGATCCCCCAGATTGCTTGCCTGATCCTGTAAGTGCATGGAAATCAAGCAGACAGAACCAATTCATGGCGCTAGGGTACGATTTATCGAACAAAGGACAACCCGATGGACTCGGTTTCTGCTTCTCAAACGACATCATCCGCGCTGCAGGTACAGTTGATAGCGGCCATCGCCAGGCGTACTCAGGGCAACGAGGATCGCCAAACCGCCGTCCCTAACCTCAGTTTTTTCCGGCGCGAACAAGGCACTGAACCGTGTGCTTGCATGGTGGAGCCCAGCGTGGTGCTGGTGGTGCAGGGGGCAAAGCAGATGTTGGTTGGCGATCAGTCCTACCCTTATGACGCCAGCCATTTCCTGCTGAACTCGGTTGACTTGCCGGCCAGCTCACAAGTGCTGGATGCCAGTGTCGAGCAGCCCTGTCTTGGCCTGGTGCTGCGCCTAGATCTGCGCATCATGGCCGAGCTGATTGCCCAGGGAGGGCTTGCTGCGCCACAGAACAAAGGCCATCACCATGGTATGGCCCTTGGCACGATTACGCCGGAGCTGCATGCCGCCTTCGGCCGCCTGCTGTCGCTGCTGGATGAGCCGGAGCACATCGCCATTTTGTCGCCACTGATCCAACGGGAAATCCATTATCGCTTGCTGATGAGCGATCAGGCGGCGCGTCTGTGGCAAACACTGGCTACTGGCAGCTACAGTCAGCGCATTGCCAGGGCAATCGACTGGCTGAAATCGCATTACACCGAGCCGCTCAGAATTGACGAGCTCGCGGCGCGTATCCAGATGAGTCCCTCCAGTCTGCATCACCATTTCCGTCAGCTCACGGCTATGAGCCCTCTGCAATATGTGAAGTGGCTGCGACTGAATGAAGCCAGGCGCCTGATGCTGAATGAAAGAATGGATGCCGCCACGGCAGCATTCCGTGTGGGCTATGAAAGCCCGTCACAGTTTAGCCGCGAGTATGGCCGCCTGTTTGGTTTGCCACCGAAGCGGGATATTTCACAGCTGTTGCAAACTGGGACTTAAGTGAAGACTGGCACACACCCAGCAAATAGCACGAGATGCTAGGCCGACCTGCAGCCAACCAGGAAGGATCAGCGGCAGATCGTCGGCCTAAGCCGCCCTTCAGCCTCTATTCTAGTTTAGTCGGCAATATGCCAGATAACTGCCGCTCAACTGCTTATAGAGTTCAATGGTCGCTTTTGTAAGCAGCGCAGGACTGCCCACGATTCGAAGCGGTAATGTCTCTTCAGCACTAGCATCAAGGGCTGTCAGTATCGCCCAGGCGTCCCTGCACGCAGGCTGGCCACCAAATGGTCAACCAGTGCGCGAACCTTGGCCGCCCCATTGGGGCCGCTGCGGTGTACTACATGGATGGGCAAGGACGGCGGCTCGTATTCGGTCAGTAGCACCTGCAGGCGTCCTGCGCTTTCCCATTCCCTGATCTGATATGAGAGTAACCGGGTAATGCCCGCGCCCCGGGTCGCCGCGACGATAGCCGCATCGTTGCTGCTGACCTGCATACGGGGGTGGATACGAACCGCCAGAGGCATACCTTGAGCCTGGAACTTCCACTCGACGGTAGGGCTGACGGCAGAGGCCGAGATAATCTGGTGTCCCAGCAACTGCTCAGGGTGTGTCGGAGTGCCATTCCGCGCCAGATATTCGGGCGAGGCGCAGACCACGCGGCGCACCTCACCCACACGCTGAGCCCGCAAGTCAGAGTCGGGCAACTCGCCGATGCGTACGCCGACGTCAATCCCTTCTTCGAGCATATTTACTACCCGGTCGAGGAACAGCGCCGAAATCTGCAATTGTGGATGCTGATGCATGAACTCGACCAGCACCGGGGTGACGTGGATCCTGCCAAACAGAGTGGGGGCAGTCACTGCTACATGGCCGCGTAGGCCGGCGTTGATCCCGGCGGCGGCATCGTCGGCTTCGTCGGCCTCGGCGAGGATTCGCCGCGCGTCTTCCAGATAGCGCTGCCCTGCTTCAGTGGTGCGCACCAGGCGCGTAGTCCGGTGCAACAGCTTGACCCCGAGACGTGCCTCCAGGGCGGCCACCGCGCGAGTCACTGCCGGGGCCGAGAGACCCAGACGACGGGCCCCGCCGGCAAAGCTTTCGGCCTCGGCTACCGCGACAAAAGTGCTCATCAGATGAAAGCGGTCCATTTTATTGTTCCACTTAATGGAATAATCAATTGTGTTCCATGAGGATTCTTCTTTCAAGTGGGGTTTGGCAAAGTGATGTCACCCGCTGCTGCACCGCTTGTCGTGGCAGCGAGGCCCTTCCCACTCAATCAGGAGAATCACCATGTCCCGTCTGCCCATCCCCGCCGTCGAACACGCACTGCCCGCTGCTCAACCTCTGCTCGCAGCGGTCCATCAGCAACTGGGCGTGGTTCCCAATCTGATGAAACTGGTGGGCAACAGCCCGGCTGCTCTCGAAGGCTACCTGGCGCTCAACGGTGCACTCGCCAAAGGTAACCTCGATGTGCGCCTGCGTGAGCGGATCGCGCTGACCGTGGCCGAGCTCAACGGCTGCGCCTACTGCCTGGCCGCCCATAGCTACCTGGCGACGAATCTGGCCAAGCTCGACGCCGCCGAGGTGGACGCCGCCCGAGACGGCCACTCCGCCGATACCAAGGCCGATGCGGCGCTGCGCTTTGCCCGCCGGGTGGTCGAGTCGCGCGGTCAGGTGAGCGATGCCGAACTCGCCGCCTTGCAGGCCGCCGGCTTCGGTCCCGGCGAAGTAGTCGAGATCGTGCTCAACGTAGCCCTCAATCTGCTGACCAACTACGTCAATAACGTAGCTGCCACCGAGATCGACTTCCCCGTGGTCGAGCTGCGTAAAACCGCCTGATGCCCGTCGCCCCGCCTGGCGCGGGGCGCCACATCGAGCAGGAGATCCGCCATGCCCCGCGCCTTTGCCCGCATCGCCTTCACCCCCCGTGTCCTTGCTGCCCAAGAAGCCCACGGCAGCCGCCAGGCCTATCGCCCGCTGCTTGAAGGGACGGATCGCGACGACCCGAACCCTGGGAGCCAACTGGGCCCACGTGAAGCCGCCTTCATTGCCGAGCGCAGCAGCTTCTACCAGGCCACGGTGTCCGAGACAGGCTGGCCCTATGTCCAGCACCGGGGCGGACCGGTCGGTTTCCTGCGGGTGCTTGATGCCAGAACGTTGGCCTACACCTCCTTCGCCGGCAACCGCCAATACATCAGCGAAGGCAACTTGGCCGGTGATGACAGGGTGGCGCTGATCCTGACCGACTACGCCAACGGGCGCCGCCTCAAACTGTGGGGCCGTGCCTCGCTGCTGGAGGCCGCCGCCGCGCCGCAGCTCTGCGAAGCCTACAGCGATCGGGAGTATAGCGCTCCGGTCGAGCGGCTGATCCTCATCCGCGTCGAGGCCTTTGACTGGAACTGCCCCAAGCACCTGCCTCGGCTTTACGACGAAGCCCAAGTGCGCGTCATCATCGAAGCCGACCGACAGCGTCGGAAAGACTAGGGAGCCCTCATGTTTGTCCCAGGGAAACACCTGAGCGCCGCTTTGGCGCGCATTGCCCAGCTAGAAAGCGAATTGGCCGGACGAGATGCCGAGCTGGCGCAGGCCGATGCCCAACTCCGCGCCAGCGACACGCAGTGGCAGAGTGCCGAAGCACGCTACACGCAAACCCGGCAGTTACTCGAACAACTGCAAAGCGTCGGCACCGCCATGACCCACGCGCAGACCAGCATGGGCGATCTGGCCCAGGGCATGCGTGCCGAACGGGACCGTGCCCGCAAAACCTGCGCCGTCGCCGATCAATGCACCATAGAGATATCCGCCATCGCCGAACAGCTCGGCCACCTTGCAAGGGACTCGGTCGCCGCCGCCGAACAGGTATCCAGCCTGGATGGACGCGCCCGGCAGATCGGCGGCATCGTGCAATTGATCAAGGACATTGCCGACCAGACCAACCTGCTCGCCCTCAATGCTGCCATCGAGGCTGCCCGCGCAGGCGATGCCGGGCGCGGCTTCGCGGTAGTGGCCGACGAGGTACGCAAGCTGGCAGAACGGACTACCGGTGCGACCGGCGAAATCGCCGACTTGGTCGCTGCTATGCGTAATGACAGCACGGTTAGCCGCAGCCAGATGGAAATTCTTGCTACGCAAGCGGGGGAGTTCAGCCGCAATGGCAAGGCCGCCGCCGCCACCATGAGCCACGTCCTCAAACTATCGCGCCTTGCAGAGGGCAGCACGGCAGCCTCATCCCTGCGGGGCTTTTGCGAGGTGGCCAAGATCGACCATCTACTCTTCAAGTTCCGCGTATATCGCGTCCTCTTTGGCATGTCGCAAGAAGGCGCACAAGACTTCGTTGACCACACCCAGTGCCGCCTTGGCCAATGGTACTACACCGGCGAAGGGCAGCAGCACTCTCACCTGCCGGTCTACAAAGACATGGATGCACCGCACCTGAGCCTGCACAAACACGTTCAGGACGCTCTGACTGCCCACAGCCGAGGTGATCCTGTCGCCACCCTGGCCGCCGTGGTCGCCATGGAGGCGGCTGGTAGCCAAGTACTGGCCGCGCTTGAGAGCATGGCGCAGGTGGCGGAGTCCGCCTAGCCAGCAAATCTCATGGCGCCCAACCAACCCTGACGTCATTGCAATGACTTCGCCATGGCGACAGCTCTGCTCAGAAACCAGCGGTTAGACCACGTTGCCTTGAACGGCCGGAACGGGTCGAATGCCGACTTGGCTCAGTGGTAAAGCAACAATCCCGCCTCTCAAGTAACCAATGGCCGGTCTGTAACCAGAACCGGCCATTTTTCATGGAGAAGATAATCGGCCGCTCTGGCCGACGATCTGCCGCTAATCCCTCCTGGGCGGCTACAGCGGTCATGCCGGTCGGAGGGGCCGATAGCCACTTCTGACCCACTGCAGACCTTCGTGTGACAGCTGGCTGAAAGTCCGTTTTAGTCCTTTCGAAGGGCTATGCTCCAGCCATTGTTAGCGGAGTAACGTGGCATACAGCCCCGAGCGAGAGCAGGGCATTTCTGACGTAGTCTCTCTTAATCTTCGCACGCTCTTACACAGGGGCTGCGTCCCGGCTGGGAATGGTCAGCCCTCTTGCCACGGCTGGGCGTGCGAGGAATTGATCCAACGCGCGCGTGACATGCGGAAAATCCGCAATCCCCACCAGTTCACCGGCCTCGTAGTAACCGATCAGGTTGCGCACCCAGGGGAAGATCGCCATGTCGGCAATCGTGTAGGCATCTCCCATGAGCCACTTGCGGTCGGCGAGTCTCTGGTTGAGTACGCCAAGTAAGCGCCGGGACTCGGCAATGTAGCGGTCGCGTGGCCGCTTATCTTCATACTCCTTGCCAGCGAACTTGTTGAAGAACCCCACCTGTCCAAACATCGGGCCGATGCCGCCCATCTGGAACATCAGCCATTGCAGCGTCTCGTAGCGGCCCGCCGGATCCTGCGGCATGAATTTTCCCGCCTTGTCGGCAAGATAGACGAGAATCGCACCGGATTCGAACAACGGCAGTGGCTTTCCACCCGGACCATTCGGATCGATGATCGCCGGGATCTTGTTGTTCGGATTAAGCGACAGGAACTCCGGCGACATCTGCTCGTTGGTTTCGAAGCTCACGAGATGCGGTTCGTAAGCCAGGCCGGTTTCTTCCAACATGATCGATACCTTGACACCGTTGGGCGTCGGCAAGGAATAGAGTTGGATACGGTCGGGATGGCGCGCGGGCCGTTTCTTCGTGATCGGAAAGGCGGAGAGGTCGGTCATGGTTTCCTTTGCATGTTGTTCGCAATCAAAGCGACCAATATGATATTCGATCGGCATAATCGGTCAACGGGCAGTTCATCTTCAACAAGGAAGAACCCGCTCACTTATGGAGAAGTAGCGAGCACGCCCTCAACCATCCTTACATCTAGAGCTCGCGCTTCTGGTGGCAGAACGCCCCGTAGCTCGTTGAAGAGTGAGCCAATCATCTGACTAACGAGGACGGCATCCAGGAGTGTGACGGGGCGGGTCGACAAGGGCATCTCTTACTCTCCCTACTCCAATAATCCGCAGATTCTGGCAGACAACTCAATCACCCCGCAATACATCCGAAATGCAATGCCAATACGGAGCATGGCGCCAGTACACGGTCCGCGGCTTGCTACTACGTGCTCGACATTGCATCCGATCGCTGCGACAGGCTGCCGACGACCGTATGATGGGGGCAACGCCTGATGAGTTCCGTAAACAGATCGTGCAGCTGGCGTGATTAGAGCAACGGCCATGCTGTCACGAAGCTGATTGTTGGATTGTTTGAAGTAGCAAAATGACCGTCTTTCTACCTGGCAGCATGGGGCATGCTTTTGATAAAGAAGCAGCCACTCCAAACATCAGTCATGCATGACTGCTTTGGCCGACCGGCTGAGCGAGCCGCAAACACCGGACCTGATCGGTAGGCCGATTGCCTCGGTGGGGTACGGTCTGTACGGCACGGTGCTGTGGAAGGTGCCGCCCCAGGAGAACCGAGTGTTCGTCGGGTTTGACGACAGCATGCCGGGGCTGTGGTTGAACGACTGGTTTGATGCCCATCTGGCCAGACGCCAACAGGTGTTGTGCCGCAATGAGCTGGCCACGAAGCTGTGGGCAGCGGGTGAAGGCTGAGGAATTGCCCTTTTGCCGCATTTCCTGGGGAGGCTGTTTCCAGAGCTGGTGTGTCTAGAAGTTGAGGCGCCACTGGCCCGCCCCCTACGCGTGTTGATGCACCCTGATGTGCGCAAGGCGCAGCGGGTCAGGGTGCTGGTAGATTTTCTGGTGACTTTGTTTCGACGGGTGGATTTGTCGCAGTGATGCGCTGATGACTTCGCCTAGGCTGGCATGTGGTTGGCCGGCAGGTCTTGAAGTGCTTGCTCGACACTCAACGGCGCAACAACAGCCACAGCCCGCCTGAACAGAGCAACATGCCGGCAAGCCGCTCCAGTGTAGGTTGCTCACGGTACAGCAGATAGCCAAGCGGAAGGAGCATCAGGGTGGTTAGCACATTGGCGCTCAAGGCGGTGTAACCCATGCTCCAGCCGGCGCGGTAAGCGAGCAGGAAGCCCACCTCGATACCGATAATGCCAAGGGACGCACCCAGGATGCTCCAGTTGAGCTGACTCAGGCTACGGCTACCGGTGGGGTAGAGCGCCATGCCCGCCAGACTAATCAATAAGGCGAAGGCATAAATGGCCACGAGCGAAAAGAACGGGTTGAGCGTGTTGGGCAGGTGCTTGAGTGACAGGTGATAAGTTACCGAGCCTGCCACTGCCACCAGAATTGTCATGAAGTACATGATGATGTCCTGAGTGGAGGGTGCTTGATTGTGGCTCGGCAGTAAAGTTATAGGTAGACTGCATCTTATTAGACCAGCTATAAGCTTACGTTATGGCCATTGACCTCGATACCGGCTTGCTACGTGCTTTCGTGGCCGTGCTGCGTGCAGGCAGCATCAACCGGGCTGCCAGTGGGCTAGCCCGCACACAGCCGGCGCTGAGCCAACAGATCCGCAAATTGGAGGAGCATGTCGGCCAGACGCTGCTGCAGCGTTCTCCACGCGGCATTGTGCCGACAATGGCCGGAGCGGCATTGTTGCCATACGCCGAACGCATCCTGGCGCTGACTGACGAGTTGGTGCCCGGTTGTGGCGCGGGTGAGCAGGCTGAGGAGGTGTGCTATCGCATCGGCTTGATCGAGGATATCGTTGGGGCGCGACTGGTGACGGTGCTGAGTGATTTCGTTGCAGCTCATCCTCGTTGGCAGCTGAGCATAACGGTGGCGCCAACCACCCGGCTAGGCGAGCTACTTGCTGCCGGTGAGCTAGACCTAATCATCGCTGACCCAGCCTGGCCGCTAGGTTTGACGCCCCGCTGGCAGGTGTCCTGTCCCTTGCTGTGGGCAGGCCTGGCAACGCTCGACCTGACAGCTTCTCCGTTGCCGCTGGTGCTCTTTGCAGCACCTTGCCTGTGGCGTGATATTTCACTCGCCAGTCTGCAGCAGGCCGGTTTGACATGGCGTTGCGGATTCGAGAGCTCTAATCTGCAGGCGGTGCAGGTGGCACTACAGGCTGGTCTTGGCGTCAGTACCCTGCTTGCGGGCACGTTACCGGCCGGGGTGCAGGCCCTGCGTCATGAACGCTTGCCGGCTTTGCCTCCGGTGCAGTTGGCGCTCTATGCGCGTGAGGGTTCCGAGCCGGGGGTAGAGCAGTTGTGTCGGTTGTTCTATAGGGAAATCAGTGGATTATCACTGTCGGTGGAGTCGGTTGGTGCTAGTTTCCTCTAGCCTGCAGATTTCACGCGAACTTTCTTTTTGCGCCGGCCTTAACCGCTTTCTTTAAGTACGCAGCCAATGTTTTTACTGCAAGCTGAAGCTGGGGCAGACCACCAACGGCCCAAGAGTGTCTGGAGAGGCTGGGGGCGATTCACTTCTTCACGCCTTCGCTCTACACAGGGAGGCGAGGGCGATATCGATGACATCGTTCAGGCGCTGCGGCTGTTCGACTCCTCTATAGCCACGGCCCAGCACACGCAGGCCCTGAATGGTAGCGACAATGAAACGCGCCAAGGCGGTGGGCGATTTGTCGGCGGAGATCTCTCCCTGTTGCTGTCCTCGCTGTATCAGGGCGGTAAGGGCAACCTCAAGGGTATTGAAGTGTTCGCCCAGCAAGCTGGTTACCATACTGTCGCGTCCGCCAAGTTCCAGTGCCGTATTAGCCACCAGGCAGCCACAACAGGATGCGTCGGTCAGTTCGTCCGTGGCAATCTGCTGCAACAGGGCACGCACGCGAGCTACGGCAGAGCCATCCTCAGCCAGCAGGGCAACGATGGCCGCAGTCTGGCCATGGTAACGGCGCAAGGCGTGCTGAAACAGGCCGTGTTTGCTCTCAAAGGTGTTGTAAAGGCTGCTGCGCGATAGGCTGGTTCCCTCGACCAGATCCTGGATCGACGTGGCGGCATAGCCTTTCTGCCAGAAAATGCGCATAGCCGCGTCGGCTGCGTCGTCGGGATGAAAATGAGGGATATGCATAGTAATCGGCAAATGGGAGTGGAGTGGTTGACGTTGACTTCGCTACTTGACCGTTCGTCCACGGAAGAGCTGGCTGGTGCTCTGTTAGTATGCTCGGCATGTCTGCAAGCGCAAAAGGCTATCACACCATGTTAAGCGATGTTGGGCAGGCGGGCGTATTGCCCACGCTGCTGCATTGGCTGTCAATCCGGGGCATGGAGGCCGCCGCCAGCCTGACTGCATTGTGGCGACCGTGGCCACTGCAGACGGGTAAGGTGGCGACAGCTGCCTTGTCGCTGCCGGCGCTGGACGCTTTGCTGGGGGATGTCACACCCGCCAGCCTGCACCCTGCAATTCCCGCACAGGCAGTCCGCTCCCGGCAGATGTCTTTTCTGGCCGGTCGTTTGTGTGCTGAACAGGCGCTGGCCAGCTTGCATATGCACGGAGCGGTGGTCGGGCGCGATGCAGCAGGTATGCCCCGGTGGCCTGACGGCGCCACGGGGGCCATTACCCATAGCCCTGATCTTGCTGCAGCAGTGGCGGCATTCAGTACGGAACCCGGCGAGTTGGGGCTGGATTGCGAACCGTTGGCGACCGGCGATCGGCTGGACAGTATTCTGGCTGTCTGCTGTACCGCTGCAGACCGTGCCTACTTGCCTCGGGAGGACCTGGCCGCCGTGGCCACTCTGATCTTTTCGGCCAAAGAGGCCGGCTACAAGGCCATGTCTTACCGCCTTGGCCGCATCGTTGAATTCACCGAATTCGAAGTCTGCCAGCTGGAACGGGATGCCGGCCGCTTGTGGCTGGCGCCGGCCGCTCACAGTGAATGGCAACACCGAATCCAGCCGTTCGAGGTGAATTTTGCTTTTGCAGCAGGTAGCGTACACACCTCAGTCGATCTGCGTGGCCGTGTGTGGTGGACTCCTTGATACCCGCAGGCGACAGTCAGACAGGTAGGTCTGACGCTAGGAAGCTGGCGGCCATGTCTTTGTCGCCATGGCCCGCAGCAAGGGCTCGTTCAAAGCGTTCTAATCCCGCGGCGGCTACATTGGCCTGCACACCGGCTTGGCGAGCGGCCTCGATGATGAGTTTGCCGTCCTTTACCGCGTTGGCAACCGTAAAGCTTGGCGTGTAGTTGTCTGCCAGAATGGCCGCGCTCTTGAGCTGGAAATAGGCACAATCCATTGGCCCGTTGCTGACCACGTTGACGACCAGTGCCGGGTCTACCCCCAGGCCTTTGGCCAGAGCCAGACTCTCTGCCAGCCCATGGGTCAGGGCAAATGCCCAGTTGTTCAGTGCCAGCTTCAGCCGGCTTGCCTGACCAGGCTCGTTGTCCACCCACAGTGTGCGTTTGCCGATGGCATCAAACAAGGGCTGCACCGACTCTCTCTCGGCCTGTGGTCCGGCAGCCAGAATGATCAGCTGGCCTTGCTCGGCAGGTTGACGTGTCCCTTGCACTGGCGCATCGAAGTACACCAGTTGCCGTTGCCGGGCCAGGCTGGCCAGGCGGACGCTGGCGTCGATACCCACGGTACTGAGCTGTAGCCATTTGGCACCAGGCTGAAAATGCCCGCTGCCGGCCTCCATTGCCGAAGCGACGCTGTCGCCGTCCTTCAGCACGGTCAAGATGTAGCTGGCATCGCTCACGGCCTCGGCCACGCTGGCGCATGCCTGCAGATTGCCCTGCTCGATAGCCTGCGCCTTGGCGGCAGTGCGGTTCCATACCTTCACCTTGAATCCCTTATTTGCCAGATTGCGCGCTACAGGCGCGCCAATCAGGCCGGTACCCAATACTGCAACGGTGGGGATTGTGCTGTTCATTGTGATGTCCTTGATTTGTCTTGCCGGTGATAAACCGACGTCTTTGTGGGTGTATCCGCGGCCTGTTAGGCCGCCTGTGGTTGCGTGCCATTGCCCTGATCATTCCGGTCGTTTCAGATCATGCGTCCATGCTCTGTGGTTTCACGGCCAAAAAATACAAAATGAATAATTAATTTGGAATGATCATTCCAGTCACTGTATGATGCCGCCGATTCGTGGTCAACCCATTTGGCATTTGTAGCCAGATGGATCGCGATTTCCAGCACTTGACAGAGGCAAAGCAGATCAAAAATGAGCAATACACCCAAAGTTCTCGGCCACCGTTTGCGTATAGGCGTAGTCATCCCGTCGACTAACACTTCTGCCCAGCCGGAAATGGACAGCATGCGCCCGTTTGGCGTGACCAACCATGTTGGCCGCATGGTCATCGTGGATGAGGCGCTTACTGCAGAGCCAGGCTTCAACAGTGTGATCCATGCCATGCGCAGATCGACCGAACCGGCAATCAAGACCCTGAAAGATTGCCAGCTCAACCGCATCATCGTGGCTGTCTCGCCGGATGCTTACTGGAGAGGGGTAGAGGGGCATCAGCAGATGCTGGGGCACTTGCAGGACGCTGCGGGCGGCATCGGGATCACCACCAGCGCCGATGCCATTGAAGAAGCTCTGGCTCGCCTGGGAAATGTGCGCCGCATCGGCCTGATTTCCCCGTATACCGCTATTGGGAATGAGGCCGTGTCGCAGTTCTTTGTGGACAAGGGCTATGAGGTAGTGGCACTGGCCAATCTGGGGGGGCAGAGCCCATCCCGAATTGCAGAGGTCAGCCTGCAAGACCTGCGGCAAGCGGTGGAAACGGCCAATGCGCCGGGTGTCGAGGCCATTGTCCAAGTGGGTACCAATGTGCCGATGAGCAGCTTCGCGCATACCGCAGAACAGTGGACTGGCAAGCCAGTTATCGCGAACAACACGGTTTTATATTGGCACGCGATGAGAATGAGTGGCGTTGGCGATCAATTTGACGGCTTTGGTCGCTTGTTCGGCTGTTGCTAACAGCATTGTTGGCACGCCGAACAACCGATCCACTCCTGCAAGAGAACAACATGTCAGTCCCTGCGAATACTTTGTTGGCCTTGTTACAGCAACATCGCCAAGCACCGCACGCCTCCGCACAAGACCTCCGTACCTTGCCCGCCATGCTGCTGGCACAAGTACACAGCCGAAAGGACGAAATCGCCATTGCCGATCAGGCCAACGAATACAGCTATGAAACCACCTTGCTGCGCGCCGTGGGCATTGCAGCCGCGCTGCGCGCCAAAGGCGTGAGCTACAACGATTGCATTGGCCTGTTTATCGATGCTTCAGCTGATCTGGCACTGGCGATGTGGGGCATCCTGTTTGCCGGTGCCGCCTATTTGCCACTGGCCACCGACTACCCGCAAGACCGCCTGAGCTATATGGTGGGTGATGCAAGGGTCAAGCTGGTGCTCACCAACAATCGCACCCGCAACCGCCTTGCCAGCTTATTGTTGCCGGGTGTCGGCGTGTTCAATATCGATGATGTCCCGCCAGCAAGCATCACCGATGTCGACCAAGTGCTAAGTGAACTGGTCGAACAGGACGGCGGTGACCTTGCCTATGTCATCTATACCTCGGGTACCACAGGCAAACCCAAAGGCGTGGCCATTTCGCAGCAAGCTATTGCCAACCAGTTGGCATGGATTGCACGTGAAGGCTATCTGGCACCCGGTCACCGCATTCTGCAGAAAACACCAGTCAGCTTTGATGCCGCACAGTGGGAGCTATTGGGAATGTGCTGCGGTGCCAGAGTGGTCATGGGGTTTCCGGGTGTCTACCGTGACCCGGAAGAGCTGATCCGCCAGATTCAGCAACATGGCATTACCACGCTGCAAGGCGTACCGACATTGCTGCAAGCCTTGAGCGAGCTACCAGGATTTGCCGATTGCGACAGCCTGCACAGTTTGTTCAGCGGTGGTGAAGGGCTGTCACGCAAGCTGGCCCGAAATTTGTTGCAGATGCTGCCGGATTGCCGGCTGGTCAACCTGTACGGCCCGACCGAATGCACTATCAACGCCACACACTATCGTATTGATCAACGTAGCTTGGCCCACGAATGGGAGATCGCTCCGATTGGTCTGCCGGTTGCCGGGCTGCACAGCCAGGTGCTTGACCCCCAGTTAGTGCCAGTCGCACCGGGCGAGACTGGAGAACTGTTTATCGGCGGAACCCAGCTGGCAAATGGCTACCTATTCCGCCCTGAACAAACTGAAGAAAAGTTCCCCGCGGTCCAATTGGACGCAGCACATCCTCCAGTGAGGATGTATCGCACCGGGGATTTGGTCAAAGTCGATCGGGATGGCGTGTTGCACTTCGTTGGCCGCACGGACAACCAGATTAAATTCCGCGGCTACCGCATCGAACTGGATGAAATTCGCCTCGCCATCGAGAACCACGACTGGGTGAAATCGGCGGCCGTGTTTGTAAAAGAAAACGCCCGCAGTGGTCATGCTCAGTTGATCGGAGCGGTTGAACTGAACCCGAACGAGGCGCGGCTGATGGATCAGGGGGCCGCCGAGTCACACCACCAGACTAAATCGACTCGCCATCAGATCAAGGCCCAGTTATCCGGGCGTGGCTTTCGCAGCGAAGACAGCCTAGTAGGCAAGCGGCAGATTCCCCTGGCTGGCCAGCAGGAAACCCCAGCCCAGCGTGAGCGGGTATTCGCCCGCAAGACTTATCGCTTCTTCCGCGGAGCGCCCGTGGCAGCGGCCGATATCCTGCAGCTGCTGGCCATGCAACCGGAAGGTGCTACATCGGCTCGGCTAGCCGATCTGGACGCGGCCAAGTTGGGCGAAATGCTTCGTTATCTGGGGCAATTCCACAGCGTTGAGCGGCTATTGCCAAAATTTGGCTATGCCTCGCCTGGTGCACTGTACGCCACCCAGGTGTATATCGAGCTGAACAACGTAGCCGGATTGCCTGCTGGGTTCTATTACTACCATCCGGTGCAGCACTGCCTCTATCTGCTGGCCGACACCACCGCAACGGCTCCCCGTTTGCGGCTGCACTTTGTCGGCAAAACTCCCGCCATCCGTGAGGTCTACAAGAACAACATCCTGGAAGTGCTGGAAATGGAAACCGGCCACGTTCTGGGCATGCTGGATCATGTCCTGCCGGCATACGGCTACGGAGTTGGCCAAGGTACGTATATGCCTGATGTCCTGGCCCGGTTGGATTGCCCGGACGAACATGATTACCTGGGTAGCTATGACATCGTACCGTTGGCCGAACGGGTCGATGACATGCTCGTAGACATCTATGTCCAGGCACAGCAAGGCAGGGTCAGCGATCTGCCCGACGGTAGTTATCTATACCGTCAGGGCAAGCTGAACAAGGTGTCCAGCTTTCTGATTGAGCAGCGCCATGTGATTGCAATCAATCAGCAGGTCTACCAGCGAGCCAGTGGTGGCCTCTCTTTTGTAAGCCAGTGCCACGAGCCGTGGCGGCAATACATCGATCTGGGGCGCAGCTTGCAGCGGGTGCAAATGAACCGCATCGGGTTTGGCACCATGTCATCAGGCTACAGCTCCAAGAGTGGTAACAATCTGGCCACCGCCTTGCGTCTGAACGACATCATCAGCGACGCAGATCGACAAGTGGGCCCGAGCTACTTTTGCCTGTTTGGCAAGATCAGTGAGGAACAGGCCAGCCATATCGGCATGGATGAAGATGCCGTCCACATGAAAGGCCCGGCCGAGCTGATTCGGGCCGATCTACTCAACAGCTTGCCGGATTACATGGTTCCGGGGCTCATGGTCATCGTCAACCAGATGCCGCACAGCGCATCCGGGAAGGTTGATGTGCATGCACTCAAACAATCAGCCATCTTCCAGCTGGCCGATCAGGAGCAGCCTTTCGTGCCGGCACGCAATGCGACGGAGCAGGCTATTAGCCGGATCTGGTGCCATATTCTCGGACAGGAACAAGTCTCAGTAGTCGACGATTTCTTCGCGCTGGGCGGCAACTCGATTCAAGCCGTGGCCATTGCCCGTGCCATCAATCGCCAGTTCGCGGTCGACCTGCCGATTCAGCTGATCTTCAGCGCCCCGAGCATCGAAAAGCTGGCAAAAGTCGTTAGCGAGGGTGATGGGCAGACCGCCAGCCGTGCCATTTTGCTGGCAGGACACAACGGTCACCGCGCCACCTTCTGCTGGCCCGGTCTGGGCGGATATCCGATGAACCTGCGTCAACTGGGTGAAGCCATGGCCGGTGACGGCCGTTTCTATGGCATGCAGTCACACGGCATTAATGCGGGTGAAACCGCTTTCAGCAGCATCGAGGCCATGGCCATCGAAGATGTGCGGTTGATCCGTAGCCTACAACCACGGGGCCCATATGCCCTGTGGGGGTACTCCTTTGGTGCCCGGGTTGCATACGAAGTGGCCTATCAGCTTGAACAGCAAGGTGAAACCGTCAGCGAGCTGGTCTTGCTGGCTCCGGGTTCGCCACAGCTGCCCTATGCCGAACCGGTCAGCCGGGACGAGAGCGAGCTGTTTGCCAACCCGGCATTCCTGACCATTCTGCTATCGGTATTCGCACATGATATCGACCCGGCATTGAGCGCGGACTGCCTGGCGCACGTAAACAGCCATGCTGCTTTCATCACCTTTGTGGCGGAGGCATTCCCCGCCATGGACCGCACGCTGATCGAGGCCATCGTCAACGTCGTGACCGTGACCTACTCGCCGGATTACCAGATTGCCCTGGCCGACAAGCCCCTGCGCTGCACCATCTCGGTTTGGCGGGCGCATGGTGATGGTGAGTCCTTCATCGCGGAGGGCGCCCAAACCGGTCTCGATATCTGCTGGCACGATCTGGCCGTGGGCCATTACACCGTGCTGAAGCCGGAAGGCATTGCCGCCATGCAGTCCGCCGGACTGAGCTGAACACCGGAGCCCCTCATGCCACATGTTGTCATTCATTGTTTTAAGGCCGACATCCCTGCGGCCAACCTGGAGCGCATCCAGCAATCGCTCACACAGTTGCTGCAACAGGAACTGTCATGCCTTACCGGGGCCGTGTCGGTGGATCTGCAGCCTGTTGAGCCAGCTCTGTGGCAACAACAGGTCTACGAGACGCTGATCGTTCCGCGCATGACGGATCTGCTGCGCCGGCCCGATTACACCTATTGATTCACCCGGCCCGGCCGCCTTGCGGCAGCCGAGCCGTTCACCCACTGCTTGAACAGGAATTGTCATGAGTCAACATCCCAAGCCGGCAGGCTTCCTCCTCCTGCTTGCTATCCTGCTGCTATCGCTTAACCTGCGACCGGCTATCGCCGCCATTGGTCCTCTGGTCCAGTCCATCAGCCAGTTTGCCGGGGTCAAATCGGTTGGAATCAGCCTGCTGACTTCCATCCCCGTCTTGATGATGGGGTTGGGTGCCATCTATGCCGGACGCATCCGCCAGGCACTGGGTGAGCGGGGCGGTATTGCCATTGGTGGCGCCGTCATCACCATCGCCTGCCTGATGCGTTTGTGGACCGATAACAGTTATGGCCTGTTCACCAGCGCCGCCTTGGTCGGGCTGGGCATCGCCGTGATCCAGGCTCTGCTGCCGGGCTTCATCAAGCGTAATTTCGGTGCCCGCACCAGCAGCGTCATCGCGCTGTACTCCACCGGCATCGTGGTGGGGGCCGCCATTGGTTCCGGTACAGCCTCCTGGCTCGAAGACCAGTTCGGCTGGCTGTCCACCCTGGCCAGCTGGTCGCTGCCAGCCGTAGCAGCCACCGTGTTCTGGCTGCTGGCATCGCGCCACAGCCAGAGCGAGAGCCGCAGCCGCGTACATGTAACTGCCCGAAGCGTACCGTTTTGGCGCATTGGCCGCTGCTGGTCGTTGCTACTGTTCTTTGGCATCGGCACCGGCGCCTTCATGCTAGCCATGGCCTGGATCTCTCCGTTCTATATCGGTCTGGGCCTACCCAAGGGCACGGCTGGGTTGCTGTTGTCGGTGCTGACCATTGTCGAGGCATTGACCGCGCTGTGGCTGTCGTTTGTCATTGGCCGATTCCCCGATCGTCGTGGCTTGCTGGCTACCTCGCTGCTGCTAGTCGCAGCTAGCTACGTGATGTTGATCGTGGCACCACTGCAGGCACCTTACATTGCCGTATCGCTGCTGGGCGTCGGCATAGGTCTCTTGTTCCCGCTATCCATCATCGTCGCCATGGACCATCTGAAAGACCCGACCTTGGCCGGCAACTTTACTGGCTTCGTACAAGGGGGTGGCTTCATCATTGCCAGCTTGGTCCCGCTGACTGCCGGTAGCCTGCGTGATGCATTCAATGATCTGTCTTACATCTGGTGGCTGATGACCATTGCCAGTCTGGGCATGCTGGTACTTGCAATACGCTTCTCGCCGGCCAGCTACCAGCGTTTTCAACAGGATCTAGCCGAAATTCAGCTGGGCGAGCCCAAGCCGGCCTAATACTACCTGGCATTACTGTCTGATCCATGTCACCGCCCTCCGGCCCCGACCGGGAGGGCGGTTTGTCTTGGTGCCACGGAAGTATTCGGCAAGAAGGAGACCGGTGATTGTGTCTCTCAACTCCTGTTTGGGCATAGAAAGCTGAGGGAAGCTAAGTGTCGAATCTCGGACTTAGGCAGCAAGGGTTCGCATGTTAGGGAAGCAACTCGCCCTTGCGAGTTAGCTGGTGTGGCGTCACATCGCAACTGTGCCGTTCTTGCAAGGTAATAAAAATGCCCTGCATGGGCAGGGCATTGAAAAAATTGGGGGTGCCAGTGGGGGTATCGATCTTGATTCCCTTACTGGCTCCCCAAAGTTTAATCTAGCTAATATGCTGATCTAATTAAACATTTACGCCGTCAGCCACATCCTGGTAGTCCTGGATCTGGTTGAAGTTCATGTAGCGGTAAACTTCGGCGCCTTTCTCGTTGATGATGCCGATGTTGGCCTGGTATTCCTCGATGGTCGGAATCTTGCCCAGCTTGGAGCAGATGGCGGCCAGTTCGGCGGAGCCCAGGAACACATTGGTGTTCTTGCCCAGACGGTTCGGGAAGTTACGGGTCGAGGTGGACATCACGGTGGCGCCTTCGCGAACCTGTGCCTGGTTACCCATGCACAGCGAGCAGCCCGGCATTTCGGTGCGCGCGCCGGCCATGCCGAACACGCCGTAATGGCCTTCGTTGGTCAGCTGTTCGGCGTCCATCTTGGTCGGCGGAGCCAGCCACAGTTTCACCGGCAGGTCGCGCTTGCCTTCCAGCAGCTTGGAAGCGGCACGGAAGTGACCGATGTTGGTCATGCAGGAGCCGATGAACACTTCGTCGATCTTGGTGCCGGCAACTTCGGACATGAATTTCACGTCGTCCGGGTCGTTCGGGCAGGCTACGATCGGCTCTTTCACGTCGGCCAGATCGATGTCGATCACGGCGGCGTATTCGGCATCGGCATCCGGCTGCAGCAGTTCGCCGTTGGCGATCCACTCTTCCATCTTCTTGATGCGGCGCTCCAGGGTGCGGGCATCGGCGTAGCCTTCGGCGATCATGACCTTCATCAGGGTGATGTTGGAGTTCATGTATTCGACGATAGGGGCCTTGTCCAGGCGCACGGTACAACCGGCGGCGGAACGCTCGGCGGAGGCATCGGACAGCTCGAATGCCTGTTCCACTTTCAGCTGCGGCAGGCCTTCGATTTCCAGGATGCGGCCGGAGAAGATGTTCTTCTTGCCAGCCTTGGCCACGGTCAGCAGGCCCTGCTTGATGGCGTACAGCGGAATGGCGTTCACCAGGTCACGCAGGGTCACGCCCGGCTGCAGTTCGCCCTTGAAGCGCACCAGTACCGATTCCGGCATGTCCAGCGGCATTACGCCGGTGGCGGCGGCAAAGGCTACCAGGCCGGAGCCGGCCGGGAAGGAGATGCCGATCGGGAAGCGGGTGTGCGAGTCACCACCGGTACCCACGGTATCCGGCAGCAGCAGGCGGTTCAGCCAGCTGTGGATCACGCCGTCGCCCGGGCGCAGTGCCACGCCGCCACGGGTGGAGATGAAGGCCGGCAGTTCCTTGTGCATCTTCACGTCCACCGGTTTCGGGTAGGCGGCGGTGTGGCAGAAGGATTGCATTACCAGGTCGGCGGAGAAGCCCAGGCAAGCCAGGTCTTTCAGCTCGTCGCGGGTCATCGGGCCGGTGGTGTCCTGGGAGCCCACGGTGGTCATGCGCGGTTCGCAGTAGGTGCCCGGGCGTACGCCGTGGCCTTCCTGCAGGCCACAGGCGCGGCCAACCATCTTCTGTGCCAGCGAGAAGCCCTTGCCGGAATCGACCGGTGCTTTGGGCAGGCGGAATTCGGTGGAGGCGGGCAGGCCCAGCGCTTCACGTGCCTTGGCGGTCAGGCCACGGCCGATGATCAGGTTGATACGGCCGCCGGCACGCACTTCGTCCAGCAGCACGTCGGATTTCAGGCTGAATTTCTCGACCAGCTGGCCGTTTTTCTCGATCTTGCCGTCGTACGGGTACACGTCGATCACATCGCCCATTTCCAGCTTGGAAACGTCAACTTCGATCGGCAGCGAGCCGGAGTCTTCCTGGGTGTTGAAGAAGATCGGAGCGATCTTGCCGCCCAGGGTCACGCCGCCATAGCGCTTGTTCGGTACGAAGGGGATGTCCTGGCCGGTAGCCCATACCACGGAGTTGGTGGCGGATTTACGCGAGGAGCCGGTGCCTACCACGTCGCCCACGTAGGCAACCAGGTGGCCTTTTTTCTTCAGGTCTTCGATGAACTGCATCGGGCCGCGCTTGCCGTCTTCTTCCGGCTTGAACGCCGCGTCCGGGCGGGTGTTCTTCAGCATGGCCAGGTAGTGCAGCGGGATGTCCGGGCGGCTCCAGGCGTCCGGGGCCGGGGACAGGTCGTCGGTGTTGGTTTCGCCCGGCACCTTGAACACGGTCACGGTGATTTTCTTTTCCACTTCCGGACGGCTGGTGAACCACTCGGCATCGGCCCAGCTCTGCAGCACGCCCTTGGCGTTGGCATTGCCCTTGTCGGCCAGCTCTTTCACGTCGTTGAAGTAGTCGAATACCAGCAGGGTCTTCTTCAGGCCGGCGGCGGCCACGGCGCCCACTTCGGCGTCGCCCAGCAGGTCGATCAGCGGCTTCACGTTGTAGCCGCCCAGCATGGTGCCCAGCAGTTCGGTAGCCTTGGCGCGGCTGATCAGCGGCGATTTCACTTCGCTGTCGGCTACGGCTGCCAGGAAGGAGGCTTTCACCTTGGCGGCATCATCCACGCCCGGCGGTACACGGTGGGAGATCAGCTCGACCAGGGTCTCTTCTTCGCCAGCCGGCGGGTTCTTCAGGAGTTCAACCAGTTCTGCAACCTGTTTGGCGTTCAGCGCCAGCGGCGGAATGCCCAGGGCAGCGCGTTCGGCAACATGTTGGCGGTAAGCTTCTAGCATGGCTCGGGACCTTTTTGCTTGGGTTGTTTGCAACAAGTCTGTGGCAGCGGGTGTCGGCTGCGACAGCCCCCGGGGAACGCTTGTTCTACCCGGTTGTGACTACACGAAGATTACGCTCATGCAGCATGCTGCACAAACGAGTAATCGAAACACTGGCTGTGAGTTAAAATCACACGATGAGTACATATCCCCCCCTGAATGCATTGCGTATTTTCGAGGCGGCAGCAAGGCTGGAAAGCTTTTCCGCTGCGGCCAACGAGTTGCACGTCACCCACGGTGCTGTGAGCAAGCAGATCAAGCAGCTGGAGGAGTGGCTGAACGTGCCACTGTTCGAGCGCGCCGGCGGCCGCGTCAAGCTCACCGAGACCGGTTGGCGCTACCTGGTGCAGGTGCAGGACGGGCTGGACCTGATCGCCAACGCCACCTCGCAGCTGCTGCAGCCGGACCGGCAGCGGCGGCTGGTGATCAACTCCACGCCAACGCTGGCCTCGTTCTGGCTGCTGCCGCGGCTGGCGGATTTTCGCCGCCAGTACCCGGACATCGACCTGCACCTGGTGACCTCCGACCGCGACATCAGCCGGCTGGAATCGCCGTTCGACATCGCCATCCGTCGCGGGCCGGGTGACTGGCCGGGGCATATCGCCAAGCCGTTCCTGAAGGAGTGGGAGCTGCCGCTGTGCAGCCCGGCGCTGCTGGCGGCGCTGCCGGTGGCTACGGCGGCGGACCTGGCGCGGCACACGCTGCTGTACGCCGATACTCGCCCCACGGCGTGGCAGCGCTGGTTCACCCTGGCCGGGGTGCCGGATCTGAAGCCGGCCAGCAGCCTGCATTTCGAGCGCTTCTCGCTGGCGCTGCAAGCCGCCATCGAGGGGCTGGGCGTGGTGCTGGGGCCGTTGCCGATGGCGCAGCGGGCGCTGGAGGCGGGGCAACTGGTGGCACCGTTGGCCGCACCGGTAGTGCCGGTGCGCGACTACTGCTGGATTGCGCCGCGCGCCGCGCTGGATGACAGCGCGATCCACGCCTTCTGCCAGTGGCTGGAACAGCAGGCGGCGGTGGTGTAAAAGCTGCACTTTCAAGTGTGCGCTTTTTAATAAGTGCTACTTTATTTGTCCAATGCCATGGTGTGGTGCTGCCGATTGGCTATGCTGGTGCCACAACCGAATAGTGGGATGTGAACAGCATGTTTAATCTGCAGCATCTGAGCGTGTGCCTGGTGGAGCCGTCCCGCCCGCAGGGCACCATCATTCAGGGATACCTGAAACAGCTTGGTATCGAAAAAATAGACATTGTTACCGATGGCCAGGCTGGCATCGCCCGCATGCATGCGGTGCCGCGGCCGGACATTGTGGTCAGTGCCATGTATCTGCCGGACATGACCGGCGCCGACCTGGTGCATGTCATGCGCGGTGACGACGACCTGCGCGAAATGCCCTTCGTGCTGATTTCCAGCGAGACGCGGCCACAGCAGCTGGATGCCATCCGCCAGGCCGGCGCCATGGCCATCCTGCCCAAGCCGTTCAACCTGTCGCAGCTGGATCGTGCGCTGTGCTCGGCGCTGGACTACCTGAACGCAGCCGACCTGCGCGCCAGCCTGGAGGGCTACGATCTGGACGCACGCCAGGTGCTGCTGGTGGACGACAGCACCACCTCGCGCCACTACCTGCGCTCGGTGCTGGAGCGCATGGGCTTCGAGCACATCAGCGAGGCGGGCAACGGTGTCGAGGCGGTGCCGTTGCTGGACGCGCAGCAGTTCGACCTTATCCTCACCGACTACAACATGCCGGAAATGGATGGCAAGGCGCTGATCGAATACATCCGCAGCCACCCGGTGAACATGTCCTGTCCGGTGCTGATGATCTCCGGCGAGCAGGATTTTGCGCGGCTGGCGGCGGTGGAGGAGGCGGGGGTATCGGCCATCTGCGACAAGCCGTTCGAGATCGACACCCTGCGCCAGCTGATTACGCAGTTTCTGTAGCGGCCTCGGCGCGCGGCGCCACCCACACCAGGCGCTCCGCCTGGGCCTGCTTGCCGGCCTGGCTGCGCCAGTAGCCGGCGCGCACCGCTTGCGGCCAACTTGCCGGCAGGCCCGGCATGCTGGCCAATTGCACTTCCTGATTACCGTTCTTCAGCAGCTCGGCACGCTGTTTCTGCTGGCTTTTGGCGTCGCCTGCCAGTGCCGCGCTTTCAGCGGCACTCAGCGGCAGTAGCCAGCTGCCGGAGTGGTGCAGCCGCGGCTGGGTGAGCAGGGTCAGGCTGCCGAAGGCGGCCTGCAGCCACGGGCGCCAGTTGGCCAGTGCCGGGGTGTCCGGTACCTGTACCGAATCCGGATAGTTGATGCCCAGCGTCAGCGCCGCTTCCAGGCGGGCAAACCACGGGCTGCCGGCCGGGGCGAAATCCGGCTGCAGCAGCAGCATGTCGAGGCGGTGGTTGGCCGGGGCGTGGGTCACGAAAGCCGCGCTGTGCTGGCCGGCGTGCGCCAGCTGCAGCATGAAGGTGCCGGCGGGCAGCTGCAGCGTGGCCGGCATTGCCGCCGGGGCGCGGGTGTGTGCCAGCGCCTGCTGCAGGCTGTCGTCCAGCGCATGGATGCGGCGACCGTCGCGCACGAACTGGCCATAGGCCTCGGCCAGCACGAACTCGGTTTCGCGCTGGGTGTCGCTGATGCGGTGCAGCTGGGCGGCCTGCTCCAGCTCGCGCTGCACGATGGCGGCGGCGGCATCGCAGCCCTGTTGCTGCGTGGTGGCTTGCTGGAAAGCCTGGGCCACGCGCCGTGCCCACGGGCGGCTGGCCTGGTAGCGGAAACTGTGAAAATCCATGCGGTGCTTGTCCTGCGCAATGCAAAAGGGCGCGATTGTAGCGCATTGCCCCCACCGCCGGTGCATGTCATTGAAATGGCATGAAATTATGAGTAATCTAGCTGCACGTCGAGATTTTGCTATCTCTGGCGTGGATGTGATCGGTGGTACGCCGTACCGCTATCAATCCTTCCCTTGTTGCAATACCTTGACGGGCTGGCCTTGTGGCCGGCCCGCTTTTTTTGCGTCGCCGCATTTTGCGCTAGCATGGTTGCAAATCAGCTGCGGCGTTGGCCGCAAGGGGGAGTGGTGCGAGTCGGATTCATTGGCCTGGGCCTGATGGGAGTGCCTATGTGCCGGCGCCTGCTGGCGGCGGGCGTGGCGTTGACGGTGTGGAACCGCAGCCCCGGCAAGGCGGATGCCTTGCTGGCAGCCGGGGCGCAACTGGCTGGCAGCGTGGCGGAGCTGGTGCAGGGCAGCGATGTGCTGATGCTGTGCGTGTCGGATGCCGCCGCGGTGCGCGAGCTGGTGCTGGCGCCGGGTGGGATTGCCGCACATGGCCGTGCCGATCAGCTGCTGCTGGATTTTTCCAGCATCGCCCCGGCCGCTACCCGCGATATGGCGGCGCAGCTGCGGCAGCAGTGCGGCATGCGCTGGGTGGATGCGCCGGTATCCGGTGGCGTGCGCGGCGCCGAAAGCGGCCAGCTGGTGATCATGGCCGGCGGCGACGCGGCGGACATCGACACGCTGCGCCCGCTGCTGGCGCCGCTGTCGCAACGGGTAACGCGCATGGGGCCGCTGGGCGCCGGGCAGGTCACCAAGGTGTGCAACCAGCTGATCGTGGCCAGCAATGCCATGCTGATCGCAGAGACCGTGCGCCTGGCCGAGCAGGCTGGCGTGGACGCCGCGCTGCTGGCGCCGGCGCTGGCCGGCGGCTTTGCCGACTCGCTGCCGTTCCAGATACTGGCGCCGCGCATGGCGGCGCGGCAGTTCGAACCGCTGCAGTGGAAAGTGGCCACGCTGCTGAAAGACCTTGGCAACGCGCTGGCGCTGGGGCAGGAGAGCGACAGCCCGCTGCCGCTGGCAGGTCTTGCGCAGCAACTGATGCAGCAGCACGCGGCGCTGGGCGACAATGCGCAGCGCGATCTGGCCAGCATTATCGAACTGTATGCGGGAGGAGAGGCATGCTGAAGTTTGCGGCCAACCTTAGCCTGCTGTTTACCGAGCTGCCGCTGCTGCAGCGCTTTGCCGCCGCGGCGCAGGCCGGCTTTGGCGCGGTGGAGATCCAGTTTCCTTATGACTACCCGGCAGATGTGCTGGCCGCTGCTGCATCGGCTGCCGGGGTGGAAGTGATCCTGATCAACGTGCCGGCCGGCGACCTGATGCAGGGCGGCGCCGGCCTGGCCGGGCACCCGGCGCGGCAGGCGGAGTTTGCTGCCGTGCTGCCGCAGGCGCTGGCCTATGCCCGGGCGCTGGGTGTGCGCATGCTCAACGTGTTGCCGGGGCGGCTGGCGGAAGGTGTCGGCCGGGAGCAGGCGCTGGCCACGCTTGCGGCCAACCTTGACCTGGCGGCGGATTACTTCCGCCCGCACGGCATCCGCGTGCTGTGCGAGGCGATCAATGATATCGATATGCCCGGCTTCCTGCTGCGTACTGCCGACGAAGTGGCCGAAGTGCTGGCGGCCTGCAATAGTCGTGACATTGGCATGCAGGTGGATATCTATCACATGGCGCGCATGGGGCAGGACATCCCGGTGCTGCTGGCAACGCATCTGCCGGCCATTGCCCATGTGCAGTTTGCCGATGCACCGGGGCGGGGCGAACCCGGCAGCGGAAATCTGCCGCTGCAACAATACTTTGCGCTGCTGGTGCAGCTGGGCTACCGCGGCTGGCTGGCGGCGGAATACCGGCCGACACGGCCTACGGCGGAAACCCTGGGCTGGTTGCCGGCCGCTGCTTGTTGATTTTTTGCATACAAAAAAAGTGGCTGCTGAAAAATCAGGGGCTTGCCGTGCATTAGCCGGAAAATGAGTTGCAATAAAAAAATATTTTCCGTATAGTGCGCACTCTTCGAAATTAGCCGGCGGATTCAACCCGCGCCGTCGGCCTCTGATATTTCATCGCCTCTGACGCCTTTTGGCCCGTTGCCGCCATGTCCTTGCTTTCAGGACCGCTGTTTGCCGCTTGTCAGGTTGGTTCGATGACCTGTTACCCCTTCAAGCGGGCTTACACCCGGCATTGCTGCCGGACTGAAAGGATTGATATGCATTTCTCCGATCTCGGACTCCCCGTTGTTGTTGCCAAGGCCCTGGAACAAGCCGGTTACGATACCCCGACCCCGGTACAGGCCGAAGCCGTGCCGGCAGCCATCGCCGGCCGCGACCTGCTGGTTTCCGCACAAACCGGTAGCGGCAAGACCGCAGCCTTCCTGCTGCCGGCCCTGACCCGCATCAGCGAGCGCTCCAAGGGTTCCGGCAACGGCCCGCGCGTTCTGGTTCTGACCCCGACCCGCGAACTGGCTCAGCAGGTTGAAAAGAACGCCATGGTTTACGGCGAAGGCATGCGCTTCCTGCGCACCGTTACCCTGGTGGGTGGCGCTTCCTTCGGCTTCCAGACCCGCGCCCTGTCGCGCCCGGTTGACATCATCGTGGCCACCCCGGGCCGCCTGATGGACCACATGCGCTCCGGCCGCATCGACTTCTCGCGCCTGGAAATGCTGGTGCTGGACGAAGCCGACCGCATGCTGGACATGGGCTTCATCGAAGACATCGAAACCATCGTTGCCGCTACCCCGGCCGAGCGTCAGACCCTGCTGTTCTCCGCTACCCTGGACGGTATCGTGGGCAAGATGGCCGAGCGCATGACCCGCGACCCGCAGCGTATCGAGATCGAGCGCAAGGATGACAGCGGCAGCATCGAAGAGCATCTGCTGTACGCCGACGACAACAACCACAAGAACCGCCTGCTGGACGCCATCCTGAAGGAGTCCGACTTCGAACAGGCCGTGGTGTTCACCGCCACCAAGATCGGTTCCGAGGAAATCGCCGACAAACTGTGCGACATGGGCTACTCCGCTGCCTGCCTGCATGGCGACATGCCGCAAAGCTGGCGTAACCGTACCCTGAACGACCTGCGTCGCGGCCGCATCAAGATCCTGGTGGCTACCGACGTGGCTGCCCGCGGCATCGACGTACCGGGCATCGGCCTGGTAGTGAACTACGATCTGCCGAAGCAGGCGGAAGACTACGTGCACCGTATCGGCCGTACCGGCCGTGCCGGCCGCAGCGGCGTGGCGATCACCATCGCCGAATCGCGCGAATTCCACCGCGTACGCCGTATCGAGCAGTACCTGAAGCGCCAACTGGCCGAAGCCGTGATCCAGGGCATGGAGCCGACCCGTCGTCCGCCGAAAGGCCGCCGCCCGCAAGGCGCCGGTGCCCGTGACGGCCAGCGTCGTGGTGGCTACGGCGACCGCAAGCCGGGTTCGGGTTCGGGTTACGCTGGCAACCGTGGCGGCTACGGCGATCGTCGTGGCAGCAGCGGCCCGCGCCAGGGCGGCCAGGGCGGCGAACGCCGCGCACCGCGCGCCGAGTAAGCTTCGGCTTGAACCAAAAAACCCCGCTACGGCGGGGTTTTTTGTTGCCTCCTGCGCTGCGGCCAACCCTGCTGGCCGCAGGGTTGCCTACTGCGGGTGGCGGGCGCATGCTGGCGGCAATATCGATAGGAGCCGGACATGAGCATGCTGGATAATCTGTTGAAACTGCAGGACGGCCCGCGTGACGGCGCCATGCTGCGCTTCGGTATTGCCAACGAATACGCACATCTGCAGGACTGGGCGCAGGCCGCCAGCTTCGCCCGCCAGGCGGTGGAGCGGCAGCACGACTTTTCCGCGGCCTGGAAGCTGCTGGGCAAGGCGCTGCTGAATGCCGGCGATGCGGCGGCGGCGCTGGCCGCCTACCAGGAAGGCATCGCCATCGCCGAAGGCAAGGGCGATATCCAGGCGGCCAAGGAAATGAAGGTGTTCGCGCGCCGCATCGAGAAAGCGCAGGGAGAGTAGGGCGGATGCCCGCAGGGCGATCCGCCGGGGGCCATGCGGCCAACGTTGGCCACGCTTCAATGCTTGTGTTGTCGAGTGTGGAATCCGCTGCGCGGATGATGTTTGAAGTCGCCGGTTCCGCCCGGCGAACGGGCTAGGGGGCGTACCGCTGCCCCTAGCGACCCCGCTCGCCCCTTATGGTCCGCGAAACCCCGTCCAAAAAGGTATTCGCCAGGCGCCGGCAATTCACCGTTTGCTAACGTCAAACGGCTCAGCTGCCGTCTTAAAACCTGGCGAACACCATTTTGGCCGGCGCTCCCCGTGGGGCACTAGGTGCTTCACAAGGTTGGCCGCATATTTTGTAGCGACATCATTGCCCAGGCGCGTATCTATGCGGCACCGCGCTTGAGTGCCCGCATGGCGTCGCTGAGCCCGGCCACGGTGAGCGGGAACATGCGCTCGCCCATCATCTCCCGAATCATCTCCACCGACTGGGTGTACTGCCAGTGTTCCTGCGGCAATGGGTTGAGCCACACCGCATGGCGGAACTGCGCGAGCAGGCGGCGCAGCCATACTTCGCCCGGCTCCGCATTCATGTGCTCCACGCTGCCGCCCTTGAGCACGATCTCGTAGGGGCTCATGCTGGCGTCGCCGACAAAGATCAGCTTGTAGTCGTTGCCAAAGGTGTGGATCACGTCCCAGGTGGAAGTCTGCTCGCTGAAGCGGCGCGCGTTGTCCTGCCACAGTTTCTCGTACACGCAGTTGTGGAAGTAGTAGTACTCCAGGTGCTTGAACTCGGCCTTGGCAGCGGAGAACAGCTCCTCGCACACGCGGATGTGGTCGTCCATGGAGCCGCCCACGTCGAACAGCACCAGCACCTTCACTGTGTTGTGCAGCTCCGGCGTCAGCTGCAGATCCAGCAGGCCGGCGTTCTTCGCGGTGGCGGCGATGGTGGCCGGCAGGTCCAGCGTTTCGGCGGCGCCGGCGCGGGCGAATTCGCGTAGCCGGCGCAGCGCCACCTTGATGTTGCGGGTGCCCAGTTCCACCGAGTCGTCGAAATTGCGGAATTCGCGCTGATCCCACACCTTTACCGCGCGACGGTGCCGTGATTCGTGCTGGCCGATGCGCACGCCTTCCGGGTTGTAGCCATAGGCGCCGAAGGGGCTGGTGCCGCCGGTGCCTATCCACTTGTTACCGCCCTGGTGGCGTTCCTTCTGTTCTTCCAGCCGCTGGTGCAAGGTGTCCATCAGCTTGTCCCAGCCCATGGCCTGGATCTGCTGCTTCTCTTCCTCGCTCAGGTATTTCTCCACCTGCTTCTTCAGCCAGTCTTCCGGGATGTCGGTTTGGAGGTTGGCCAGCGCCGCTTCGATGCCCTGCGCGTAGTGAGCGAACACCTGGTCGAAGCGGTCGAAGTATTTCTCGTCCTTGATCAGTACCGTGCGAGACAGCTGGTAGAAGGCATCCACGCTGCCAAAGGCCAGTTGCTGTTGCAGTGCCTGCAGCAGGGTGAGGTGTTCTTTCAGCGATACCGGCAGGCCGGCATTGCGCAGGGCGAGGAAGAAATCGAGCAGCATGGCGAAAAAGGCAGTGACAAATTCACAAAATCTGCCTAGAGTTGTGACTCTAAACAATCGTTTGATAGTGCCGGAGCATAGCATATGAAACCAGGCAGCCCCATGGCCGACAGTCTGCGCGCAAGTCTTGGCCAACTGCAACAACAGGCTGCAGCCGGCTGGCCGGATCTGGCTACCCGCCGCCGCTGGCTGGATGGCCTGGCGCGCATGATCCGCGACCATCAGGCCGAATGGGTGGCGGCGGTGGATGCCGATTTCGGCGGCCGCAGCGCAGTGGAAACCCGGCTGGCCGAGCTGTTCCCCTCGCTGGAGGCGGTGACGCTGGCGCGGCGCAAGTTGCGCGGCTGGATGCGGCCGCAGCGGCGCGGCACCAGTATCTGGTTCTGGCCGGCGCGCGCCGAGGTGCGGCCGCTGCCGCTGGGGGTGGTGGGGGTGATCGTGCCGTGGAACTACCCGGTGTTCCTGAGCCTGGGGCCGCTGGTCAGCGCGCTGGCAGCCGGCAACCGGGTGATGGTGAAGATGTCGGAGCTGACACCGCGCACCGGCGCGCTGCTGGAGCGGCTGTGCCAGCGCTACCTGGGGCCGGATGTGGTGCGGGTGGTGAATGGCGATGCGGATGTGGCGGCGGCGTTTGCCGCGCTGCCGTTCGACCACCTGCTGTTCACCGGCTCCACCCGGGTGGGCCGCATGGTGATGCAGGCGGCTGCGGCCAACCTTACGCCGGTGACGCTGGAGCTGGGCGGCAAATGCCCGCTGCTGCTCGCACCAGGCTTCGACATGGCGCGGGCGGTGGGCAGCATCGTCGCCGGCAAGCTGCTGAACGCCGGCCAGACCTGCGTGGCACCGGACTACGTGCTGCTGCACGAGCGCGACCGTGACGCCTTTGTCGCCGCCATCCGCCAGCAGGCGCTGCGTGCCTACCCGCAGCCGGCGGCAAACCCGGATTACACCGCCATCATCAACCAGGCGCATTACAGCCGGCTGGTGGCCTGGCGCGAACAGGCACGCGAGCTGGGCGCGCGGGTGGAGGCGATGTGCGAGCAGGACGATGCCGCGATGGCGGCGGCGCGCAAGCTGCCGCTGACGCTGATCGAAAACGCCCCGCCACAGGCGACGGTGATGCAGGAGGAAATCTTCGGCCCGCTGCTGCCCGTCATCACCTACCGCGAATTCGACGCGGCGCTGGCGCATATCAATGCACGGCCGCGCCCGCTGGCGCTGTATCTGTTCGATGACGACGCCGCGCGCATCGAACAGGTGCTGCGCAGCACCCGCTGCGGCGGGGTAACGGTGAACGACACCCTGCTGCACGTAGTGCAGGACCAGCTGCCGTTCGGCGGCATCGGCCCTTCCGGCATGGGCCACTACCACGGCCACGAGGGCTTTCTGACCTTCAGCAAGCTGCTGCCGGTGCTGCGCCAGTCGCGGCTGGCCGGCGCCGTACTGACCCGGCCGCCGCATGGCAGTGTGGTGCAGCGCCTGCTGCGGCTGATGCTGGGGGAAATGCAATGAAGCTGAGCCGGCGGCAGCTGATCCGCACCGGGCTGCTGGGCGGCGTGGCGCTGGTGCTGGGCGGGCGGCTGGCACGGACGCTGCCGGCACCGGGCTTTGCGGCCAACCTTGCCGACCGCGAGCTGATCGCCGCGCTGGGGCGCGGCATGCTGGGCCCCTTACCGGCCAGTGGCGCATTGTCGCTGGCGGACAATGTGCTGAGCGCCATTGCCGGCCTGCCGCCTGCAGTGCAGGCCGAGCTGCGTCAGCTGTTCGACCTGCTGCACAGCCTGCCGGGGCGCCGGCTGCTGGCCGGCGTGGCCACCCCGTGGCAACAGGCCGATGCCGCCGCGATGCAGGGCTTTCTGCAGCGCTGGCGCCACAGCCGCTTCGTGCTGCTGCGCAGCGGCTACCAGGCGCTGCACAGCCTGCTGTACGCCGGCTGGTATGGCGCCGAAGCCAGCTGGCTGGCCATCGACTACCGCCTGCCGGCGATGATGAAAGGATTGCTATGAGCCGTTTGCCCGATCCGTGGCAGGCAGGGTTGGCCGCAGGCTGGCAAGTGCAGGATGGCGCCGCGCTGCAGCGCGATGTCATGCTGGAATGCGATGTGGCCATCGTCGGCAGCGGCGCCGGCGGCGGCATGGCGGCGGAGCTGCTGGCGCAGGCCGGCCTGCGCGTGCTGCTGCTGGAAGAGGGCGCGCTGCACAGCTCGCAGGATTTCCGCCTCAACGAGGCCGAAGCCTACCCGCAGCTGTACCAGGAGTCCGCCAACCGCCAGACCGCCGACAAGGCCATCACCATCCTGCAGGGGCGCAGCGTGGGTGGCAGCACCACGGTGAACTGGACCAGCAGCTTCCGCACCCCGGCGGAAACCCTGGCCTGGTGGCGGCAGCGCCACGGCCTGGGCGAGCTGGAGGATGCAGCGCTGGCGCCGTGGTTCCAGCGCGCCGAGGAACGGCTGGGCATTGCGCCGTGGCAGACCGAGCCCAATGCCAACAACAGCGTGCTGGAGCGCGGCTGCCAGGCGCTGGGTCTGCGCCATGCGCGCATGCGCCGCAATGTGCGTGGCTGCTGGAACCTGGGCTATTGCGGCACCGGCTGCGCCACCAATGCCAAGCAATCGATGCTGGTCACCACCATCCCGGCGGCGCTGGCGGCCGGTGCGCGGCTGTTCAGCCGGGTGCGGGTGCGCCATCTGCTGCTGGAGGGTGACAAGGTGGCCGGCGTGCTGGCCGATGCGCTGCAGGCCGACGGCGTGCACGCCAGCGGCGTGACGCTGACGGTGAGGGCGCGGCAGGTGGTACTGTCCGCCGGCGCCATCGGCACCCCGGCCGTACTACTGCGCAGCCACGCACCGGACCCGTACCACCAGCTGGGGCGGCGCACCTTTCTGCATCCGGTGTTGCTGTCCGGTGCGATCTTTGCCGAGCGCATCGAAGGCTATTACGGCGCGCCGCAGTCGGTGTACAGCGATCACTTCCTGCACACCGGCGCCATCGACGGGCCGCTGGGCTACAAGCTGGAGGTGCCGCCCATCCACCCGCTGATCATGGCCGCCACTCTGCCGGGGCTGGGTGTGGCGCACCAGCGGCTGATGCAGCAGATGCCGCATCTGAACGTGGTGCTGGCGCTGCTGCGCGACGGCTTCCACCCGCGCAGCCAGGGTGGCACGGTGCGGTTACGCACCGACGGCTCGCCGCAGCTGGACTACCCGCTGGGCGAGGTGGAGTGGGAGGCGGCGCGGCGCGCGCTGCTCACCATGGCCGAGGTCCAGTTCGCCGCCGGCGCCCGCGCGGTGCTGCCGGTGCACGAGGACGCAGGGCTGGCGCGCAGCTGGCGCCAGGCGCGGCAGATGATAGCCGAGCTGCCGATGCAGGCGCTGCGCACCCGGGTGGTGAGTGCGCACGTAATGGGTGGGGCGGCGATGGCGGCGAGCGAGCGCGACGGTGTGGTGGATCAGCTGGGCCGCCACTGGCAGCTGGCCAACCTCACCATCATCGACGGCTCGCTGTTTCCTAGCAGCGTGGGCGCCAACCCGCAGCTGTCGGTATACGCTTTCGCGCTGCGCGCCGCCGATGCACTGCACCGGCGCATGCAGGCGGCCTGAAATGCCTTGCGGCCAACTATGGGGTTGGCCGCAAGGGGGAGGCTGTTCAGAACAACTCGATATCACCGCTAGCGCTCTGCGCTGTGTCATGGTTGCCCAGCGATAGCTCGCTGGTGCGTGCCTTCACCCGTTTCTGTTCACTGAACCGGTAATGGCCCAGCTCGAAGTGCGCCAGCGAGGATTTCAGCTTGTCGCTCAGCTTGCGCAGGTCTTCCGGCGATACCGCATGGATGCGGCTGGTGGCCAGCGCGTCCTGGTTGAGCTGCACCAGGATGTCGCAGGAGTTCTTGGAGGCGTTGACCGCCTCGGCCTGGGCGGCCACGGCCTCGCCGATGCCGTCGGCGGCGTGGTCGATATCGGCAATGGCGGCGGTGACCTGGTCCAGCGTGCTGCGCGACTGGTCGGCATGGGTAGCGGCGTAGTCGGCGCGCTGCTGCGACGCCGCCATGGCCTGCACCACGGTGCGGGTGCCTTGCTGCACCTCGGCCATGATGTCGCGCACCTGGGTGGTGGCTTCCTGGGTGCGGTGCGCCAGCTTGCGCACCTCGTCGGCCACCACCGCGAAACCGCGGCCCTGCTCGCCGGCGCGCGCAGCCTCGATGGCGGCGTTCAGCGCCAGCAGGTTGGTCTGGTCGGCAATGTCGCGGATCACGTCCAGGATGCTGCCGATACGGTCGGAGGCGGCGGACAGCGCGGCAACGTCGCGTTCCGATTGCTCCAGCGTGCGCGCCACGTCGGTTACGCCGTCGATCACGATCAGCGTAGCCTCGCGGCTCACCGCCATATTGCTGCCGGCGTTGCCGGCTGCCCGGGTGATGGCCTCCAGCTGGCCGCGCAGCGATTCCGCCTGGGCGATCATGCTGGCGATGCCGTTGATCAGTATCTCGCCATGGCTGGCCTGCAGCAGGTTTTTCTGCAGGATGGCGCTGTAGGTGTCGGTGAGCTCCTGCGCCATCGGCACCAGTCGGGCGGTGGAGGCGGTAACGTCGCCAAAGGCGCTGTCTATGCGCTGGAACACGCGGTTCATATGGCTGCCACAGTTGCCCGGCAGCGGGGATTCATCGTCTGGCCATTGCGGGGAAAGATCGATCGGCACCGTGGCCAGCGCTTCAAGATGAACACCCAGGTGCTGCAGCGGTCGGATGAAGTGACGCTGTGCCTGCCAGGCGCATATGGCCATTACCAGCAAGCCGCAGCCCAGCGCCAGCAGTGTCTGCAGCAGCATGGTGGCAGGGAGCAGCAGGCTGGCGAGCGGCAGCACGAGCAGCGGAATGAGTGCCGGTGCGGCAAAACGGATCAGGGAGCGGTTCATTGTTATTCCTGGCCTGACGGCAGCAGTGGGCATATTCCTGCGGGAAGCGGGTGTATTATCCGTGCCGATAACCGACTGGCAAGCCGGTAAACGACAATATTTCAATATACATAGCTTGATATCCGCAACAAACCCCTGAACCTGCGTCGGCGCACCCTGGCCCAGGTTCTCTGCGAGGCCTTGTTGGCGGCTATATACATGGCGAGGGCAGGGCAATGATGTGGGAATGGCTGCTGGGCAATGCCCAGGCAATTACCCGGCAAAACGTGGAAGCGGCGATGGAGCTGCTGGTGGAGGAGGTTGACCCGCGCATCCGCCTGCTGCCGGACGGCCGCCGCAAGCTGCGCCGCGGGGTGAAACGCACCCTGCAGTACATGCACGACCTGTGCGACCACCTGCCGGATTCGCTGGACCTGAGCGTGCCCGGCTACAGCCTGGACCGCCGCGTCGGCCTGCTGTTTGCCTCGCCGCAGTCGCTCAGTGACATCCTGGCCGGCAGCGAATCGCTGCACGAGTATTTTTCCCACCCGTCGTCCGCCGACACCGTGCAGCTGATGCTGTCGATGCAGCCTACCGAATCGCACCGCCTCGGCAGCGTGCTGCTGCCGGATGGCTCCATTCGCAAGGACGTGCCGCAGACGGTGCTGAGCTTCGACCGCCACCGCTTCGTTGCCGCCGGCAGCACCCGCGAGGAAGCGGTGCGCAAGGGGCGCGAGCATGCGTTTGCGGTGTGGTGCGCCAGCCTGGGGCAGGGCATGCAGCAGCTGGAGGCGCGGCACAAGCTGCTGCAGATCGAACGCCAGGCGCTGCAGTTGCAGCTGAAGAGCGGCAGCAGCCTGCTCAATGCCGAGGCGCTGAGCCTGGGCAGCAACCTGAGCCGCGAGCAGGCCGAGCAGCGGCTGGATGAGGTGGAGCGCGAACTGCTGGCCGGTGGCCAACCGGGCTCGCTCAGCGGCAAGCTGCTCCTGCTGCAGCAGGTGCTGGATGGCCCGGAGGAATACATCCAGGCGCGGCAGGATACGGTCTGGGTGAATCGCATGGGAGTGCTGACGCCGCCGGAGCAGGGCGGGCAGCAGCTGGACTATGCCGAAGTGCTGCTGGGCTACCTGCAGCAGCGCCGCCGCGCGGTGTTTCCGGCCACGCTCAGCCGCGAGGCCTGGCGCGAATGGCAGCAACGTTGGCCGCAGCAGGAGAGCACGCCGGTACTGTGAGCGTGCGCCGAGTGTGTTCACGATCTGGCGAGCTAGGGCGAGACAAGGCAAAAACTGAGGGGCGCGGAGTTTATACAGAGTAAACGAGCCTTCCTGGGCCGTTTTTAACGCCGTATCGCCGACGCGCAGCAGATCGTGGGCAGGCGCTCAGCCGGCCGTGCCCTGATACACAATCAGCGGAATCTGCATCTCGGCGGCGCTCAGGCCGCCGTGGTTGCCGATCAGCCGCGGCCGCTCGCTGTCATCCACCATCTGCAGCAGGCCCCAGTCATCCTTCAGCAGCAGCACGTAGTCGCCGGCCCTTGCGGCCAACTGCGGGTGCTGCGGCGCCGGGCCGAACCACTGCGCCGCCAGCACGTCTTCCGCCTTCAATACCCACAGCACATGCCCCAGTGCCGCCTCGATGGAGGCTGGGAAGGCATCGCGGCATTCCGGCCGCGGCGTGCAGAACGCCACCCGCGGCTCGCCCCACAGCGGCCGCGCCAGCATGGCGGCCAGCTCGGGGTAGTCGTTGATGAACAGCAGCTTTTCCGGCGGAATGTCCAGCTGGCCGTGGTCGGCGGTGACCAGCAGCCGCGCACTGGCGGGTAGCGTGACCGCCAGCGCGGCGCAGTGCGCATCGATACGCTGCAGCAGCTGCGCTGCCCTGGGGTGGCGGGTGCCCTTGTGATGCATCAGCGAATCCAGGTCCGGAATATAGGCATAGATGAACTTGCGCCCCGGCTGGCGTGCCAGTGCCGCCAGCTGCGCGAACAGCGCATCGTAGCC
This sequence comes from Vogesella sp. LIG4, assembly GCF_900090205.1. Classification (NCBI taxonomy): domain Bacteria; kingdom Pseudomonadati; phylum Pseudomonadota; class Betaproteobacteria; order Neisseriales; family Chromobacteriaceae; genus Vogesella; species Vogesella sp. LIG4. Next base: position 3,575,275 of record NZ_LT607802.1, on the reverse strand, counting down.
GTGCCAGGGCAGCGCCTCGGCCGCGCCGCCGTGGTGGCGGCTGTACTGCGAATCGGCAATGTACTCGGGCTGCAGCACGTAGTGGCGGCGGTCGCCGCCGGCCAGTGCCGAAGGCTGGGTGTACAGCGCGGCGGCCAGCGTCTGGTCCGGCAGCGCTTCGCCTTCCGCACGCCAGTGCTCGCGCAGTGGCAGCGGCGTGGCGATGCAGCCGGCCTGCGGCGCCCACACGTGCCAGGACAGCAGGCCGTGCTCGGACGGCGCCGCGCCGGTGAGCAGGGTGGTGATTGCCGCCGTGGTGGTGCTGGGGAACACCGAGTGCAGCCGGGTGCGCGGCTGATGCGCCAGCCAGCCATCCGGCGCCAGCTCGGCCAGCTGTGCCTCGCCCATGCCGTCGATCAGCAGCAGGATCACGGTTTCGATTTCTTCCAGCCCGTCCAGCAGCGCATGCTGCAGCGGCGGCACGCCGTGGCGGCCATGCAGGCGCGCCGCCAGGTTGGCCAGGCTTAGCAGGTAGTCGGGGCGGGGCAGGGTAGCGGGAAGCTGGTCGGGCGTGTGCATGGCGAGGGTGGCAAGTGGCGGGTATAGTGCGGGTTTTACCATGCCGGGCCGTGCCTGCCCATCCGCTTGCCATGCAATCTGCTCTTCGCGTCAGCTGTACCGAGTGCGGCGCCTGCTGCGCCGCCTTCCGCGTGTCCTTCCACAAGTCCGAACTCGCCCATGGCGACGTGCCGGGTGTGCCGCCGCAGATGGCGGTGCACGAGGTGAACAACACCATGCGCATGTGCGGCACCGACGAATCGGTATCGCGCTGCGTGGCGCTGGTGGGCGAGGTGGGCGTGCAGGTGTCGTGCAGCATCTACGAGCATCGCCCGTCGCCGTGCCGCGAATTCGGCCAGCTGGCCTCGGTAGGCATCTACGAGGAAGCCTGCAACCGCGCGCGCAGCCGCCACGGCCTGCCGCCGCTGCCGGTGGAGGACTGGTAGGGTCGCCGGCCGCCATGCTGTAGGGGTATTGTGCGCCACGGCTTGGGCCGGGGGCACGCTTCGTGCTATCCTTGCGCCCCTTTTTTCAGCGTGACGCGTCACCCAACCCATGCGAGACCCCTGCGATCACTACACCATTGACCTGATTGGCGGCGTACGCGCCAAGCCCGGTCGCAAACCGCTGGGGGAGCGGGCTATGACGCCGGCGGAGCGCAAGCGCCGCAGCCGTGAACTGCGGCGCAACCGGCTGCAGGAGCTGTCGGTCACGGTGGAGCTGTCGCGCGATGCGCAGAAGGCGCTGGACAAGATGATCGAGTGGTGGGGGGTGAGCAAGAAGGAAGCCATCAACCGTGCCATGCTGATTGCCTGCCAGTCGCAGACCGGCCGCACCGCCTCGCTGTTCGAGTTCGACATCGAGCCGCCGCCGGCGCGGCGCAAAACGCGGCGGCACAAGGGTGCCTGACAGTAAAAAAGGTTGGCCGCGGCCAACCTTTTTGCTTGCTGCCGCCGCCGGCGATATGCGGCGCGTATCACCGCCTTAGGCTAAAAGTATTTCACAATGCCGGCGCCGGCAAAGACCATGGCGGGGTCTGATCACGAAAGTCGAAAATTGAATACGGTACAGGCCGCGCCACGACGCGGCGTCATGTTTGCCCTGCTGGCGGCATTCGGTTTTTCCTTCAAGGCCATCTTCGTCAAACTGGCCTACGCCGCGGCCACGGTGGATGCGGTAACCCTGCTCACCCTGCGCATGGTGCTGTGCCTGCCGTTTGTACTGCTGGCGGCGCTGCCGGTGCTGCGGGACATGCCAAGGTTGGCCGCAAGGGATGTCGGCCTGCTGCTCATGCTGGGCGTGGCCGGTTACTACGGTTCCAGCATGCTCGATTTCTACGGCCTGCAATACATCTCCGCCGGGCTGGAGCGCTTGATCCTGTTCACCTATCCCACGCTTACCATCCTGATAGGCGTGCTGTTCCTGGGGCGCAAGGCGGAAGGGCGCATGCTACTGGCTGCGGCGCTGTCCTATGGCGGCATCGCCATTGCCTTCGTGCACGACGCCAGCCAGAGCCGCGAATTGCAGAGCGTGCTGATCGGCGCCGGCTTCGTGTTCGGCTGCGCGGTGCTGTATGCGCTGTACAGCGCCGGCTCCGAGCTGGCCATCCAGCGGCTGGGTTCGCTGCGTTTTTCCATCCTGGCCATCCTCACCGCCACCGCGGCGGTGACGCTGCACTTCGTGCTGTCGCGCCCGTTGCAGGTGCTGCAGCTGCCGCTGCCGGTGTACGGTTACAGCCTGGGCATGGCGCTGTTTTCCACCATGCTGCCCATCTTCTGGCAGTCCACCGCCATCCGCCACCTGGGTGCGGCGCGTACCGTGCTGATCGGCACGCTGGGCCCGGCGCTGACCATTTTCTTTGGCTGGTGGCTGCTGCATGAGCCGGTATCGCTGCCGCAGCTGGCCGGCACCGTGCTGGTGATCGGCGGCGTACTGCTGGCCAGCCGCCGCTAGACATCACCCGGGAGACACGCATGATCGCCGCCATCGACCACATTGTTTTGACCACCGCCGACCTGGCGCGCTGTATCGCTTTCTATCGCGACGTATTGGGCATGACGCTGGAAAGCTTCGTCGGCGGCACCCCGCCGGTGGAGCGCCTGGCACTGAAGTTCGGCAGCCAGAAGATCAATCTGCATCTCAAGGGGCGCGAGTTCGAGCCCAAGGCGCTGCTGCCGACGCCGGGCGCGCTGGACCTGTGCTTCGTGGCGAGCCTGCCGCTGGAACAGGTGGCCGCGCAGCTGAAGGCGCACGGGGTAGCCATAGAAGAAGGCCCGGTGCCGCGCACCGGCGCCATGGGCCGCATCCTGTCGCTCTACGTGCGCGACCCGGACGGCAACCTGGTAGAAATCTCCAGCTACCAGCCCTAGCTGTCACCGGCCGGCGGCTGGCGGGTGATGGTGGCAATCACCTCGCGCGTCAGCTGGTTTTCCCGCCGGCTGTTCCACGCCATGGCGGTGGTGACCACGTGCAGCTGGTCCGCCAGCGGGCGGATCACCACATTGGCTGGCGCCATGCCGCGCACTGACGCCGGCACCAGCGCCACGCCCTGTCCCATGCCGACGAAGGCGATCTGCGAGGCAACCGAGCGCACCTCGTGCAGCACGCGCGGGGAAAACCCGCTGTTGCGGCAGGCGGTGATCAGCGTGTCGTACGACAGCGGGCTCACCTTGCGCGCAAACATGATGAAGTCCTGCTGCGCCAATGCCGCCAGCGGCAGGGCCTCGCCGTCGCTCAGCGGGTGGCCGGCCGGCAGCGCCACCGCCAGCGGGTCCTCCTGCAATGGCAGCGACTGGATATCCTCGTCCAGCCTGCCTTCCAGCCTGGCAAACGCCAGATCGATATCGCCACTCTGCAACGCCGGTATCGCCTCGTAGCTGTCTATTTCCTTTACCGCCACCGTCAGCCCCGGGTGCTCCTGGCGGATGCGCGTGATCAGCCCCGGCAGCACGTCCAGCATAGCCGAGGTGATGGCACCTATGGTCAGTGTGCCGGTCTGTCCGGCTGCCGCCTCCCTTACCGCCAGCTCCAGGCTTTCCAGCTGTTCGGCGAATTTTCTTACTGCCGGCAGGATGGCGTGGCCAACCGCGGTGAGCTGCGCGCCACGACGCGAGCGCTCGAACAGCTTCACTTTCAGTGCCTGTTCCAGGATCTGGATCTGCTCGGTAAGCGGTGGCTGCGACATGCCCAGGCGCTTGGCGGCGCGGCCGAAATGCTGTTCCTCGGCTACGGCGAGGAACAGCCACAGGTGGCGGATAAGGCGGAAGTTGATCATGGCGATTGATAGGTTTGGCGTATGTGAACGTTACAAAATACGGAATTTACCTATCGAACTGTAGGGTGGAAAGTAGCAGCACACAAGCCCACAAGGAGAGTTCGATGAGTGAAGCAAACCTGCTGCAGCGCCTGAGCCGGCTGGACAGCAACACGGTGTCCGATGCGCTCGATTTTCTGGACCTGCCCGGCGCCAGCTGCGGCCTGCGCCCGCTATGGCCGTGCCCCACGGTAGTTGGCCGCGCCAGCACCGTACAGCTGGGGCGCAAGACCGACAGCGCCCCGGCCGTGCACCTGATCTCGCCGGTAATTGCCGCCGTGGACAGCGACGAGCGCGTGCTGGTGATTGCCGGCGGCGTGGACGGTATTTCCTGCTGGGGCGACATCCTGGCCAATGCCGCGCAGGTGAAGGGCGTGCGCGGCACGGTGATCGACGGCTTCAGCCGCGATATCGACGGCAGTGCCGATATCGGCTACCCGGTGTTTGGCCGCGGCGTCACCATGATCAGCGCGCGCAACCGCTTGATCCAGCTGTCGTCCGGCCAGCCGGTGAACATGGCCGGCGTGCAGGTGGCGCAGGACGACTACGTGATTGCCGACAACTGCGGCACGGTATTCGTGCCGGCGGCGCGCATCGAAGAAGTGCTGGCGCTGGCCGAGCGCATCGCGCGGCGGCAGGACGGCATGGTGGCGGCGGTGCGCAGCGGCCGCTCGGTGGAAGAGGTGATGCACGACAGCCAATTCGAGGCCATCAGGCAGGAGGGCGGCAAATGAATCAGCAAGATCGCGAGCTGGTGGCGCTGTTCGCCGGCCTGGACACCGCCGGCGTATCCGACGCCATGGACAGGCTGGGCCTGTCGGGGCAGTGCCTGGGCATTCTGCCGCTGGACAACTACTGCCAGGTGGTGGTTGGGCCGGCATTCACCGTCAAATACGTGGCGGCCAGTACGCCGCCGGGCACGGTGGGCGATTTCATCGACGATGTAGCCGCCGGCGACGTGGTGGTGATCGACAACGATGGCCGCAGCGACTGCACGGTCTGGGGCGACATCATGACCCAGTACGCCGGGCTGCGGCATATCGCCGGCACCGTCATCGACGGCGTGTGCCGTGACGTGAACAAGGCGCTGGGCGATGGCTATCCGCTGTTCAGCCGTGGGCGCTTCATGCGCACCGGCAAGGACCGCGTGCAGGTGGAGACGGTGAACGGCACGGTATCGATAGGCAATGCGCGCGTCGAGCCGCGCGACATCGTGGTGGCCGACGCCAACGGCGTGGTGGTGGTGCCGCGCGGGCGTGCGGCGGAAGTGGCGGCGCTGGCACAGCAGATCGAAACCGTGGAAGCCGGCATCCGCCAGCAACTGGCCGACGGCTGCAGCCTGGCCGAGGCGCGCGCCGCGCTGGGCTACCACACCCTGCAAAGGAAAGCATGATGGAGCAACTGTTTACCGACCCGGCGCTGGCGGCGCGCTGCCGCCAGCTGGGTAGCGCCACCCTGTACGAGGCATGCGGCCAACCTTGCGCGGTGGACCCGCAGATCCGCAGCATCTGGCCCGGCGCCTTCATCGCTGCGCCGGCCTACCCGCTGCAGTGCTCGCCCGGCGACAACCTGGCCATCCACATTGCGCTGGAGCGCGCGCCGCGCGGCAGCGTGCTGGTGGTGGATGCCGCCGGCTTCATCGCCGGCTACTGGGGCGAGGTGCTGACCGTGGCGGCGGAGGCGGCCGGCCTTGCCGGCCTGGTGATCAACGGCGGCGTGCGCGACATCGCCGCCATCGCCAAGCGACGCTTCCCGGTATTTGCCCGTGGCGTATCGGTGCGCGGCACGGTGAAGGCCAGTGCGCCGGCAGTGGGCCAGCCGCTGATCTTCGGCGGCGCGCCGGTGGCTGCCGGCGACCTGCTGGTGGCGGACGACGACGGTGTGGTGATCATCCCGGCGGTGGATGCGGCGCGTACGCTGCAGGCCGGAGAAGCGCGCGCCGACAAGGAAAGCATGATGATGAGCCAGCTGACGCAGGGGGCGACCACCCTGGAGCTGATGGGCCTGGCTGCCTGGCGCGAGAGGGTATGAATATGAGCGAGCAATTCTTGAACCGGCACCTGGCGAGCGCCAGGGCGTCGGCCACCTACCAGGTGATGGATCGCGTGGCGGCACGCCGCGCCGCTGGTCGGCCGGTGATTTCGCTGTGTGCCGGCGAGCCGGATTTCGATACGCCGGCACACATCCGCGCCGCAGCCATTGCCGCTATTGACGCCGGCCACACCCGCTACACCCAGGTGGCCGGTCTGCGCGCACTGCGCGAGGCGGTGGCCGACAAGTTCCGCCGTGAAAACGGCCTGGCGGTGGACTGGCAGGACACCATCGTCTGCTCCGGCGGCAAGCAGGTGATCTTCAATGCGCTGGCGGCCACGCTGAACGAGGGCGATGAGGTGATCGTGCCGGCGCCGTACTGGGTGAGCTACCCGGAGATCGTGCAGCTGTGCGGCGCCCGCCCGGTGATCGTGCCCTGCGGGCAGGGCAGCGGCTTCAAGCTCACTGCCGAGGCGCTGGCGGCGGCCATTACCCCGCGTACGCGCTGGTTGATCCTCAACTCACCGTCCAACCCCAGTGGCGCGGTATACCGCCGCGAGGAGCTGCAGGCGCTGGCGGTGGTGCTGCTGGCCCGCCCGCAGCTGCTGGTGCTGTCGGACGATATCTACGAGCACCTGCTGTTCGATGGCCAGCCCTTCCACACCCTGGCCCAGGTCGAGCCGCGGCTGCAGCCGCGCACGCTGACTATGAACGGCGTGTCGAAATCCTATGCCATGACCGGCTGGCGCATCGGCTATGCCACCGGCCCGCGCTGGCTGCTGCAAGCGATGGAAAAACTGCAGGGCCAGCAGACCTCCGGCGCCTGCTCCATTGCGCAGCATGCCGCACTGGCAGCGCTGAACGGGCCGCAGGATTTCATCGGCCAGGCATGTGAGGTATTCGCCCGCCGCCGCGACCGCATGCTGCAGTGGCTGAACGCCATCCCCGGCCTGCATTGCGAGGCGCCGGGCGGTGCGTTCTACGTGTTCGCCGACTGCGCCGCCCTGCTGGGGCGCCGCAGCCCGGCGGGCCGACCGCTGCATAGCGATGCCGACGTGGCCGCCGCACTGCTGGACGAAGCCGGCGTGGCAGTGGTGCAGGGCAGTGCCTTCGGGCTGGGGCCTTATCTGCGCATCGCCTACGCGCTGGACGATGCCGCGCTGGAGCAGGCCTGTGCGGCGATACGCGATTTCTGCGAAGCGGTGATGTACGCCGGCGACTAGGCCACCCGTTGCGGCCTGCCTGCAAGGTTGGCCGCACACTTTACTCAGTGAACTGCATATGACGACAAAGCAACTCGCCAGCCAGCGGCTGGCATTCGAAATCGATGGCGTGGCGCTGGATCTGGCTGCCCTCCATCGCCCTGGCGACAAGGCGCCCATCCTGTTTCTGCACGGCTTCGGCTCCAGCAAGGAGGACTACGCCGACATGGTGCGGCACGCCGCCTTCGACGGGCATCCGCTCATCGCCTACGATGCGCCGGGCTGTGGCGACAGCGGCTGCAGCGACCTGACTAGGGTGTCGATACCCTTGCTGCTTGGCACCGCGCTGCGGGTGCTGCAGCACTACCGGGTGGACAAATTCCACCTGGTGGGACACTCCATGGGCGGGCTCACCGCCTTGCTGCTGGCGTCGCAGTTGCCGGGCCGCGTTATCAGCTTCTGCAATATCGAGGGCAATATCGCGCCGGAGGACTGCTTTTTGAGCCGGCAGATCGTCGAGCATGCCAACCCGGATGTGCAGGCCTTCTTCGACGATTTCATCGCCCGTACCTATCAGGCGCCGGCGTGGTCCAGTGCGCTGTATGCGGCCAACCTGCGGCACAAGGTGCGCGCCGGCGCGGTGCGCGGCATCTTCGAATCCATGGTGGCGCTGTCGGATCACGGCGAGCTGATGACGCGCTTCCTGTCGCTGCCTTGCCGCAAGATGTTCATGTATGGCGAGCAGAACGCCGGCCTGAGCTACCTGGCGCACATCCGCCGCCACGGCGTACGGTTGGCCGAGGTGCCGGCGTGCGGCCACTTTCCTATGTATGCCAACCCGCCGTTCATGTGGCGGGCGCTGGCGGATTTCATCGGCGCCTGACGTGGGGCAGCTTGCGGCCAACCATCAGTGCAGCAGCGGGTACAGCAGTAGGCCGAGTGCGGCTGCGCCGGCCACCAGCAGCGGCTCCGGCAGTTTCTTGAAGCGCCACAGCAGCAGTACGGCGGCCAGTGCCAGCAGCACGGTGGGGATGTCGACCAGCGAGCGGCGGGCGATGACGATCACCGAGCCGGTGATGGCGCCCACCGCAGCGGCGGTGATGGCGTTGACGAAGGCCACTACCGCCGGCAGCTTGCCGTATTTCTTGAAGTACGGCGCCGGCAGCACGGTGAACAGGTAGCAGGGCAGGAAGGTGCCCAGCGCGGCCACGCAGGCGCCGGGCAGGCCGGCCACCAGGTAGCCGATGAAGCCGACGGTGATCACCACTGGGCCGGGGGTGATCATCGCCACCGCCACCGCGTCCACAAACTGCTTGTCGCTGAGCCAGTGGTGCTCGGTGACCACGCCGCCGTACAGGAAGGGCACAATGGCCAGCCCGGAGCCGAACACGAAGGCGCCGGCTTTGGTGAAGAACACGCCGATCTGGCTCAGCAGCGGCCAGTCCAGCCCGCTCAGCAGGCTGCCGGCGGCGGGCAGCTGCACGGCGGCCACCGCATTGGCGCCGGAGCGGGGCAGCCAGCGCGGCGGCGCATGCCACAGCCAGCCCAGCACGCCGGCTGCCAGGAACAGCCAGGCGATTTCCGATTCGGTGATGACGGTGACGGCGAGCAGGGTCAGGTAGATCGCCCACAGCAGCTTGTCGCGGCCCAGGCTCTTGACGGTGAGCTTGTGCGCGCTGATGGCGATGATGCCGATGACCGCGGCGCCCACGCCGTAGAACACCGCCTGCATCCACTGCAAACCGCCAAAGCGCTGGTAAGCCCAGCCCAGCGCCAGCACCATCAGGAACGACGGTAGCACGAAGGCCAGCCCCACCAGGGTGGCGCCCAGTGCGCGGTAGTGCACATAGCCCAGGTAGATGGCGGTCTGGGCTGCCATCGGCCCGGGCGCGAGCTGGGCCAGCGCCAGCCCTTCCTTGTAGTCCGCTTCGCTGATCCAGCCGCGGCGTTCCACCAAATCGCGATGCATATAGCCCACCAGCGCCACCGGGCCGCCAAAGCCCAGCGTGCCCAGCTGCAGGAAGTAGCGCAGCAGCTGCCACAGGGTGTAGCGCGGTGCGGCGAGGGTGGTGGCGGTCATGTCGGGCTCCCTTGTGGCAGGCAGAAGTAGGCGTACAGCGAATCCAGCATCAGCGAGGCCTCGGCCAGCAGCTGGTCGTCATCGGCTAGGCGCTGGCGCGCGCCGTGCAGCATGGCTTCGAAGCCACCGGCCTCCGGCACCATTACCCCGCCCACGTCCAGCGTGTGCACCATGGCGGCCAGCCGCAGCAGGCCTGCATCCTGCTCCAGCCCGAAGCTGGCCAGCAGCACTTCGAAAGTCACCCGCTGGCCGACGTGGCTGAAGCTGGCACCGTCGAAATCGAAGCCGAGCGCATCGGCCGGGCAGTGTTGTGGCTGCTCCAGCCACAGGAAGCGGGCATCGGCATCGATGAAGCGGCGGATCAGCCAGGCGCTGGCCACCCGGTCCACCCAGGGGCGGCGGCGCGTGGCCCACAGCCGGCCCTGGTAGTTGGCCTCATCAAGGCGGGGGACGGTGCCGGCCGCCGGCTGCGGCTCGTCGGGAGACAGAAGGCGGGCCAGTTGCTGCTCCAGCTCGGCCACGGCGGCTTCCGCCTGGCCCTGCGCCTCGCCGGGGAAGAAATCGATGGCGGCCAGTGCCGCCAGGGTCTTGCGCAGCTTGCGGGCCGGCTTCAAGGCATCGTCGGCGTTGCTTGCTGTCAGCGTGGCACGCAGCTGCGTCACCTCGGCCAGCAGCGCGGCGTAGTCCTGCTGGCGGTCGAACAGGCCGGCAAACGGCGGCATGCCATCCGCCGCCAGCGGCAGCAGGTACACGCTGCCGCCGTTGTCCTGCACGTCGGCAGCCACGGCGCGTAACGCATCGGTGCAGGGTGGGTGGTCGGGCAGCAGGTAGACGCCGTCGCGCAGCACGGCGGCGCCGGATGCCTTCAGCGCGCGCCAGGCGCGCATGCGTGCGGTGGCGTTTTCGGTGGGCAGGGTGGTGATCAGCAGTAGCCAGGTATTCATGTAGTGAATGCTACTTTCTGGTAGCGAGTACTACAAATATGTTTTTCTGCTATGCATGTGCCGGGCGGTGGTCATGCCCCTTCCGTGGCTGCCGGCCACCGGTGCGTGCGGGCAAAAGATGGTGGATTTTATATGGCCCTGCGGGCAAAAGCGGGCTATAGGGGGAGTGAAGCGTTGTGCCGCCGTGGCGTGCATGGTGACGCCTTTGCCCATAGGGGCGCGGCGACCGGCGCATCGGCAAGGAGTAGTGAGATGAAGCAGATCATGTTGCTGCTGGCCCTGGTGGCCGGTGGCGTGCTGCCGGCAATGGCCGAGCAGCCGGAAGTGGGCAAAGGCATGCTGGTGGATGAGCACCACATGACCTTGTATGTGTTCGACAAGGACAAGCCGGGCAACAGTGCCTGTAATGAAGGTTGCAGCAGCTCCTGGCTGCCGGTGGTGGCCGATGCGTATGACAAGGCCGCTGGCAAGTGGAGCATGTTCAAGCGGGCGGACGGCAAGATGCAGTGGGCCTACCAGGGGCGGCCGCTGTACCGCTGGTCCGGGGACAGCAAACCGGGTGAACACAGCGGTGATGGCATGGGTGGCATGTGGCACGTGGCCCGGCCCTGATACGACGTTCGGGAGGTGACTATGGATGGAAACTGCCTGAGCTGGCGCGGCCTGTTGCTGCTGGCGCTGCTGACTGTTACGGCAGGGGCGCGGGCCGGCGATGAGCCCTACCGCGCCAAGGTGGATGGCGACGGCGTGCAGCGTGTGCAGGTGGTGGGCGGCAGTTATTTCTTCCACCCCGCCCACATCATCGTGCGCGCCGGGGTGCCGGTGGAGTTGTCGCTGCAGATGGAGTCGGGGCTGATTCCGCACAGCTTCGTGCTGGAAGCGCCGCAGGCCGGCATGAACATCCGCACCGAGTTGGCCGCACAGCCCAAGCTGGTCCGCTTCGTGCCCACGGTGGTGGGGAGCTATCCCTACTACTGCGCGCACAAGCTGCTGTTCTTCGCCAGCCACCGCGCGCGCGGCATGGAAGGTGTGCTGGAAGTGGTGGAGTAGCGCGGCAAGGGAGGGAGGTTCCCGAACATGCTGTTGACCCTGCTTGCCGTGGCCGCGCTGGCCGGCGCGCCCGCTGACGAAGCGGACCTGCTGGCCGCGGCCATGGCGCACTTCCAGGCGCTGGACAGCTACCGCGTCACCTTGCGCTCGGCGTCGGCCAGGCATGCGCCGCAGCGGATTCACTACAGCTACCGCCGGCCTGGGTGGCTGCGCCTGGATTTCGATACCCCGCACCACGGCGCGGTGCTGGTCTACGACCCCGGCAGCCGCGAGGTGCGGCTGTGGCCGTTCGGCCTGGGGCATTTCCCGCAATTGAAACTGGCGCCGGACAACCGGCTGATCCGCGACCCCTACGGCCATACCGTGGACCGCTCGCACGTGGGCGTGCTGCTGGAAAACGTGCAGCGTCTGCTGCAGCACGGCAGCCTGGAGCGGGCGCAGATGGCGCCGCTGGGGCACTGGCAGGCCTGGCCGGTAACGGTTACCGGCGGCGATGGCCAGGCGGTGGACGGCGTGCACCGCTTCCAGCTGTGGCTGGAGCGCGATCACCTGTTCCCGCTCAAGGTGGTCAGCTACGGTGCGGATGGCGCCGAGCTGGAAACGGTGTGGATGGATGACGTCGAGTTCGACGTGACGCTGCCGGACGACTGGTTCCAGCCGCAGCGCGCTTCGCAGTGAGGTGGCAGGCATGGCCGAATACCGCTTCTGCACCCAGTGGCGTTTCGATGCGCCGCTGGAGGAGGTGTGGCGCGTGATCTACGACGTGCGCAGTTGGCCGCAGTGGTGGCAGGGCGTGGAGGAAGTGCTGGAACTGGCGCCCGGCGACGCCGCCGGCGTGGGGGCGCGCCAGCGCTACGTGTGGAAGGGCGCGCTGCCGTATCGGCTGAGTTTCGACGTGCACATCACCGCGGTACAGCCGCTGGCGCTGCTGGTGGGGCGGGCCAGCGGCGAGGTCGAAGGCGTGGGCTGCTGGCAGTTCAGCCGCGAGCAGGGCGCCACCGTGGTGCGCTACCTGTGGCAGGTGCGTACCACCCGACGCTGGATGAACTGGCTGGCGCCGCTGGCGCGGCCGCTGTTCGAGTGGAATCACGACTACCTGATGGAAGCCGGCCGGCGCGGGCTGTGCCGGCAGCTGGCGCGGCCGGCTGCCTAGCCGGCTGGCTCAACCCTGGCGTTTGCCGCCGGTGAGCTGGTGGTGGGCGGCCAGCACCTGGTAGCAGCCCTGCGCCGCCTGCTGCAGCGCCGCGGCCTGCGGGTGGCCGGCGAACTGCAGCTCGGCATCCAGCGCGCGCAGTGCACGGCGGGCGCTGGTGCACACCTCCACCGCGGCGTTGAAATCGGCGGCGCACAGCACCCGGCCGTTACGGATGCGGCGCGCGTACACCGCCGCCATCTGCGCGTACTTGCCGGCCAGCTCGCACGCTTGCCAGGCCGGGTCTTCCGCCAGGGTGGCGAACAGGGCCAGCGTCTGGCCGCAGGCAGCCTCGGCCTGGGCAAAGCGCTGTTGCTCGGCCTGCTTGTTGCCGGCGGGTTTGCGGGTCTTGTCGTTCATGCGGGGTCTCCGGCGTAGAAGCAATCGGCACATACCGCGTGGTAGCGGCTTTCGTCGCCGATTTCCACCTGCGGGCCATGGTGCAGGCGCTGGCCGGCGGCATCGGTACGAATGTGCATGGTGGCCTTGCGGCCGCAGGCGCAGATGGTCTTGATCTCCTCGATATCCTCGGCCAGCGCCAGCAGCCAGGCGGCGCCGGGGAACGGCTCGCCACGGAAATCGCTGCGCAGGCCGAAGCAGATCACCGGCAGCTGGCTGGTGTGCGCCAGACGGTGCAGCTGGCGTACCTGCTCCGGGGTGAGGAACTGTGCCTCGTCCAGCAGCAGGCAGGCCAGGCCGTCGTAGTTGCCGGCCAGGAAATCATGCCCGGCGTCGAAGGTGTCGGCATCGCGCTGGATGTCCAGCCGCGAGGTGATCTTGCCGCGGCCGTAGCGGTCGTCGATGGCGGCGGTGTACAGCCGCACTGCCTTGCCCATGGTTTCGTAGTTATGGGCGATCTGCAGCAGCATCGTGCTCTTGCCGCTGTTCATGGCGGCATAGCGGTAGAAAAGTTTGGCCATGGCGGCAGCGTGATACGGAAAGGGCGGCATTGTACCCGCCGGCGGGCGCCGGGTGAACCGGACACTGCTTACGTTAACGTCACTGCGCGGGTATCATTGCTGCGCTGCACATATAAAGCGCCTGCGCTACGGACGGGCGCCAACAACACGGGCTAACACATGGAAAAACAACTACCGCTGCTGGATACCCGCATCATCACCATGCGCTGGGGCGACATGGATGCGGTCGGGCATCTCAACAATACCTATTACTTCCGCTACATGGAGCAGATCCGCGTGGAGTGGCTGGAAGCCGCCGGCTTCCCCATCGACCCCGCCGGCATCGGCCCGGTGCTGGGGCATACCAGCTGCAGCTACAAGCGCGAGCTGACCTACCCGGCCACGGTGGCGATCACCATCGAAGTGGAAAAGGTTGGCCGCAGCAGCCTCAAGCTGCGGCACCACTTCTACAAGGAAGGTGACCCCACTGCCGTGTATGCGGTGGGCGAGGCCACGCTGGTGTGGGTGGACTATCAGGCCGGCAAGACGGTGTCGATACCCGAGCCGGTGCGCGCCATGCTGCGCGCGGCAGGCGCCGAGGCCTGATGCGGCCAACCTTGTAGCAGGGGCTGCGCCGGCGTGCTTGTGGCTCCGGCCTGTCTTGCCGTACATGCGCACCAGGCGCTGCCCACTGCCGGGGCAGCGCCTGACGGGTTCGCAAACTGTTACGCGCAGAGTCACCCCGGGATTTGCTGGGTAATGCAATGAATGCCGCCACCGCCGGCGGCAAGCACGGAAATGTCCACCTGCACTACCGTGCGGTCCGGGAAGGCCGCTGAGATGGCATCAAAGGCGGGCGCATCCTCCGGGATGCCGAACTTTGGCATGACCACAGCGCCATTGGCCAAATAGCAGTTGATGTAGGAGGTGGAGTAGCCCCATGCCTGATGGCTCAAGGAGCGCTGGTCCGGTGCTTCTGCCACAAACAGGATGTCCAGTTGACGACCCTGTGCATCCACCTGGCCTTGCAAGGCGGCAAGGTTGCGCTGCGTTATCCCGGCATAGGCGGGGCGGCAGGATGAGCTTGTTTCGAAAAGCACGACGCCTGGCCGAACAAAGCAGGCAATACCATCGATATGGCCATCGGTACCTTTTTCGAGGTGGCTGCCTGGCAGCCAGATGGTTTTCTCGATGCCCAGCGTGCGCTGAAATTCCGCTTCCGCGGCCTCGCGCGTCATCCCCGGGTTGCGGTTGTTGTTCAGTACGACAGTTTCGGTGGTAAGTAGCGTTCCCTGGCCATCGACATGCAGCGCGCCACCTTCCATTGCCAGTGCTGAACTGATTGCAGGAAGGTCTTTCGCTGCAAGCAGGCGACGCGCGAGCATGGTGTCTGCCGCGTAATCGGGGCTGTAGTTTCCCCAGCCATTGAAGCGCCAGCAAACGCCGGCAAGGCTGCCATCCTGTTGCTTTACAAAGCTTGGCCCGGTGTCTCTGAACCATGCTTCCGCAAGCGGCAAGGTGATGATGTCGAAATCGCTGCCAAGCCGATTGCGGGCCTCGCGCTCGGCGCTTGGGTCGACGACGAATGTGACTGGCTCAAACTGCCTGATGGCGCGCGCCACGCGCAGATAATCCTGCTGGACTGCATCAAGCGTAAACCCGTCCCACGCGACGGGCTTGCCAGGCCAGGCCATGAGGCAGGCAGCATGGGGTTCGAATTCGCCAGGCATGCGAAAACCGCTGAATGTGTTGATATTCACGAGTGGTGCTCCTTGAAAAAAAGCACCGGCACTGGGCCGGTGTACCAAGGGAGAAGTGGCGCGGGGTGAAGCTTCCCCGGCTCAGAAGCTGTGGACGGCTTGAATGCTGAGGACATCAGCGCTGAGGGCATCAGCGCGCTTGCCGTCGGCGACAGCAAGGCGGGAGAGGGTTGGCCGCAGGCTAGCCTGCATGGTCTTTTGCGTGGCCATCAGCCCGCCCTCAGCGGCCAGCTTTGAAGGCTGTCCACAAACGATTCAGCAAGCGCTGCTGCTCGGAAGTAATGCCTGCCACCGGGCTCAAGGTCAGAATCTGGGCCGGTGTCGGGCTGATGGTCGGGTCGTTGCGAATTTCCGGCTTTACCAGTGCATTGGCTTCCCTGTTGCCACTCAGATAAAGGGTTTCATTGCTGATGCCGGCATGAACATCGGGGGTTTCTATGTAGTTCAGCCACTGATAAGCGGCATCCAGGTGTGGTGCGTCCTTGGGGATGGCCATGACGTCGAACCAGATTGCCGCGCCTTCCTTGGGAAGTACGTATTTGATTTCGTAGGGCTTCTTGCCCTGTTTTGCCTGCTGGATCGCTCTTGCCGCATCGCCGGACCAGGCCATCGTCAGGCACAGGTCTCCCTGAGCCAGGTCACTGGTATAGCTGCTGGAGTTTACCTGGGTCACATAGGTACGAATTTCCTTGAGCCTGGCAAAAGCTTCCTGCACATCGCTGCCGGAAAAGCGGGTTGTATCTTTATGCTGATATTTAAGCATCGAGCCAAGTACATCGACCGGGGATTCGAGCAAGCCAACGCCACACTGTTTGAGCCTGGAGACGTATTGCGGGTTGTACAGCAATTCCCAGCTGTCCAGCGGCACGTTCGGCCCGAGAATCTGGCGTACCTTGGTGACATTGATGGCCAGGCCGGTAGTGCCCCAACCATACGGAATGCCATACTGATTGCCGGGGTCGACGACTGCCAGTTTTTTCATCAGCTCTTTATCGAGCTTGTCCAGCTTGCTCAGGCGGCTTTTGTCGAGTTTCTGATACAAGCCGGCCTGTAACTGGTTGTGCAGAAAACTGCTGGCCGGCACCGCAATATCAATCGAAGATTTGCCAAGCAGCAGTTTGGTCTGCAGGGTTTCTTCGCTGTCGATCGGATCAAGATTGACCTTGATGCCGGTTTCCTTCGTGAAGCGGGGAACGGTGTCTTTGCCGGTGTAGTCCGCCCAGTTTGCAATGTTGAGTACACCTGCGGCCTGAGCCAGACAGGCTGCCAGGCACAGGCCCGCAGCCAATGCCATCGTTGGGTATTTGTCGATTCTCATCATGTCTCTCCTCTGTTTTCCGGCTGCTATTCCCGCCGCCCTCCAGGGCGGCGGATGTCGTAGCGCTTGGCTGTCTTTATTTATTTTTGATAACAGGACGACTGACCGTCGCTGGTCAGCAGGGTGCGGTACATTTCCGGACGGCGGTCACGGAAAAAGCCCCAGCATTGGCGTGCGGCGCGGATGGCGTCCAGATCGAAGGTGTGCAGCAAAATGGTTTCATCGCTGCGGTTGGCCTCCGCCACCTTGGCGCCGGTATGGTCGGCAATGAAGCTGGAGCCATAGAAAGTACCGGTAAGCCCTTGCTGCCTGGAGTTGCCATTGCCAAGGCCGGCTTCCTGGCCGATACGGTTGGCCGCAACGACCGGCACCATATTGGCGGCGGCATGGCCTTGCATGGTGCGCTGCCAATGGCCGGACGAATCGAATTCGCTGCTGAAGGGTTCCGAACCGATGATGGTCGGGAAGCACAGCACTTCTGCGCCCATCAGGGCCAGGCTACGGGCGGTTTCCGGGTACCACTGGTCCCAGCAGATGCCGATACCGATCTTGCCGAATCGGGTATCCCATACCTTGAAGCCGGTATCGCCGGGAGTGAAATAGAATTTCTCGGTATAGCCGGGGCCATCCGGGATATGGGTCTTGCGGTATACCCCCAGCACCTTGCCATCGGCATCGGCAACGGCAATCGAGTTGTAGGCTGCGTTGCCGGCGCGCTCGAAGAAGCCGATCGGCAGCACGATGCCCAGTTCGCCCGCCAGGGCGGCAAAACGGGCAATACGCGGATTGCCCTCCAACGGTTCGGCCCAGCGCAGATGGTCCACGTTCTGGTCCAGGCAGAAGTAGGGCATCATGAATAGTTCCGGGCACAGGATCAGGTTGGCGCCTTGTGCCGCCGCTTGCCGGATCAGGTGTTCTGCCCGGTCCATATTGTGTTCGATGGTCCAGCTGCCGGACGCCATCTGAACGGATGCTACGGTAATGGTTCTTGCGGTCATGGTTGCTTTCTCGCTTGCAAAGGGTGTTGATCAGAGACTTGCGGGCTGCTGCTGCGTGGAGCAGTGCAGGCTGCCGCCACCAATGGACAGGGTCGGTACCGGCAGCAGGATGATCTGCCGGTCGGGAAAGGCCTGGCTGAAGGTGTCGAATGCCAGGCGGTCTTCTTCCACGCCGAATGCCGTACCGATCACCGCGCCGTTGGTCAGGATGTAATTCGCGTAGCAGTCGCAGTAACGCTCGGAGCCGAATCGTTCGCTCACGATGGGGGAAGGCAGGTCCAGCATTTCGAAATGACGGCCGTTGACGTCGGTCGCCAGCGCCAGCGCCCGACGGTTTTCCATCATGACCCGGTAGTAGTCGCCCTGATCCGGGGCAGCGGTCTGGCACAGCACCTTGCCTGGGGCGATGAAGGAGGCAATGCCGTCTACGTGGCCATTGGTTTCCACCTCTGCCGGGTTGCCCGGCAGCCAGATGATCTTCTGCACACCCAGCATGCGTCGCAGCTCGGCCTCGATTTCGGCCTTGCTCATGTGGGGGTTGCGGTTCGGGTGCAGCAGGCAGCTTTCCGTGGTGAGCAGGGTGCCCTGGCCGTCCACGTAGAATGCGCCGCCCTCCAGCACCATATGGGAATTGAAAATCTGCGCGCCTGCCTGGCGGGCAATGTCCTGGCCCAGTTGCTGGCAGCCGTCGTAAGGCTGGTATTTCTCGCCCCAGCAATTGAAGCGGAACAAGGCGGCGCCAAACTGCCCCTGCGAGCCCTGCAAGAAGATGGGCCCGCAGTCGCGCAGCCAGTTGTCTTCCGCGGCTACCGGCAGCACTTCTACGCCCGGGCCGCACAATTCGCGCGCCATGCTGGCCTGACTGTGATGCGCGGTAACGATGCAGCGCTGAAATCTGGCAATGGTGCGGGCTACCAGGGCGAACTCCCGGCACACTTGTTGGTAATGCTCCCCCCATACTTCCTCGCGGTTTTCCAGAATGGGCCAGCCGAGCCAGGTGGCGGCCATGGCCTCCCATTCGGCGGGCATCCGGTACCCCTGCTTTGTTGCATCGAAACGGCTCATCGTTCAGTCCTCCTCTTGTGATGAGCTCACTTTAATGCTTAGAAAACTTGATGAAAAATGATGTTTATTAGTAGGATTGACCAAGTTTTCTCATGAGTTGTGTGCAATGAACCGAATTCCTTCGCTCAAGTTGCTGATGGGGTTTGAAGCGGCGGCCAGGCTTGGCAGCTTTGCCCGCGCGGCCGAGGAACTCTGTCTGTCGCAGTCGGCTATCAGCCATCAGGTTCAGCAGCTGGAGGAACAGATTGGCCTGCAGCTGTTCCGCCGCAAAGGGCGGGGTGTGGAGTTGACCGTGGCCGGCGAAGTGCTGCAACGAAGTGTGCAGCGCTCGGTGGAGTCCCTGCGCAGCGGCCTTGGCCGGATAGCGACTTACCTGGACCCCGGGCTGGTTGTCCTGGTCGGCCCGGCGCCAATCCTGCATGGCTGGTTGCAACCCCGGCTGGAGCAGTTGCAGCAAGAATTGCCCGCCCTCTGCCCCTTGCTGTCGACAGATGAGTCGGTTCACTACATCGACGAAATCAATGTGGATATCTCTATCGGTTCGCCGCCGATCCAGCAGCCGGGCTTGCATGAAGTGCCGCTGTTCCAGGATGAATGGGTGATGGTTGCCAAAGCCGAGGTGTGTCAGGCCCTGGGGGAGCTGCCAATTGACCAGCATCCGCAACACACCGGGCTGATTTGTCTGGAACAACAACTGACGGATGAGCTGACTGGCTCGCTATTTCGCACGCGCCTGGCCGGATTCAAGCAGCGGGCCATCTATGATGATCAGCGCCTGGTGCTTGACGCCGTGGAGCGTGGACGAGGTATCGCGCTGCTTTCCAAGCTGGTTGTTGAAAGCAGCTTGCAGACAGGAAAGCTCGAAATTCTTGCGGGCTATCCACGTCTGCCGGGGGTGACCTGGTGGATTTCGCGGGTGGAAGGCAAGCCGCGAACAGAGATCGTCGCCCTTGTATTCGAGTGGCTGCTTGCGCAAGGCAGGCTGGGCACCAGTAGCGATCAAACTTTGCCGCTTGCTTGAAACAGCACGGTGCGGACAAATACGCGCCTGATGCGGCCAACCTTTACGCTTGCGCAGGGGTAAAGGTCGGCAGAGCGGACAAGCCATATCGGCAAGGCGAAGGCCGCTAGCAAGCAATGGCCGCACGCTCCGAGCAGCGGGCGCCAGGGGTGTGGCTTCTCCGGCTCATTCGAAACCAATCGCTTTCTCTGCGGGCAAGTTGCCGGCGGCCCGCCTCCAGCATGGCTATGCTGCCGAAAATCACGATGACAGCCAGTATTTCCAGCAGCCCGACCTGCTCTCCGGCAGCCCCGCCGATGAGCAGCGCTACCACCGGGGTCATGTAGATCCAGCCTGTTGCTGCCACCACCCCCAGTTTCTGCAGTAGGTGGCTGATGCCACTGATGTCGGTAAAGAGCAGCAGCATCAGGAAGGCAAGGCCGGTCTGCCATGGGTCGGTGTGTGAATTGCACCTCGCTTGCTAGATGGTTTTATGGCTGCTTTTAATCTGATTGCAGCCTTTTCGAAGGGTAGCTTCGGCCGACCTGCGGCCTGACAGCCGTGAGTAGCGGCAGAGCGGAGGCCAAAGCAGCCGTACATGGCGGATGTCTGGAGTGGCAACTTCATGTTAAAAGCTGGCTTATGATACTTGCGCGTAGCCAGTCTTTTTCTATTGCAGACAATTCAGCAATATGCGTCGTGACAACATGATCGCCGCTCTAATCAAGCCAGCTGCACGATCCGTTTACGGAACTCGTCAGGCGTTGTCCCCATCAGGCGGTGGAACATCGCAATGAATGCAGATGATGTGCTGTAGCCCAGCTCCAGAGCCACCGCCTGCACAGTTTGCCCATCCTCAAGCATGGAAAGTGCCCGCACCAGTCGCAGGCGCTGCCGCCACTCCACAAAAGACATGCCCAGGTCGCGCTGGCAGCGCCGTGACAGCGTGCGTTCCGTGCTGTGCGCCATCCTTGCCCATTCCGCCAGCGACCGATTATCCCCCGGTTGCTGGCGAAGCGCTTCCAGTACCTGGTTGAGTGCTCGATCACCTGAGATAGGCAGATAAGTGTCTTGGCATGGCGCCAGGCTCATCTGGTCGATCAGTACCTGCATCAGCCGCTCGTCGTCGTTGTTACGCGGGTAGTCCACCTGGCGTGCAACCAGGTCGGCCAGGATCGCCTTGATTATGGGGCCGACAGCGAGGGTACATACGGCTGTCGGCAGCCTGTCGCAGCGGTCGGATGCAATGTCGAGCACGCAGTAGCAAGCCGCGGACCGTGTACTGGCGCCATGCACCGTCTGAGGCGGCAGCCACAAACCGTAATGCGGTGGTGTCAGGTACTGGCGGCTTCCTACCGTCAGTTCGATAACGCCATTGAACGAGAACACAAACTCTCCCCAGTCGTGTCGCTCCGTGGGGTAGGTCGTTACCTCGTTCAGCCGCATCGTCCGGAAAACCAGCGAGTGTGGCAGAGCGCTCCCGGACGGATAGGAAATCTGGGCACCCGGCATATTGTCGGAATCCTCGCATGCGTTGTCTGGTTTTCATTATATAAGCCTTATCAGCCACACCCACAATGGCCGCCATGAAGGACAGCGCCTCATTTAACCCAGGCGCCCGCCTCCATACCGCATCTCCTGTCCAGTCATTGCCAAAGTGAGGTATCCAAATGAAGGCACTCAATACACTAGCCCAAGTTCCCAGGCTCAATCTGCGGGGATTTACATCGCCAGTACAACACCTTGAACGCTTCAGCGCGAAAATTGGTGTCGAAGTATGGTGCAAGCGTGACGATATCGGCACGGTTGGCTTAGCAGGCAACAAGGTACGAAAGCTTGAAGTCGAACTCGCCTACGCTATCTCCCAGGGGGCCAAACACCTGGTCGTTGAGGGGTCGCGCCTTTCCAATGCGGCGCGTGCCGTCGCAGCAGCAGCGGCTGCTATCGGCCTGCGATGCACACTTGTGCTGTGCCACGATGAGCCAAGTGAAGCAGTGGGTAATCTGCTACTGGATGGTTTATACGGAGCGAATCTACGCTTTGTTGGCAATGCCAGCTGGGCTGAACTTGCCCTGCATGCGGAGGCTGTAGTGACCGAACTCGAGAATGCCGGTGAGCAGGTCTACCGGCTTCCCATCGGTTGTGCCTCTGCGAGAAGCTCATTGGGCTTTGCCCTTGCATATGCAGAACTTCGCGAGCAAATGGCTAAGCAGGGACGCGAGGTAGGAACGGTCCTGCACGCCAGTTCATCGGGGGGAACCCACTCCGGCTTGGTGCTTGGCAATGCACTGTTCGGCTCGCCAAGCACAATCAGGGGTGTCGTCGTCGCAGGCGAGGTATACGACGATGTGCCGGGTCAATACCTCGCTTTTGCACAGGGTGGTGCCCGTCTGATCGGTGCCGAGCTTGAGCTGACGCGAAGTGATATCAATCTCACAGAGGATTATCTCGGGGAGGGTTACGGCCTGCCTGCTCCCGGGGTTATGGAAGCGATCGATCTTCTCGCCACAACTGAAGGTATCCTCGTGGATCCGGTCTACAGTGCCAAAGCTGTCGCCGCCCTCATCGATCTTGCCGCAAAGAAGGAGTTGGAGGGCCCCGTCGTTTTCTGGCACACCGGTGGATATCATTCCCTTTTCGATCCCCATTACTCTCGAAAAGTCTGGTCCGGCATTGAGCGACTTTCAGCCATGCAGTTGTAACCCCGTTACAGCCCAGCATCCACATGGGCACTCTGGGATTGAATCGCCCCGACTCTTGTAGGTCGCCCTGACCTAGGGAAAATGGCAATGGCCGGTTTGTAAACAGAACCGGCCATATTTCTTTGAAGAACGCACCGACAGCTTCGGCCGAAAACCGGGTGGCGACGGTATTGCCCTGACTAAGCTTGGCTGAAGCTACGGTGCGGCTTCACCGAGATATCGACAGCTAATGGCCTTGTTTTGTCGCCAATGGATGGAAGTGATAGACCCATGGCGACTCACAAGGCCAGCTAGTCAAGAATGCTCAGCTCGGCTTTCCCCTTCGAGCAAGCCCATGGCTTCAAGGCGAATAAGTGCCAGTGTCTGGCGCACGAAGGCAAGCTGTGCGGCGGCATCGTCGATTTCCTGCTGCAGTCTTGCGGGCAGATCGTGCTCCGGCAGTGGGGTTTCGCTCATTTCGCGCCAGGGAATCCATGGGTCCGGGCCTTCGTTGTCGTGGCGAAAGGGCGGGGCGTAGTAATCCACTTCTTCTTCCAGCCCATACGCGCTGACCTGTGCCTGCGTATCGCCCAGGCAGAGCAGGCGGGTAAGTAATGCGCGCATCGGCAGCTCGCCCTGGCCGGAGCGGCAGGCCAGGTGGCCGCTGCCGTTGGCCTCGGCCACGATGCGCGCGTCCTTGATGTGCACTTCGGTGATATGGCCAGCCATGATGTCCAGCGCGGCCAGCGGGGCTTCATTGGCGTTGATCATGTTGGCAAAGTCGAACAGGATCGACAACTGCGGCCAGTCGCTGGCGCTTACCAGTGCTACCAGCTCATGGCTGGTCAGGTCTTCGTGCTGTTCGATGGTGAAGCGCAGGCCACTGTCGCCATGACGTGTTTTCATGTACTGAATGTCTGCAGCTACCAGCTGCAATACCTGTTGCAGGTGGCCTTCGTAACGCGGATAGAAACGCACCGAGCTGGCGCCGGTATGACGCGCGATATGCACGGCCTCATCGATGGCGGCAGCGCTGGAGGAACTGGTTTCGATATGCAACGCCAGGCCCAGCGTAGCCGCCCGCTCGCCGAATGCTTGCAGCTGTGCCGGGGTGGCATGGCGCAGGGCGGCGGCTTCGCCATCCAGTACATGGATTTTCACGCCGGCCAGCTGTTGCCGGTGCGCGATGTCCAGCAGGTCGGCAGGCAGGATGCTGCCGCAACGCATGTTGAAGTGGTAGGCGTAGGCATGCAGGAATAGCGGGATGCTGTCGATGCGCTGTACTACCTTGGCGGCGTTGGCCGTGGTTAACATGCGGTGTCCTCCATGAAAGGGTTTAGGGCAGGGGTGCCTGCTGTTCCAGAATCGGGTAGGCGGTGGCGCAGATATGCGAGTGAATGCGCTTCAGGTCCCGCAGCACATCCAGATGCAGCGAGCTGGACAGAATGCTTTCCGGGCGGCCGTCGCGCAGGCGCAGCAGATGGTTGTCGGCGCCTTCGCGCTCCAGGCCACGCACGGTGACCTTGTCGTCCAGAATGCGCTCGGCCGTTTTTACGCAGCTGGAGACAAACGCAGCCTGGGCGCGCTGAAAGCTTTCCAGTACCTGTTCATGCAGCGCTTGCAGTTCGGTGGCACCTTCGGCAGAAAAGCTCAGCTTGCCCTTGATCTTCTTGCTGGCCAGTTCCATCAGATTCTTGTCCACGATGTCGCCGATATGCTCCATGTTGATGACGAAAGCCATGATGGCCATGGCGCGGCGCGCATCGGCTGGCTCCAGTCCTTCCCTAGTCACCGCGGTGACATACAGCTTGATTGCTTCGTGCAGGCTATCTACCGCATCGTCGCGGCGCATTACCTCGTTTACTGCGCGACGATCGCCTTGCAGCAGGGCGGGCAGGCTGCGACGCAGCATGTCGCCCACGACGTCGCCCATGTGCAGCGCTTCGCGTGTGGCGCAGGCCAGCGCCAGTGACGGGGAGGCGATGGCGGATGGGTCCAGATAGCGCGGTGCATCCGGGCTTTCCGCTTCACGGTTGTCCGGTAGCAGTCGCTCCAGGGCCGCCGCCAGCGGATCCAGCAGGCCGATGAACAGCAGGGCAATCGCCAGATTGAGTAGCGTGTGTACATGGGCGATCAGCTGGCTGGCATTGCTGCTGCTCGACTGCAGCAACGATGCCAGCAGGGAGACAAACGGCAACAGCAGCAGGCAGACGCCGCCGCGCAGCAGCAGGTTGCCGGTGGGCAGGCGCTTGCGCAGATTGTCTTCGCTCTTGCTGCCTTCGATATACGGGTTCAGCGCACTGCCGATATTGGCACCCAGCACCATGGACAGGGCACTGTCCAGCGGCATGGCGTGGCTGCCGGCCAGCGACATAACCAATAGCACTACCGGGGTGCTGGAGTGCGCCGCCCAGGTCAGTACTGCGGCGATGACGGCGGTGAGCAGGGGCTGGCTGGATAGCAGGGCCAGAATGCTGTGCATGGCCGGCGTGTTTTCCGCGCCCCGCATGCTGCTTACCAGCAGCGACAGCGCCAGCAGCATCAGCCCAAGGCCGATCAGCGCGCGGCCAACGTTGCCGTGTTGCGAGCCCTTGCCACGCTCGAACATGGCCATGCCGATGATCAGACAGGCCGGCGACAGCCAGCTCAAGTCCAGCGAAAACGCCTGCACAATCAGCGTGGAGCCGACATTGGCCCCCAGCATGATGGCCAGGCCGGTAACCGGTGTCATCAGCTTGCGGCCGGCAAAGGCCGAGGCGATCAGGCCGGTGGCGGTACTGCTTTGCAGCACGGCGGTTACGCCCATGCCGGCGATGAAAGCCTTGAAGCGGTTGCTGAGGCTGCCGGCCATCACCTGGCGCAGGCTGGCGCCCCAGGCGCGCATGATGCCGGATTCCACCATATGCAGACCCCAGGTCAGCAGGGCGACGCCGCCGGCAAGGTGCAGGAGTACTGTGAACATGCTTGACCTCACTTACGCCTTGCCGGCGTGACAATGGTTGCCGGATCAGGCCTGCTGCGCAGCGTGCTGCCAGCGCAGTATCTGCCAGCCTCGTTCGCCGGCAATCTGCTGCAGCGTGGCGTCCGGGTTGATGGCATGGCGATGCGTCACGGCTTCCAGCAGCGGCACATCATTCAGCGAGTCGCTGTAGCCGTAGCTGTCATGCAGGGATTCGTTCTCCTGGCGCAGCCAGTCGTGCAGGCGGGTCACCTTGCCTTCGCGGTAGCTCAGCACGCCATGGGTATCGCCGCTGTAACAGCCGTCGCGGGTTTCCAGCTGGATGCCGATGGCGTCGGCTACGTCCAGCCGGCGGGCGATGGCGCTGACCAGGTGCTCGCCGGTGGCGGAGATCACCAGCAGGCGGTCCTGTCGGGCGCGGTGCCACGCCAGCTGCTGCAGTGCCTGCGGGAAAATGCGTGGCAGGATCACTTGCTCCACAAACGGCGTCAGCCAGCCCTGCACGGTCTCCAGGCTCAGGCCGCGCAGCGGAATCAGGGCAAAGCGCATGTACTCGTGCATGTCTACCTGGCCATCGCGGTAGGCCTGCAGCAGCTCCGCCTCGCGCGGCAACATCTCGGCTGGCGCCAGGCCGCGTTCCACCAGGTAGTGCATCCACAGGTTGGCGCTGTCGCCGTCAACCAGGGTGTCGTCCATATCGAAAATTCCCAGTGCCATCTCAGTGCACCTCCCGCATTTGTTGTTGATCGATCATCAGGTTTACTGCTGTGCCGGCGGCCAGCAGGTCTTCGGCGCGGCGGTTCAGCTGGTCCACCTGCAGGGTGATGCCCTGGGCCTGCACCTGGTAGCGAATGACATTGCCCAGCAGCTGGTGCTGACGGACGGTGGCCGGCAGTGGTGCGCCCAGGTGCGCCGGGCAGGCTTGCTCCGGGGTGAAGATCTGGATCGCCTCCGGCCGGATGGCCAGATGCCCCCGGACGTCCAGGCCCAGCAGGTGGCGGGCGTCGGTTGGCGCCAGCAGGTTGTAGCTGCCCATGAAGCGCGCCACGAATTCGGTGGCCGGGCGGGTATAGATCATCTCGGCGGTGCCTTCCTGCACGATGCGGCCCTGATCCATCACGAAGATGCGATCGGACATGGTCAGCGCTTCTTCCTGATCGTGGGTAACAAACACCGTGGTCAGGCCCAGGCGTTGCTGGATGTCGCGGATCTGCTCGCGCAGCGATTTGCGGATGCGCGCATCCAGTGCCGACAGCGGCTCATCCAGCAGCAGGATGCGCGGCTCCACCACCAGTGCGCGTGCCAGTGCCACGCGCTGGCGCTGGCCGCCCGACAGTTCGTGCGGGTAGTGCTGCTCCTTGCCGGCCAGTGCCACCAGCTTGATCACCTCGGCCACCTTGCGGGCAATCTCGCCGCCGGGCAGCTTTTGCAGCTTCAGGCCGAAGGCGATGTTCTGCTCCACCGTCATGTTGGGGAACAGCGCGTAACTCTGGAACACCATGCCGATGCCGCGTTTTTGCGGCGCGGCACGGGTAATGTCCTCGCCAGCGACGCGAATGCAGCCGGCATCGATGTCGGTGAGCCCGGCCAGGCTGCGCAGCAGGGTGGACTTGCCGCAGCCGCTAGGCCCCAGCAGGGTGACGAACTCGCCTTTCTGCAGCGAGAAATTGATGTCCTGGAAAATGGTGGCGGCGCCGTATTTCTTGGCCAGTCCGCTAGCTTCGACGTAACTCATGGCAGTCATCCTATTTGCTGAAACGGGCGGTGAGCCACGTCAGGAACAATGTGAACAGGAAGTAGCTCATGACGATGGCGCTGGTGAAGTGGCCGCTCGTCTGACGCATGTTGTAGAGGTAGACCTGCAGGGTTTCGTAGTGGGAGCCTGCCAGCAGGTTGGCAAACACGAAGTCGCCCAGCAGGAAGGAAAACGCCAGGAACAACGAAGCCATTAGCCCCTTGCGCAGGTTGGGCAGGATCACCAGCAAAAAGGCCACGGGTGTGCTGGCACCCAGCAAGTGGGCGGCATCCATCAGGTCACGCACATTGATGCTGCTCAGGCTGTTGGCCAGCGAGCGGTACATGAACGGCAGGGCGATGGTGAAATAGCAGCCCACCAGAATCCATGGCGTACCGGTGATGTTCAGCGGGCCATCGGCATAGATGTTCAGCAAGCCTACCGAGGTCACCACGGGCGGCACCGCGAACGGAATCAGGATCAGGCCGTTCATCAGCTTGTCCAGCGCGGGAAAGCGGTAAAACACCACGAATACGGCCGGCACAATGATCAGCGTGCTCAGCAGCAGGGTGCCCAGGCACACCGCCAGCGAGCGGCCGAAGGCGGCCAGGAAGGCGCTGTCCTGCCACAGTTGCAGGTACCAGGCCAGCGACAGGTCATCCGGCAGGATGGTGGCGCCCCAGTGTTCGGATAGCGAATACAGCAAGGTGGCGAGCACCGGCACGGTCAGCAGCAGGATCAGCACGGCAACCACGCTGCGGTGATAGAGGTCAGCGCGCATGGCGGGCTCCTTTCTTCAGCAGCCACTGGTTGACGGTAGTGACCAGCAGCAACATCAGCATCAGCAATACCGACAGCGCGGCGGCCATGTTCGGCTCCAGCGAGATGTCGCCGGAAACCAGGCTGGCAATGCGCACCGTGATCAGGTTGAAGTTGCCCTGCGTCAGCGCATAGGCACTGGCATAGGCGCCGATGGCATTGGCAAACAGCAGGATGAAGGTGCCGAGGATGGCGGGGGCCAGCACCGGCAAACCCACGTAGCGCCAGTACTGCCACAGCCTGGCACCCAAGAGCGAGGCGGCGGCCTGCCAGTCGTCGTCGAGCGAATCGAATGCCGGGTACAGCAGCAGCACGCCCAGCGGAATCTGGAAGTAGGTGTAGATCAGGATCACGCCGTTGCTGGAGTAGAGGCGGAAGTCCTCGATCAGCCCCCACTGGCGCAGCAGCAGGGTCAGCGCGCCATTGGTGCCCACCAGAATGATGAAGGCGAAGGCCAGCGGGACGCCGGTGAGGTTGCTGGTCATGTTGGTAATGGACACCACCAGTCGGCGCAACCGGCCGGAAACCCGCCGCAACGAGGCGGCGCCCAGTAGCGAAATCACCAGCCCGATCACGCTGGACCACACGGAAATGCGCAGGCTGTTGTCAAAGGCCTGGCGATAGAACGGGGATGACAGGATGTCGCTGTAGTTGGCCAGTGACAGGCCTTGCTCGGTATGCACGCTGTTGATCAGCACCCACACCATAGGCGCCAGGCAGAACAGGGTCAGCATGGCAAAAAAGGGCAGCAGCAACAGCGCTGCCGGCCAGTGCCGCAGCCTGCCGCGCACCAGGTGTGGCGTGGCCGCCTTGCCGGTCAGGGGTAGCGAAGTGGTTTTCATGGCAAAAGTAACTCCGGGTGGCGCGGTTTGGTGTGCATCAGCCCCAGCAGGTCGGCGACAAGGCCGCATAGCTCGGTCTGTTGCACTTGGATGTCCGGCAATTTGCTGAAACGCTGGCCGATCACGAACAGTGGCACCAGCCGCTCTTCCGGCAGCAGGCCGCCATGGCTGCCGTCGTGGTTCATGCCGTGGTCACTGGTGACCAGCACCTGATAGCCTGCGGCCAACCATCCGGGCAGGTACTCGGCCAGCCGCTTGTCAAAGCGGCGTGCCGAATTGCGGTACTGCGCACTGCCGTAGCCGTGGCGATGTCCAGCCACATCGGTCTCCATCGGGTGCACCAATAGCAAGTCCGGCTGGTGTTTCAAGCGCATGGCTTCGGCGTCCAGCAGCAAGTGGTCATCCGGGTAGTCGTCACCGTGGTAAAACACGCCATGCTGGATTGGCAACTGGCTGTCGTCGGTAAAACGGTCGCGCACGGCAACGTACGGTGCCCGGTTGTACAGTTCGGCGATCCAGTGATAAGCCGCTGCCGCGGTGGTCAGGCCGGCATCGCGTGCCAGGTGGAAAATGCTTTGCTGGCAGGATGCCGGGCCGGCGTAGTTGTGCACGATGCCGCTGTGCACAGGTGCCACACCACTGAGAATGCACTCGTACAACGGGCGCGACAGCGATGGCAGTTCGCACCGCAGCTGATAGAGAGCGGCCTGACCCGCCTCGCACAAGCCCTGCAGGTAGCCCATGCCGTCATGGGCCGCCTGCCAGGCCAGGCCGTCGATCAATACCAGGATGACCTTGCTGGACATGACCGCTCCTTACTGCATGTTCACCATGACCGTTTCCTGCCATTGGCGCGGCAGGTTTTTGGTTGACTCTTCCCACGCAGCAAAATCCCGGATCGGCTTGGCGACGCGGTACTGGCTGGCTGGCAGCAACTTGGCCTGCACGTCTGCCGGAATCGTTACATTGCCGCGAATCGGCCGGGCATAGCCGCGTGCCAGGTTGACCTGGCCGGCATCGCTCAGCACATATTCACGCACCAGCTTGGCCGCATTCGGGTGCTTGGCGTACTTGTTGATGATGGTGGTGTAGCCGGTAGTCACCGAGCCGTCGGTCGGGATGCTTACCGTAAAGCGCTTGCTGTCGATACGGTCGCGGTAGCTCAGCGAGGTGAAGTCCCACAGGATGCCCACTTCGATCTCGCCTTTTTCCAGGTTGGCCAGGCTCGGGTCGATCAGCGACAGGCGGCCCTGCTTGGCCAGCTGGCTGAAGAGCTCCAGTGCGGGTTTCAGGTTTTTCTCGTCGCCGCCTCGGGCCAGCGCGGCCGCCAGTACCGCGCTGTTGGCGCGAGCGGATACCCCGACGGCACCCAGCGTGACCTTGTATTTGCCTTTGAGCAGGTCGGCCCAGGATTTGGGCGGCTCTTTCACCAGCTGGTTATTGGTAATGAAGGAAATGGTGCCGGTATAGGCCAGTACCCATTGTCCATCCTTGTCCTTGGCCCAGGCCGGAATATCACCCCAGGTGCTGGGCTTGTACGGCTGGGTCAGCCCTTTTTGCAGTGCCACCGGGCCGAAAGTGTGACCAACGTCGCCGATATCTGCCGTAGCGTTGGTTTTTTCCGCATCGAACTTGGCCAGCTCTTCTGCCGAACTCAGATCGGTATCGCGGTGACTCAGACCATATTTCTGGGTAATCTGCGCCCAGGTGTCTTTCCAGTTGGCCCAGTCGTCCGGCATGCCCACGCTATAAACGGCGCCTTCTTTCTTGGCGGCCTGGATCAGCACATTGAGGTTCTCGGCCTTGGCCGGTGCCACGCTGAGGCAAAGCCCCCCGGATACAACGGTAACCAGCAAATTCTTCATGATTACTCCTTTGGTCTAGTCCAGATTTGAACTGCAGGCGAACCATAGTCGAGAGGCTTTCCAACTGTCAATTGTGTTGTGTTTTTCCAGGCCGTAAAAAATGGAGTCGGCAAGATTTTATTTTGCACAACATATTGATTTGCAAGAAAATGCATGAAAATTTCTGGTGTGGTTTTCTGTGTGGGGTTACCAGTTGAATAGCGCTGTCATTACCTTGACATGTCTTTGAGAAATCATTGTTCCGTGATAGATTTGTCACCATATTGAAACATTGGAGTAGTCCAGATGGCTGCAGTTGAGCGCAATACCACTCTTGCCACCCAGATCAGGCAGTC
This sequence comes from Vogesella sp. LIG4, assembly GCF_900090205.1. Lineage (NCBI taxonomy): Bacteria > Pseudomonadati > Pseudomonadota > Betaproteobacteria > Neisseriales > Chromobacteriaceae > Vogesella > Vogesella sp. LIG4. The sequence goes on along the minus strand of NZ_LT607802.1, from coordinate 3,544,650 downwards.
ACTAGAGATGCAGATCGATAGCAAAATGCTGCTGCCTGGGGTCAAGTTGCCGTCGGAGCGTGAGCTGTCCGAGCTGTTCGATACCACCCGGATAACAGTGAAGGAGGCGCTACTGTCGATGGAGGCAGAGGGGAGGATTTATTGTGAGGACCGACGTGGCTGGTTCGTTGCGCCGCCGAGGCTAATCTACAACCCGCTGTATCGCTCACCCTTCCATCAGATTGTCACTGAGCAGAAGCGACAGCTTGAAACGCTGGTGTTGTCATCCCGCTCCATTGTGGCCACGCCGGCACTGTGTCAGGAGCTGTCTCTGCCAACCTTGTCGCGGGTGAACGAGGTCACGCGGCTACGCAAGCTGGATGGCCGCGTGGTACTGCTGGCGCGGCATTACCTGAAGCCGGAGCGGTTTCCCGGCATTCTGGAGCATGATCTTAGCCAGTCGCTGACCACCCTTTACGAGCAGCAGTATGGTGTGCGTTATGGCCGCTCCCGCTTCGAAATCAACCCTACTGCGGCGTGGGGCGAAGTAGCGCAGGCGCTGATGCTGACCGAGGGGAGCCCGATTCTGCTGATTTCCTGCGTCAACTATGACCAGCACGGCGAGATCATCGATTGCGATCATGAGTACTGGCGCCATGACGCGGTACGCATCCTGGTCGATAGCCAGGAACTGGAGCGCATGAGGGCTAACACGCAGGTGTGACTGGATAAAGAGTTGGCCGCAAGGCTGGTAGATAGAAGTAGATTTTCTCTGGTTCACCTTTAATGGCGGCTTCCACTATGGAAGCTGCCATTTGTCCTTATGCAGGCGAATAGCCAAGCGTGGGCTTTGGTGCAAGCAGCAAGTCTGTGGTCCTGCATGGACGCTCGGCCCATATGGGGCGGCAGCCTGCAGTGGCCGATGACACGCCGATAGCACTGCCGCTGAGCCCTGTTACACAGGCGAGTAACCCATTAAAAGTTTACATAGCTCCAGCATGGGCGTTTTGCTGGGCATCCTGTGTTGATGCTCTACCGGGCTAGCCGGTCGCCGCCGCCAGCAGCCAGTCGAAGGTGACTTCGGCCGCTTCGGTACGTGGTGGCAGGCGTGATTTCTTCAGCCACAGCGGCGGCAGGGCAAAGCCTGGGATTTGCGTCAGCTCCACCAGCCTGCCGTGCCGCAAGGCATCGTCCGCCAGCAGGCGCGAGACCATGGCGATGCCCATTTCCTGTTCCGCTGCCGATAGCAGCAGGCGCTGATCTTCCACTGTCAGCGCCCGGGTGATCTCCAACCCTTGCCGGCGCAGTTCCGGCATCCACGGCGCCCATTCCGGCCGTGCCTCGTCGCTCAGCAGCGGCACCTCGCTCAGCACCTGCGGAAAGGGGCGCGCCGCCAGCCGCTGCGCCGTTTGCGGCCCGCATACCGCCACGGCACCGTCGTTCATGAGCGGCATGCAAACCATGTCGGGGCTGTTGCTCGGGTGGGCCGAGATGATCAGGTCGACATCGATGCGGTCTATCTCGCGGATTTCCCGCTCCGACAGCAGCCAGATCTCCAGTTCCGGATAGCGTGCTTTCAGCGCCGGCAGGCGCGGCATCAGCCAGCCATATGTCACGTGCGGCGGGCTGTACAGCAGCACTGAATTGAGGTTGCCGTAAGGCTCGATGCGGTCGCGGCCGTTGCTCAGCAGCTTGATGGTGTCCTGCACGGTTTGCAGGAACAGCTCGCCCGCCGCCGTCAGCGCAACACCGCGGCCGATCCGGCGGAACAACGGTTGTGCCACCCATTCTTCCAGATGCTGGATCTGGTGGCTGATGGCCGATTGTGTCAGGGCCAGTTCGGCCGCGGCACGGGAAAAGCTGCCAAGCCTGGCGGATGCCTCGAAGGCCAGCATGCACTGCAGGGGAGGGAGTCGGCGCATCACTGATATTAAAAATTTTAATAGTACGAGCAAAATACATCGCTTTTCGCCAGCCGTCACTGGCGTCACCATCCTCCCACCTTAGACAGGCATGAAAAGCCGAGGAGGAGAGATGGACGACAAGATGGATGAAACGATATTCGGTGACGGGGCGATCCGCCGCCGCGAGCTGTGTGGCGGCGCAGTGGAAAACACCTATGCGGGTGTGCTCTCGTTTTTGCGCCGCAATTACAGCCGCGACCTGACGGGGGCCGACGTGGTGGTGTCGGGGGTGCCGCTGGACCTGGCCACCACCTTTCGCCCAGGTGCGCGCCTGGGGCCGGCAGCCGTGCGTGCCGCTTCGGTCACGCTGAGCGATCTGAAAGGCTACCCCTGGGGTTTCGACCCCTTCGACGACCTGGCGGTGATCGATTACGGCGATTGCTGGTTCGACGCGCACAACCCGCACACCATCCACGAAAGCATCGTTGCCCACGCGCGCCACATTCTGGCATCCGGTGCGCGGATGCTTACTTTCGGTGGCGACCACTACATCACCTACCCACTGTTGGCCGCACACGTGGAAAAACTCGGCCGGCCGGTGGCGCTGATCCACTTCGACGCCCATTGCGACACTTGGCCGGATGACAGCCCGCATTCGCTCAACCACGGCAGCATGTTCTACAAGGCAGTCAAGGACGGCCTGGTGGATGTCGAGCACTCGGTGCAGGTAGGCATCCGTACCTGGAACGACGACTTCATGGGCATCAAGGTGCTGGATGCCGAGTCGGTGCAGCTGGATGGGCCGAAAAAGACGCTGGAAAAAATCCTGGCCATCGTTGGTGATG
>NZ_LT607802.1:3235555-3241822 GCF_900090205.1 Vogesella sp. LIG4 | reverse complement strand
AGCCGGTGGCCACCGGCCACAGCGGTGACGAATCGGCGCTGGATCAGGGTCTGGACGGCAGCCGGCTGCAGAGCAGCTTGCAGCACTACGACGCCCCCGGCGCCTACTACGCCAGCGATGCCGAGCAGCTCAGCCACTACGCGCGGCTGCGGCAGCAGGCGCACGATGCGCAGGCCAAGACTTTCAGCGGCGGCGGCGCGGTGCGCGGCTTGGTGGCCGGGCAGTGGTTCCGCCTCGACGGCCACCCGGCACACGACGGCGACGGCGCCGAGCAGCGCGAATTCGTGCTCACCCGCCAGACGCTGACCGTACGCAACAACCTGCCGGCCGAGCTGGCGCGCAGCCTGCCCACCGCCTTGCGGCCAACGTTGGCCGCCAGCGGCGATGACAGCGACGCGCCGTTCCGCAGCGAGTTCGACGCCCAGCGCCGCGGCCTGCCGCTCACCCCGGCCTACGCCGACAGCGCCCACGCCAAACCCAGCGCCCGCGGCGCGCAGACCGCTACCGTAGTCGGCCCCGCCAATGAAGAAGTGCACACCGACGCCCACGGCCGCATCAAGGTGCAGTTCCACTGGCAGCGGCCAGACGAACACCCCACCATCGGCGCCAACCTCGACGACCGCTCCAGCTGCTGGCTGCGCGTCGCCATGCCCTCCGCCGGTGCCGCCTGGGGCCACCAGTTCATCCCGCGCATCGGCCAGGAAGTGCTGGTCGATTTCATCGAAGGCGATATCGATAGGCCGGTGATCACCGGTGTGCTGTACAACGGCAGCCACCCGCCGCCGGCGTTCAGCGGCGCCGGCAGCCTGCCAGGCAACAAAACGCTGTCCGGCATCAAATCCAAAGAACACCACGGCGGCCAATACAACGAGCTGCTGTTCGACGACAGCCCGGGCGAAGTGCGGGCCAAGCTGTCCTCCGAGCACGGCACGACGCAGCTGAACCAGGGCTACCTCGCCCACCCGCGCAGCGATGGCAAAGCGCAAGCGCGTGGCGACGGCTTCGAACTGCGCACCGACCGGCACGGGGCGATCCGCGCCGCGCACGGCCTGCTGCTCAGCACCGAAGCGCAAGCCGGCGCCGGCGGCAAACAACTGGCACGCGACGGCGCGCAAAGCCAGCTTGACGCCGCGCTCAGCCTGGCGCAAAGCCTCGCCGACACCGCCACGGCGCAACTGGCCGACACCCAGGAAACCGGGCCGGAAGAAATCAAGCCCGACAACAGCAAAGGGGCGAACAAAACCGATGGCCACCTGCAACACCACGCCGCCGCCCTCAAGGCCTGGGAAGCCGGCAGCAATACCGATAAAGACGGCAAGACCGCCACCAAAGGCGAGGGATTGGCTCAAGCCGGCCAGCAGCCGCTGCTGATCCTGTCCGCCCCGGCCGGCCTCGCCGCCGCCACCGACAACGCCCTGACGTTGGCCGCAGGCAGCAATATCGACCAAGTGGCGCAGCGCGACCTCAACCAGACCTCGGGCCGGCGCTGGCTGCACAACGTCGGCCAGCACATCAGCCTGTTTGTGGCCGGGGTGAAAGACCGGATCACGCTGAAGCTGATCGCCGCCAAGGGCAAGGTGCAAGTGCAGGCGCAGAGCGACGCCATGGAACTGACGGCGGATAAGGACGTAGCCATCAGCAGCCTGAGCGCCAGCCAGCTGTTCAACGGCAAGAAAGAGGTGCTGCTGACCTGCGGCGGCGCCTACATCCGCATCAAGGACGGCAAGATTGAACTGCACGCGCCGGGCAAGGTGAGCTTCAAAGGGGCGAGCCACGACTGGAGCGGGCCGGCGAAGATGACCCCGGCGCACCCCTCCTTTCCGCAGCATGCGCCAACTTTCCCGCTCAGCATCAAGGTGGATCAGTCGCCGCTGGGGGTGAAAAGCAGCTGGGGAGGCATGCCCTACAAGCTGTATGCCGATGGCGCCCTGCAGGGCGAAGGCGTGATAGACGAACAGGGCCATATCCAGGTGCAGCACCGCGTGCCGGTGCAGAAATACAAGCTGGAACTGGCCAATGGCGTGGTGTACGACATCCCGGTGGCCGTGGATTACCACAACCCGGCACAGGGTGAAGCGGCGAATGCCGGTTTTCACAAACACACTGCCGGCGCCGCACCAGACGGCGGCCGTGACAAGCAGCAGGCATCGGCACGTGAAGATTTTCTGGCGCTGTTCAAACCTGCCGACAAAGGCGAATAAGCATGGGAAACAAGATTACGACGCCGGTTGCGGCCAACCAGGGCCTGCAATGCACCATCACCCCGCCGTGGTTCGTGCAGCAGTCCGAATACAGCCCGCTGAATGGCACTTTCGACTTCCTGATCAACGGCGAGCGCGCGTTTGGCGAGGTGCACCGCGCCATTGCAGCAGCCAAACAATCCGTCTGCATTATCTGCTGGGGCTTTCAGCCTTCGATGCACTTCATTCGTGATGGCAAATCGCCATCGATCGGCCAGCTATTGGAGCAGAAGGCTGCCGAGGGCGTGAAGGTACGGGTGTTGTGCTATGTGGTGGGCAATGATTACACAACCAGCCTGACCGGCTTCTCCATGGACGAGCCGAACATGCCTAACCGTTCAGGCCCCTACAGCCGCGGCTACAAGGATGTACCAGCTACCAGCAGCAAGGAACAGAACAAGCTGGATAGTCATTGGTTCAGCCGTTACGACCGGGATCGCGGCTATGTGCAAACACTTACCAAAGCCACACAGACCGTGCTTGGCAATAAACAGGTCGAGAATCTGATCTTCCGGGTTCGGGGGTTCTCTGCCGCTGACCGTGCTTATCTGGCCGAGCAGGAATTTGATGACAAAAAAGTTTCGCGCAGCATGCGTGCCGTGCTGTCGGCCTTCCCCAGCCACCACCAGAAAATGGTGCTGGTGGATTACGGTAGCCCGAGCGACCACGTTGGCTTCGTTATGGGGCACAACATGCTGGACGAGTATTGGGATACCTGTGCGCACAGCTACCACCGCAGAACGGCGAATACCGGGCGAAACGGTGCACTGCCGCGAGAAGATCTTTCCAGTCGGCTAACTGGACCGCTGTGTGGCGACCTGTTTCGTAATTTTGCCTATGCCTGGGAAAAAGAAACCGGAGAAAGCTTGGACAAGCCGAGTGCCGGCTTTGCCCACTATCCGCTACGCGAAGCACTGGGCAGGAAAATCCAGGGGCAGATTCTGCGGACTCAGCCGCAGTACCGGGCGGAAGACATCAAGAAAGCCTATCTGCAGGCCGTAAACAATGCCACCCAGTGCATCTATGTCGAGAACCAGTATTTTCGCTGGCCGCCGCTGGCAGACAAGATCAAGCAGGCTGCTGCCAAGCAATGCCAATGGGGGCGGGACCCGGCCAGTCACCAATCACTCTACCTGTTCGTGGTGACCAACAGCAGCAACGCCGGCATGGGCTCGGGTACGGAGAAAACCCACGAAATGCTCAAGAGCCTTGGCCGGGCCGATGCCATGCCCGGTGTCGAGTTGCAAAACCGTATCCAGGATCAGACCACGGCCATCAATCAGGCTGAAAACCGGCTGCGTCAGTACGATGCCAGCCTGGGGGCGATAGCCAGCGGCTTGCCCAACCCGGCGGTCTTCAAGGATGGCAAATACCCGCCCGCCTGGCTGCGGGACCCCAAAACCCGCGAGCTGCTTGAAAAGCATAACCAGCTGGCCAGCCAGCGCAACCGGCTGCAGCAGGAAAAGGACAAGATGCAACAAGACCTGGATCTGCTGGCATCCAAGGAGGATGGGAAGCTCGGCCAGAAAATGAAAGCCGCGGAAACCATCGTGCCGGAAGATCGCCCCGGCCTGAAGGTACATGTCTGCACCCTGGTGCCTCCCGACACCCCGCCGGGGATGGCCTGGCCCGAGGTGTACGTACACAGCAAGCTGCTGCTGGTCAACGATACCTACATGACGCTGGGCAGCGCCAATATCAACACCCGCAGCATGGAGGTGGACAGCGAATTGAACGTTGCCCACTGCAACCCACATATCAGCCGCCAAGCACGGTTGGACTTGTGGAATATCCACACAGGGGGCAAAGGGGCACAGGCGGACGTGGTGCAGGCATTCAACTCTTGGAGGGACATCATCAAGGAAAACAAAGGACGTGAGCCACGAAAACAGGTGCCCGAAGCCTCTCTACGCGGCTTTCAGCGTTTTGATCCTACCCAATCCAACAAGGACTGAATATGCGGCACGCACTACTTCTATTGCTTGCCTTGCTGGCCGCCTGCGGCAAGCCCACCGAAACCAGGAACCTTCCGATGTCCAACACATCGCCGCTGACTGCGATTCCCAACGACCTGGAACAGCAGCTCGCTTTCACCTGCAGCTATGAACAAGCACGCATCCCCAAGCGTGACCCGGAAGCCGAGCAGCTATTCAAACATGCGCGCTGGCTGCAAAAGCAGAATCTGCTCAAGGACGACCCGGCCAAATACCCGGCTTTCGAGAGGCTGTACCGCATTGCTGCGGCCTGGGGTCACGACAAGGCCAACCACAATCTGGCGCTGCTGCTGATCCGGGGCCATAGCGATGCCGACGATGTCATCAGCCTACCGGTAACCCTGGCGCAAGAGCTTATCCAGCGCGGCATCCCGCAGGGCTACTACGATATGGGGGCACTGCTCACCAAGGGCTATGGCATGACAGAAAGCAATGCCTCGGCCTTGCAATATCTGCGCCATGCGGCCGACCTGGGCAACCCGGATGCGCAATATTATGTGGGTGACCAGCTATTCATGTTAGGTATCGACTACCCGGTGCCACTGAATATTGGACTGCAAATGAAAAAATGTGCAGCAGAGCAAGGCCATAGCGAAGCGGCCTTTGAATATGCTGTAGATATGAAAAACTCAAAAAACTATTCCGAAGCACTCAAGTACTACCAGCTAGCAGTGAAAGCTGGTGATGAAACAGCTGCCTTCAAGCTAGGGAAGGTATTTCTCGCTCCCCCACCCAGCGACGGCCTGGATTATCTCGCTCTAGAAAAAGACGAGGAGCGCTCCCGTCGCTACAAAATCCTGTCTGACATCCTGGGGCGTTATTCCTACCTCAAACCTACGGTTGACGACATCGACGACATCGTGCCCTTGCCACCAGCCAAGCTGGCGCCGTGGGATGGCAAGATCAAGTGGTTGAAGGAATGGGAAAGCAATGTGCCGCCGCCGCTGCCCAGCGAAGCGCGCATTGCCGAGATGGCCAAGGCCAAGGGGCTCGACCCGGCCACCGGCCGCCCCGTCCCCAAGGGTGTACAGCCGTGATGCCCGGCGGCAAGCAGCGCCTTCGTGCGGCCTTGCGGCCAACGTTGGCCGCAGCCTGCCTGCTGTTGGCAGCCTGCGGCAAGGCGCCAGCTTCTCCACCCGCCGCCAGCCCACTGACCGCCATCCCCGACAGTCTGGAACGGCAGCCAGCTTTTACTTGCAGCCACGAACAAGCCCGCATCCCCAAGCCAAACCCGGAGGCCGAACAGCTGTTCAAACACGCACGCTGGCTGCAAAAGCGAAACCTGCTCAAGGATGACCCGGCCAAATACCCGGCTTTCGAGCGGCTGTACCGCATTGCCGCGGCCTGGGGCCACGACAAGGCCAACCATAATCTGGCGCTGCTACTGATCCGGGGCCACAGCGATGCCGACGATGTCATCAGCCTGCCGGTAACCCTGGCGCAAGACCTTATCCAGCGAGGCATCCCGCAGGGCTACTACGATATGGGGGCACTGCTTACCAAGGGCTACGGCGTGGCAGAAAGCAATGCCTCGGCCTTGCAATATCTGCGCCATGCGGCCGATCTGGGTAACCCGGACGCGCAATATTATGTGGGAGACCAGCTATTCAGCCTTGGTATTGACTATCCGACACCACTCAGTATTGGACTGCAAATGAAAAGGTGTGCTGCGGAACAAGGGCATAGCAAGGCTGCGTTTGAGTACGCCATTCGGATGGGTAACTCAAGAAACTTCCCAGAAGCTCTCAAGTACTACCAACTGGCCGTCAAGGCTGGCAATGACGTGGCCGCCATGGCCCTTCAGGAAGCATTCCTTGCTCCTGCCTCAGCAAATGATATGGCCTACCTCGGACGGACCAAAGACGACGAGCGTTCCCGCCGCTACAAAATCCTGTCCGACTTCCTGCATAACTACTCCTACCTCAACCCCTCGGTAGATGACATCGACGACATCGTGCCCTTGCCACCAGCCAAGCTGGCGCCGTGGGATGGCAAGATCAAGTGGTTGAAGGAATGGGAAAGCAATGTGCCGC